>JAZRZW010000113.1:0-11260 GCA_045601585.1 Faecousia sp. | reverse complement strand
GAACTTTACTGTTCACGCCTCCGTGCGTATCATTCCGAGCCAATAAAAATGGCCGACGCAAGGCCGACCTTTCTACTGCCGCAGCGATATACGCAGCGCTAAACAGTAAAGTTCAGCCGCCCGATGACCGGACATACTCCGCAGAAGTTACCGTCTTTCAACGCAATCTCCTGCATCATCGCAGTGCGCTGGCATAGTTATCCCCTATGCGCGCCCGATTATATTACCACCTATCCGGGTGTTTGTCAAGCATTTTTTCACAAAATTTTTCGGTTTTCTTCGTGCATATCGGAGAACTTTTTCCGCCCGGAATACACCTTGACTAACAGTGTCAGGAAGAGTAAAATAGAGGTAGATCTTATAAGGGAGAATGTGGCTATGTACGATTTTGATAAGGTCATCGACCGAAGCAACACCTGCAGCGTGAAATTCGACCTGCGGCAGAAAAACGGCTACGGCGATGATGTGATGCCCCTTTGGGTGGCAGATATGGATTTCCCTGTGCCGGAATGTATCACCAATGCATTGAACGAAGCCGTGCAGTTTGGTATCTTCGGCTACAACATTCTGGATAACGACTACTTCCCCGCCCTGCAGGATTGGTTCTTCAATCATTTCGATTGGAAGATCGAACCCCAGTGGCTGCTGAACACCCCCGGCGTGGTGTTTGCCCTTTCCGCTGCGGTGCGAGCTGCTACTCAACCCGGCGACCGAGTGCTGATCCAGCCGCCGGTCTACTATCCGTTTTATAATGTAGTCAAACAAAATGACCGGGTGCTAGTGGAAAACCCCCTCATCTACCAAGACGGCAAATATACCATTGATTTTGCTGATTTTGAAAAGAAGATCGTAGAAAACGGCGTGAAGCTCTTTATCCTCTGCTCCCCCCACAACCCCATCTGCCGTGTTTGGACTAAGGAGGAGCTGCAAAAAATCGGCGCTATCTGCAAAAAGTACGATGTCACCGTGGTCTCCGACGAGATTCACTGCGACTTTGCTTTCCCTGGGCATCCCCATATCCCCTTCCCCAAGGCCTGCCCAGAAATGCAGGATCACTGCATTATCTGTACCGCACCCAGCAAGAGCTTCAACATTGCCGGCCTGCAGGTTTCCAACATTTTCATTCCCGGTGAGGATCTCCGGAGCAAATTCAAGAAGGAGCTGGACATCGCCGCCTGCCACGAGCCGAACCTCTTGGGTATGCTGGCCTGCCACGCGGCTTATCGCGGTGGCGAGCAATGGCTCAGCGAATGCAAAGCCTATATGCGCGAAAATCTCAACTATGTCCGGGATTACCTGGCTGCCCACATTCCCCAGATCCGTCTGGTTGAGCCGGAAGGCACCTACTTTGCCTGGCTGGACTGCTCCGCCCTGGGGCTTTCAAAGGAAGCCCTGGACGACCTGATCCTCCACAAAGCAAAACTGTGGCTGGACAGCGGTGCCATGTTTGGTCAGTGTGCCGCCCAATTCCAGCGGGTGGTGCTGGCTTGTCCCAGAAAGACCCTGGTGGAAGCCATGACCCGTCTGAATGACGCTGTCTCTTCTCTCTAAAAAGAAAACAAGGTGTGCTAAGCACACCTTGTTTTTTTATTTGCCGAATTTTTCGGCTACTTTTTTCATCATATCCCGGATAGGCAGATTGTAGGGACATCTGGTCTCACAAATGCCGCAGTCCACACAGTCGGACGCAGTCTTATCCATTGCAGCATAACGGCCCCTTGCCCATTCCTCCAGGCCGTAGCGGCTCAGGTAGCCGTCCATCAGAAAGACAGAGTAAATGGAAATACCTGCGGTGCAGGGCGCGCAGTAATTGCAGCGACGGCAGAAGTGGGTGCCCAGCTCCTCGCGAATGGCCGCCATCTTCCCCTGCTCCTCTTCGGTAATGGGGGCGGGGTCGGTGATGGCCGCAAGATTCTGGCTGATCTCCTTAGGCTCTGCCATGCCGGGGATCACCACCGTTACATTGGGGTTGGCAGCGATAAACCGCAGCGCCAGGGTAGCATCCTCAATGGCGCCGCCTGCCAGAGGTTTCATACAAATAAAGCCGATGTTTTTCTCGGTGCATTTTGCGATCAGATCCTCGCCCTGGGTCTCCACAATATTATAGGGGAACATAACGGTCTCTACCCAAGGCAGCTCCAAGGCTCTCTCAAACAGAGGATAGGTGTGGAGGGTGATGCCGATGTGGCCGATCTTGCCGGCAGCCTTTGCTTCCTGCAAAGCTTCCAGAGCACCGCCGGGTGCCATCACCTGATCCAGCTGCTCCGCAGTAGGGTTGTGGATCTGGTAAAGATCGATATAGTCCGTCCGCAGATTGGAAAGGCTGATGTCGATATCTTTCGCCATACTCTCCTTATCCCGGGCCATACTCTTGGTTGCCAGGACGAAATGCTCCCGGATGCCCCCCAGTGCCTGCCCCAGATAGCTCTCACTGACCGTGTAGCCCCGGGCAGTATCGATATAATTGACGCCGGCTTCCATCAGCTGACGCATCAGGGGCGCAGTGCCCTGAGCATCGATGCGCTGAATGGGAATGCCACCAAATCCCATCCGGGAGATCTTCAAACCGGTTTTTCCTAAAATTCTGTATTCCATAACAGATCCTCCTGGGTTTTTTATTTATTGTAACCCAACATTTTCCGGATTGCAATCAGAAAACTTTATTTTCAAAAGGCTTGCTATTTTTCCGGAAGTCTTATACAATAATAAGGTATTGCAAGAAAGAAACGAGGCGAGTGTTTTGCGTATCGGTTTTGACAATGATTTATACATCCAGAGCCAGTCTGCCCATATCCGGGAAAGAATCCGTCAGTTCGGCGGCAAGCTTTATCTGGAATTCGGCGGCAAGCTCTATGACGACTACCACGCATCCCGTGTGCTTCCCGGTTTCCAGCCGGACAGCAAATTGCGGATGCTGCTGCAGATGAAGGAGCAGGTGGAGATCATCATCGCCATCAACGCTGCCGACATTGAAAAGAATAAAGTCCGCGGCGACCTGGGCATCACCTACGACCGGGATGTCATTCGCCTGATCGACATTTTCCGGGGTCTCGGTCTGTATGTCAGCAGCGTGGTGCTGACCCGCTTCCAGAATCAGACTTTGGCAAAAGCTTTCCAGTCCCGTTTGGAATCCATCGGCATCAAAGTCTATCACCACTATGACATCCCCGGCTATCCCGGCAACATCGCCCACATCGTCAGCGACGAGGGTTACGGCAAAAATGATTACATCGAGACCCAGCGGGAACTGGTGGTCATCACTGCCCCCGGCCCCGGCAGCGGCAAATTAGCCACCTGCATGAGTCAGCTGTATCACGAACATAAGCGGGGTATCAAGGCCGGTTACGCAAAGTTTGAGACCTTCCCCATCTGGAATCTGCCTCTGAACCATCCGGTGAATCTGGCTTATGAAGCTGCCACCGCAGATCTGGATGATGTGAATATGCTGGACCCCTTCCATCTGGAAGCCTACGGCAAGACCACCGTCAACTATAACCGGGATGTGGAAGCTTTCCCCGTTCTGGTGACCATGTTTGAGCGGATTCTCGGCACCTGTCCCTACAAATCCCCCACAGATATGGGCGTCAACATGGTAGGCAACTGCATCGTAGATGATGAGGTTGCAAAGGAAGCCTCCCGCCAGGAGATCCTGCGGCGCTACTACGGCACCCTTTGCGATGTCAAGCAAGGTAAAGCCCAGGACAGCCAGGTGATGAAGATGGAGCTGCTGATGAAGAAGGCAGGCGTCAACCCCGAGGAGCGTCGGGTGGTTGAGCCCGCTCTGCAAAAAGCAGAAGCCACCGGCGGACCTGCCGCTGCTATGGAGCTGCCGGACGGCCGTATCGTCACCGGCAAAACTTCCGATCTTTTGGGTGCTTCCGCTGCCCTGCTGCTGAATGCTTTGAAAGCATTGGGTGGCATGGACGATGCGCTCCATCTGATCTCCCCCACCATTATTGATCCCATTCAGCATCTGAAGGTGGATCATTTCGGCAACCGGAACCCCCGCCTTCACACCGATGAGGTGCTGATCGCCCTTTCCATCTGCGCCGCCACCGATCCGGCTGCGGAACACGCTATGGAACAGCTCTCCAAGCTTCGCGGCTGTGATGCCCATTCTTCCGTGATTCTTTCCGATGTGGATGTGAAAACCTTTAAGCGGTTGGGCGTGAACCTGACCTGCCAGCCCCAGTATAGCGCATAACAAAACCCCGGACACAGTTGTGCCCGGGTTTCTTTTTACAGGTTGTCCATCACTGCGTGGATACGAGCCGCAGTGCGGCTCTCGCCTAAAATCTGCATCACGGTGTACAGATCGGGAGAATTGGTCTTGCCGGTAACTGCCTGGCGGATAAAAGTAGAAACATCGGCTACAGTGCCGGGGAAGGCTTCGGGATCAGCCTTGTAGGCTTTCATATCAGTCGTAAAGCCCATTTCGCAGGTGATCTCCTTAACCTTATCGAACCAAACGCCGGAATCATCGGAAATGTCAAAGTTCTCCAGGAATTTTCTAAGGGCAGTCTTGACGGTTTCGGCGGAGAATTTCTCGTTGAACACAGGTCTGTGCAGATAATCGTCATAGAAAAAGCCCATATACTCCTTTGCCTCTTTCCAGACGGCGATGTCCTTACGGGGCTTCTTGCCACCACGGCCGATGGCCAGGATGGAGGTAGCATAGGCGGGATCCGCTTTCAGATGCTCTGCAAAGTCGGCATCGAATTCCTCAGCCCACTGGGTCAGCAAAGTGTAAACCTTATCGGCGTCCATAGTGGCAATGACATTCTTGCTCACATCGGTAAGCTTTGCATAGTCGAACAGGTTGCCGGCAGGATTCAGCTTCTTGGGGCTGAACTTAAAGTCGGTGGCAGGTGCGGTGGGGTTCGCTCTGCGCCAGTCCTCGTAGTTGGAGTTCAGCAGGGTCATAATGTACTCGTACACTGCCTCCACCGGGAAGCCCTCTGCCTTATAGAAGGTCAGGGCCAGCTCGGGGTCCTTGCGCTTAGAGAGTTTGCGCTTGGAGTTGCCGTCCATTTTCTGCAGGGGTCCAATGTGGACATACTTGGGAAGCCTGAACTCCAGAGCCTTAAACAGCTGAATGTGGAAGGGCAAAGTGGGCAGCCACTCATCACCGCGGACCACATGGGTGGTACGCATCAGGTGGTCATCAACCGCGTGGGCAAAGTGGTAGGTGGGAATGCCGTCAGATTTGAGAAGCACATGGTCGATATCGTTCTCAGTGATATTGAGCTTGCTCTTGACCAGGTCATCGAACTTAAAGGAATTCTCAATAGAGCCGGTGGAACGGAAGCGGAGCACCCAGGGATTGCCGGCAGCCAGCTGCGCCTTTACATCTTCCAGAGAACGGTCACGCCACATAGCATACTTGCCGTAGTAGCCGGTGTTCTCCTTGTTCTGCTCCTGCTGGGTACGCATGGCGGAGAGTTCTTCCTCGGTGCAGAAGCAGGGGTAAGCCATGCCCTGGCTCACCAGCTTCTTGGCATAGACGTGGTAGATGGCAGCTCTCTGGCGCTGCCGGTAGGGGCCGTAAGCACCGTGATCACCCTCGATGGTAGCGCCTTCGTCAAACACAATGCCATAATGCTTCAGGGTATTGATCAGCACCTCCACCGCGCCGGGAACTTCACGCTTTGCGTCGGTGTCCTCCACCCGAAGGAACAGCACGCCGCCACTTTGGTGGGCCATCCGCTCTGCGGTCAGACCCTGCACCAGGTTGCCCAGGTGGACAAAACCTGTGGGAGAGGGTGCCATACGGGTGACCACCGCACCTTCGGGGAGGCTGCGCAGAGGATATTTTTCCTCCAGCATTTCCGGGGTGTCGGTCACATCGGGGAATAGCAGATTTGCAAGTACAGTATAATCCATAACACATACCTCAATGTAAAATTATACTTTACTATACCATATCCCCACGGGGAAAGTCAATTTCCCGTTGCGTTTTTCTCGCGGGTGTGTTAGAATACAGAAAACATCCGAAAAAGAGGCGAATTTTATGGAAGAAATCCTTCAGAAGAAAAGAATGCTCTCCGGCATCAAGCCCTCCGGTGACCTGACCCTGGGTTCCTACCTGGGTGCAGTGAAGAATTGGGCAGAGCGTGCCGATCAATATGACTGCTTCTACTTTATGGCTGACCTGCACGCCATCACCGTGCGGCAGAATCCTGCCGACCTGCGGCGGCGCACTCTGGAGCAGCTGGCTCAGTACATTGCCTGCGGTTTGGATCCCGAAAAGAACACCCTGTTCGTCCAGAGCCATGTGCATCAGCACGCTGAGCTGGGTTGGGTGCTGGATTGCTACTCTATGTTCGGCGAGCTGAGCCGAATGACCCAGTTTAAGGACAAGTCCGCCAAAAATGCAGACAACATCAACGCAGGTCTGTTCACCTACCCCAGCCTGATGGCCGGTGACATCCTGCTGTATCAGCCTGACCTGGTGCCTGTTGGTGAGGACCAGAAGCAGCACGTGGAGCTGACCCATGTGATCGCCCGCCGCTTCAACGGCATTTACGGCCATGTGTTCAAGATCCCCGAACCCTTCGTTCCCAAGGTGGGCGCAAGAATCATGAGCCTGACCAATCCTCTTGCCAAGATGAGCAAGAGCGAAAACGAGGACACCGGCCGTGTGCTGCTGATGGATGCGCCTGAGGTGATTATGAAGCAGTTTAAGCGTGCCATCACCGACTCCGACACCGAGAACTGCGTCCGTTACGACAAGGAGAACAAGCCCGGTGTTGCCAACCTGATGACCATCTACTCCGCCGTTACCGGCAAGACCTTCGAGGAGATTGAAAACGAGTTCATCGGTTGCGGCTACGGCAAGTTTAAGCCCGTGGTTGGTGAAGCAGTTGTGGAGCATCTGCGCCCCATCCGGGAAGAGGCCAACAAGATCATCAAGGACAAGGCCTATCTGGAAAGTGTCTACCGCAACGGTGCACAAAAGGCAAGCTATGTTGCCGAAAAGACTCTGCGCAAGGTCTACAAGAAAGTCGGTTTCCTGGCGAAATAAAAAGTACCCGGTGGCAAAAGCCACCGGGTTTATTTATGCTTTTTGTTCTGATTTCTCCAATCAGTAGGCCACGCCCCAGAGGATCATGGTCTTTGCAGGCTTGCCCCAGATGGGACAAACATCGCCCAGGTTCTCCTGTGCAAAAGGCATGCAGCGGGAGGACATACCGGCTTCTTCCTTCATCTTCATCTCGCACTCCAGCTCGCCGCACCACATGGTCTTGACGAAACCGCCGTGCTTTTCCTGAAGTTCCTTGGCTTCCTGAAGAGAATGGGCCTCGTAGATGTGGTCCTCCAGGTTTTTCTTTGCTCTTGCGAACATACCCTGGTGCACCAACTCCAGCTGTTCGGCAACTGCCTTCTCCAGATCCTCCAGAGCAACTATAGTCTTTTCGCCGTCGTTTCTGCGCACCAGCACACACTGGCCGTTTTCCAGATCGCGGGGGCCGCACTCAACGCGCAGCGGCACACCCTTCATTTCGTACTCGGCGCACTTCCAGCCCATAGAGTTGTCGCTGTCGTCCAGCTTTACACGGAAGCCGGCAGCAATCAAGCGATCTTTCAGGCCGTTGGCTGCATCCAGAACGCCTTCCTTGTGCTGAGCGATGGGCAGCACCACCACCTGAATGGGAGCTACCTTGGGAGGCAGTACCAGGCCGTTGTTGTCGCCGTGGGTCATAATGATGCCGCCGATCAGACGGGTGGAAACGCCCCAGGAAGTCTGATGGGGGTGGACCTTCTGGTTGTTCTTGTCGGTAAAGGTAATGTCGAAAGCCTCAGCAAAGCCGTCACCGAAGTAGTGGGAGGTGCCGGCCTGGAGTGCCTTGCGGTCGTGCATCATACACTCGATGGTATAGGTGGCTTCCGCACCGTTGAACTTTTCCTTCTCAGTCTTTTGGCCCCGGGTAACAGGCATCGCCAGCACATTTTCGCAGAAATCAGCGTAGACATTGAGCATACGCTCGGTCTCTTCCTTTGCCTCCTGGGCGGTGGCGTGCATGGTATGACCCTCCTGCCACAGGAACTCTCTGTGACGCAGGAAAGGACGGCTGGTCTTTTCCCAACGCAGAACGCTGCACCACTGGTTCAGCATCATGGGCAGATCCCGGTGAGACTGGATCGCGTTGCGGAAATATTCACAGAACAGGGTCTCGGAAGTGGGACGGATGCAGTAGCGCTCCTCCAGCTCCTCGCTGCCGCCGTGGGTAACCCAGGCGCACTCGGGAGCAAAGCCTTCCACATGATCTTTCTCCTTCTGCAGCAGACTTTCGGGAATCAGCATAGGCATATACACATTTTGTGCGCCGGTCTTTTTAAACTCAGCGTCCATAATATGCTGGATATTCTCCCAGATCGCATAGCCGTAAGGACGGTAGATGAACACGCCCTTAATGGAAGAATAGTCGATGAGCTGTGCCTTCTTGCACACATCGGTGAACCACTGGGCAAAGTCCACCTCCATATCGGTGATCTGCTCAACTTTTTTCTCTTTTGCCATAATACATCATCCTCTCAAAGCGGTTTTTCTCATTACACTATATTTTAACACATCTGTCAAGCGTTTGCATAGGATGAATTGTAGATTTCATTCCGTTTTGGATAGGCGGAGGCGATTATGACAGAGGTGACTTTGCTTTTGGAGCCCTGGGTGGCTCTTTTTTATAAACGGATCGCAGATACCGCCGGTCTGCCGGTGGAGAAAGTTCTCAGCGACACTCTCTATAAATTGGCCGGGGAACTATCCCTGGAAGCGTTGCAAAAAAGGACTCCCTGAGTCACATAGGGAGTTATACGCTCCAAATCGGATCTTTTCCCCAAACACTGCGGTAAAATGCCACGGCAGGCGTCAGCCTTGCCGTGGCATTTTATATTGTCTTGTGAAAAAATCTCTCGTTTTTGGTGCTTGGCAGTTTTGAAAAAATTTATTCAAAACCGTGTAACTCCCTGTGTGAGGCCGCCCAATATTACATCTTCTCGGGGGCAGAGAAGCCCAGAATGTCGATGCAGGTCTCCAGAATGTTCTTGGCAAGGCCCATCAGGCTGATGTAGCCGGCCTGGAGATCCTTATCCTCTTCGGTGAGGATTCGAGTCTCGTGGTAGAACTTGTTCGCCGCACCGGCCAGATCATAGATATAAGCACAGATCTGGTTGGGAGCAGAGGCTTTCAGTGCGCTTTCCATGGTGGGAGCGAACTTAGTGATGGTCAGCATCAGTTCCTTTGCGTACTCGTTTGCAGGCATACGGATGGGCAGATGCTCCCAAGCGCCGTATTTGCCAAGAATGGACTTGATGCGGACGATGGTGTAGAGAATGTAGGGGCCGGTATTGCCTTCAAATGCGGCAAACCGCTCCAAGTCAAAGTTGTAGTCCTTGGTGGGCTGGTTGGAAAGGTCGCCGTACTTCAGGGCAGCCAGCGCGATCTTATTGGTGGTTGCCTCCACCTCATCGTCGGAGACGATCTTGTTCTCCACAACCTTGGCGCGAACAAAGTCCATCATATCCCCGATGAGCTGCTCCAGGCGGAGAACGCCGCCGTCGCGGGTCTTGAAGGGCTTGCCGTCAGCGCCGTTCATAGTGCCGTGACCCACATGCTCCAGCTCGGTTTCCGCCTTGACGATGCCGCTCTTCTTGGCTGCGCGGAACACCTGCTCAAAGTGGAGGGCCTGGCGCTTATCGGTAACATAGAGCATCTTATCGGGAGTCCAGTCGCCCATGCGCTGCACCATGGTGGCAAGGTCGGTGGTTGCGTAAATGGCAGAACCGTCGGATTTCACCAGGATCATAGGCGGCACTTCCTTCTTATCTGCCTCCTCGGCTACAGGCACCACCCAAGCGCCGTTGGAAAGCACGGCCAAACCCCGGCTCTTCAGATCCTCGATCATCGCAGGGATATAGGGATCGGCATCGCTTTCGCCCAGCCACTTTTCAAAGTGGACATTCAAAATACCGTAAATCCGGCGCAGGTCGGGAAGAGATACACCCATAATGTGATCCCAAATTGCGCGATAACCCCGGCGACCCTGCTGCAGCTCGTAGGTTGCAGTGTGTGCCTTCTCGGCAAATACAGGGTCGGACTTCTTGGAAGAAGCGGTGGGATAGATCTCCTCCAACTCAGAGAGCGTGAAGGGAGACTCGGTGGGATATTCGCCGGTGTAGTCAGGATCGAAATAGCACAGATCCGGCTCACGCTCGTGCAGCTCGGCGATGATCAGGCCCATCTGCAGACCCCAGTCGCCCAGGTGGACATCGCCGATGGTGTTGTAGCCCATAAACTTATACATCCGCTTCAGGGCTTCACCGATGATAGCAGGACGCAGGTGGCCGATATGCAGAGGCTTTGCAACATTGGCTCCGCCGTAGTCCACCACGATGGTCTTGCCTGCGCCGATCTTTTCCACACCAAAAGCGTCGCTGACGCGCATCTGCTCCAGGTAGTCTTTCAGGAAGGCATCGGACAGATCCAGGTTGATAAAGCCAGGCATTACCACATCGCACTTGGAAAAATCGTCCTTGCAGAGCTTTTCTGCCACTGCGTTTGCGATCTGGATGGGCGCACACTTATACTGCTTTGCCGCAGACAGAGCGCCATTACACTGATACTGGCACAGGTCAGGACGGTTGGATACGGTGACTCGGCCGAAGGAAGCATCATAACCGGCATCCTGAAATGCCTGCTGCATTTTCTCAGTGATCATATCTAAGATTTTCTTCATTGATTTTTCTCCTTCTGCTGGGCCATCCAGTAGAGGTACTGATTGTAGGTGCCATAGCGATCCACGATGGTGCCGTCGGGCTGGAATGCGATCACGCGGTTACAGGTAGAGGTCAGCAGCTCGTGGTCGTGGGATGCCAGAAGCACCACGCCGTTAAAAGCCTCCAGACCCTTATTCACAGCCTGGATAGATTCCATATCCAGGTGGTTGGTGGGCTGGTCAAGCAGTACCACATTGGCACCGGAAAGCATCATTTTGCTGAGCATGCATCGGACCTTCTCGCCACCGGACAGGACATTGACCTGCTTAAACACATCTTCGTTGCTAAACAGCATTCTGCCCAGGAAGCCACGGAGGTACACATCGTCCTTCTTGGTAGAGTACTGACGCAGCCAGTCCACCAGCTCCATGGAGTTGCCCTCAAAATACTCGCTGTTATCCTTGGGCAGGTAGCTGCGGACAGTGGAGATGCCCCACTTGATGCTGCCTTCGTCCGGCTCCAGTTCGCCCATCAGGATCTGGAA
>JAZRZW010000112.1:0-7765 GCA_045601585.1 Faecousia sp. | reverse complement strand
AACATCACCGAGCTGTGCTTCGATTACCTGGATGCACCTCCCGTAGTGATCGGTGCAAAGAACTGGATCACTCCTCCCTTCGAGTTCGACGAGTTCTTCTTCCCCCAGGCTTCCTGGATCATCGATGCCATCAACGACAAGCTGGTTCCCCTGAACGGCCATGTCTCTACCACCGGTTGCACCGAGGCAGAGTACCTGCGTCGTGCTAAGGACGGCGTGTAATTCCCATGGAGATCCAACGGACAGCCAATGCAGGAGTCCTGTTGACGCTTGACGGCGTATCCATCCTGCTGGACGGACTTTGCAGCCGTATTGAGCCCTACATAGAGACGCCTGCGCATATCGCGGAAACGATCATAAAAGATCCTCCCGATCTGCTGGTTTTCACCCACGGTCACCCAGACCACTTTGGGGAAGCGTTGGTATCCGAATTCCAAAAACAGAATCTCTGGCCCATTCTTGGGCCGGAGTCTCTGCCTTATGGAACGGATCACCGGACGATAAGAATCGGCAATGTCACTGTTACACCTATTCCCAGCCGCCACATCGGCAAGTTTGATGTGACCCATTTTAGCTATCTGATCGAGGGTAGCAAGCGCATTTTCTTTGCCGGAGATGCCGCACCTTTGCAGTGGAAGGGCAGGGAAGTGAAGCTGGATGTGCTGATCGCGCCCTATGCCTATGCCAACACCGAACCTACCTGGGCCTGGAGTCGCAGTGTTGCGGACAAAGTGGTGCTGCTCCACCTGCCGCAAAAGGACAATGATCCCGCCGGCCTTTGGCAACAGATCAGCCGTGCTGACGATGCACTGGTCCCCGCAGTGGGAGAAAAGATTACATTATAAAAGCCAGGATGAGACACATCCTGGCTTTTTTATGAACTTTTCGGAAACAAATCAGCTACGGGGATTGCAAAATCCCATAAATCCTGCTATACTTACTCAGAATGATGAAGAGAAAGGGCTGCAGACTATGGCAGGCGAGTACGATAAGAGTAAATATACCAAAGCCGAGCGCGCCAAGAACTTTTGGTATTATAATAAAATGTATATCATTTTCGCGGTTCTGGTGGTGCTGTTTGTTGTGGTGCAGATCCACAAGATCAACCATCAACCTAAGATCGCATTCAATGTGATGTTCTTCAATGTGAACTCCAACACCTTCGATGAGAACGGCTTGAGTGATGAAGGCCGTGGTTATGTGGGCGAGTTTATGGAGTCCATGGGTATGGATACCGATAAGCACACGGTCGATACCCAGATGCACTTAGGTTTCGAGGTGCAGAAGGATGTTACGGAAGACGAATACATGACCATCCAGAATATGGGCGCCTATGTTTCCAACGGCGACCTGGATATGCTGGTGGCAGATGAATCGGCATTCACCTATATCGCCTACTGGGAGGCCCTTGAGGACCTGCGCAATGTCCTGGATCCGGAGACGCTGGATAAACTGGAGCCGTACCTGTTCTATGTGGACCTGGCGGTGGTGAACAAGTTGGCTGATTCTGAGTATGGTGATGAAGAATTCAACAAGTCCCGTCCGGATCCCCGGGATCCTTCCACTATGGAGCAGCCGATCCCCGTAGGTATTTACCTGGATAAGTCAAACGCAAAATTCAATGAGAATTTTGCCATTGCCAACGATGTGGGTGTGGTAGGTATCTATATTAACTCTAAGCACCCGGAGCTTTGCAGAGCCTTTGTGGACTATATTTTAGAGTAAAATAAACCGCCTGGTACGCAAGCACCAGGCGGGTTATTATGCTTTTTTAAGTCGTGGAGTAATAGGGGCAAATTGCAACAAACGCCTATGCTCCGATAAATTCAAAAATCAGTTTTGCCATAAGAAGGGTCAGCACTACCAAAATGATAGGCCGGACAATCTTGGAGCCGTTTTTAATGGTCAGACCGGCGCCAATGTAGTGTCCCGCAAAGGAAAATACTGCGGTGATCAGACCAATCGGCACCAGCACTGTTCCTGCCATAAAGGAAGTTACCAGGGCGCCCACATTGGAGGAGAAATTCACGATCTTCACATTGCCAGAGGCGCTACGCAGATCCATTCTTGCCAGGTGGCAGAAGCAAAGCAGCATAAAAGTGCCGGAACCGGGGCCATAAAAGCCGTCGTATGCGCCTAAAACAAAGGAAGCCACCCACACAATGGTGCTCTGCTTCCAGAAGGCCACATTTCCACGCTCCTCGGGGAACTGCTTTTGCTTGAACATCACCGCTGCCACCACGGGCAGGATAATGAGCAGAAGGTACTTCAGATATTTCTCATCCAGTGCCAGCTGGAGGGATGTGCCGAGATGTGCGCCGATCAGGGCAAGGGGGATGGAGGGCAGGCCCAATTTCCAGTCCACACATTTGTTCTTTATGTAGCGGAAAGTGGATGCGGAAGTACCCAGGCAGGAGGAGAGTTTTCCGGTGCCCAGGGCCTGATGCATCGGCAGACCTGACAGCAGATATACCGGTAGAGAGATAAGGCCACCGCCACCGCCGATGGCGTCCACAAAGGATGCTAAAAACACACCGCAACCCATCAGGAAAACCAGCCAAATGGGGTATCCGCAGATCATAAAATCACCTTCTTAATAAACTATGGTCAATATACTACATATCCCATCTAAAAGCAAGTAAATTCGGTTGTATCTCCGTTTGTGTTGTGTTATAGTAAAGAAAAAAGGAGGCGATTTTATGCACACCATGATTGATAAGAGAATGTCCTGCCGCAGATATAGCGACCGTCCGGTGGAGGAGGCTGTGTGGGAAAAACTTCGCGATTTTGAGATGAAGCCCCTGGATTCGGATATCAAGGTTCGCTGGGAGGTGGTGAGCCGAGACCATATCCGCTGTGTGTGTAAATTCACCACGCCCCAGCTGATTGCCATCTATTCTGAAAAGAAACCCGGCTACCTGGAAAATGCCGGCTTTATGTTCCAGCAGATGGAGCTTTACCTGCACACCTTAGGTCTGGGCGTTTGCTGGCTGGGACTGGGAAAGCCGGATCAGGAAGTGGAGAACCTGGTGCCGGGTATGGATTTTGTGATCCTGCTGACGGTGGGTTACCCCGACGGCCAGTTCCGTAATGGACCTGATGATTTCCAGAGAGAACCGATGGACAGAATCAGTGACCGGGAAGATCCCCGCCTGGAGCCAGCCCGCCTGGCACCCTCCAGCTGCAATTCCCAGCCCTGGTATTTTACCCACGAAGGGGAAGAAATCCATGTGTTCTGGGATCAACATGGCCTTCTAAAGCGCAAGATCCTGGCCTATTTCAATCCCATCGATATGGGCATCGCTTTGGCCCATCTCTACCTGACTAACCCCGACACCTTCCGCTTTTACCATAAAGAAGATGGGGTTAAGGAGCGTCCGGGTTGCCGATATATAGGCAGTGTTGTTTTATAAATTGTGCTTTGAAAAAACACTAAGAAAGTGGTACAATGTGAATAGCAACCCTTTATAATACTTCAAAAAGGTGAGGAGAGATAGAATGAGAAAAGTTATAGCAATTATGATGTTGTTTTTGCTGTGCTTGTCTTTAGTTGCGTGTGGTGCCAAGCAAAATGACGGTGAATCCGGAATGGGGAATTCTGAAAATTCAGCGGAGGTCCAGGGCTCGAATAATAACGGCGAAATAGTATATGTGGAACCGATTTCCCATAGCGGAAATATACCGGACGGTGGCGAATATAGAGTTTGTGTTTCTGTAACCGAAGAGGACGATGAATATTATTGCCAATATGGCAGCACATTAGCAGAGGGTGCAGCATTTCCCAGCACACCGAATGTGGGAGACCAATATATTTTTGGTGATTACACCTATACATATCGGGTGCGCGAACTTCTGTATACCGGTGATGCATTGGATGAATGGAGCGTTATCGTCAACGATGTAAATAAAACCGAATACGGTGCGATTTTGTCCAGTATCAACGGAAAACCGGTTACAACAATGGATAAAACATTTAGTCACTGTGTAAATATGGTGGTTTCGCCTGTGATTCCGGATTCGGTAACAACTATGCTTTTTACTTATCATGGTTGTACATCTTTAAAATATATCAAGAATCTGCCCGATAGCGTTGTTTCTTTGGAGCATACTTTTTATGAATGTTCGTCTTTGGAAGCGTCACCCGAGTTGCCAAGTGCTTTGGAAGATATGTTCTTTACATTCCATGATTGTGAATCCCTTCTTGTAGCGCCGCAAATTCCTGAAACGGTGGATCATATGCAGGGCACATTTAGCGGTTGCGCATCTCTGAAGCAACCCCCGGTAATACCGAACGGAGTGGAGGGGATGAAGGCATGTTTTGCAGATTGCGTATCACTGGAGACAGCGCCTGTGATCCCGGAAAGCGTTGATAATCTGGCACTTACATTTAGTGGTTGTAGTGCCTTGTCTGGTGAGATTGTAGTTAATTGCGTGAAGCTGGACAACTGTCAGGATTGTTTTGCGGGTGTGGATAGGACGATGATCAGCATTACCGGCAGCGCCAGTCCGGAGATTGTTGCAAAACTTTTAAGTTAAAATGTTACGCGTAAAAACCGAGGTTGCAATGCAACCTCGGTTTTCTTATTCAAATCCGGTGCGCTTATTACCCATAAAATCATCCCGGCTGTATTCTACCAGGGTGAACCTGCCGTCTTTGTAGGTGGCATGGGTCACAGAACTGTTGGATGCCCAGGGGTGATTTTGCAATTCGTTGGGAGTTAATCCCAACCAGGCAGCGCTGAGGGCACGAATGGCTACCGCGTGGGAGAAAATGCATACCGACTCTCCCGGATGGGCCTTGGCGATCCGCTCAACAGCTCCGGTGATGCGCGATTGTAGCTGCTGCACACTTTCGCCGCCGGGACATTGGCTGTTGCCAAAATCCGTTTCCCATGTGGAAAACACCTCCGGCCAGGCTGCTTTCAGGCCATAAAAGGGTTGACCCTCCCATTGACCTGCATACATTTCCCGCAGTTCTGGGTCGGCGATCACCGGCAGACCTTTGCGCCGAGCAGTTACCTCAGCGGTGTGATAAGCTCTGGACAGATCGCTGGCATAGATAGCGTCAATGGGAATGTGTTCCAGAAAATCTGCAGTCAATGCGGCCTGCTCGAAGCCTAAATCCGTCAGGTCCATATCCGTGTGTCCCAGGAAAAGGTCGTGAAGATTGCCCTGAGACTGGCCGTGGCGCACAATATAAATATGGGTGGTATTCATCAGATGTAACCCTCCAGCAGACCCAGATCGTATTTCCATTGCAAGACCCGGGCAACCGCCTGGTTCAGCTGTTCCTGGGAGATCCGGCCGTCCTGAACTGCCGCCAAAACAGCGGGGTATTGGGTTCTGTAGCTCCAGGTACACAGCAGATCATTTCCTGCCAAAACTGCAAGTACAGCGGCTTCTTCCTCGCCGTAAAGCTGGGTGATAGCGCCCATAGCCAGATCGTCGGTGACAATCACGCCCTGAAAGCCCATCTCCTGACGCAGATATGCGTTCACTTTAGGGGACAAAGAGGCGGGATAGTCAGGATCAATGGCGTTGATAAATGTGTGGCTTACCATGATCGCCCCGGCACCACCCTGGATGCCCATCCGGAAGGGAACTAAATCCGCATTTTCGAGTGCTTCCAGGGTGCGGTCATCCACCGCGATGCCAATATGTGTGTCGGTGTTGTTGCCGTAACCGGGGAAGTGCTTGAGCATACCGCCAATGTCGTTTTGCTGCATAATGGCGCAAACCCCTGCCACGAAAGTGCCGGTGGTCTCCGGATCCTGACCAAGGGAACGGCCATACATAAAGGCGTTGGGGTCGGTGGTGATGTCACAGACCGGAGAAGCGTTGACATTGACGCCTACACTCCGCAGCAGCTGGCATTTTTCGGTCTCAGTTTCATAGATCAGTTCCAGACCGCCCTGGTCATACAGCGCCCGGGGGGAGGGGAAGGGGCTTTCCCGGAATTGGGGATAGCTGCTGACACGGCATACCGTGCCGCCTTCTTCGTCCACTGCAATCAGCAGAGGAATGTTGGCTGCGTCCTGATAAGAGGAGATGGTGGCGCGCACGGAGTCCGGAGTGCGGTATTCAAAATCCCGACCAAAGAGGAAATAGCCGCCCAAATGGTAGTTGGCAACATCCGCTGCGGCATTTTCTCCGGGACAGCCCACCAGAAAAAGCTGACCCACTTTCTCCTCCAGAGTGAGGCTCATTGCCATTGCATAGGCATCAAATTCCGGCTTCATGCTTTCGTCGCTGCCAAGCGGCGTGGGTTCTGTAAAGGTAGGTTCTGCGGTGGTCTGAGTGGGGGTCTGGGGTTCTTTTGCACAGGCGGTGCAAAGCAGCGCCAGCGCGCACAACAGAGCAAATAATCGTTTCAAGAAGATCCCTTCTTTAGTAGTAGAGTTTCCGGATCACAGTTGCGCATTCGGTGGCATTCATACCCGTCCGGATTTCCGGGTGGTAGAGCAATTTTATGATCCGCACATCCACGGCCGACAGATCCTGGGGGGTGGAGTAGCCGGAATAAATGATGCTGTTGGTTCGCAGGTCGGTATCCTGGGTGGCACCCAGGCCGTTGTAGATCTCTTCCAGGATCACAGAGTTGCGAACCTCCTGGTCAATATCATTGCGGATGCAGATCACCGCTTCATAAATATCGTTGGTAGCGGTGTGATACCAATAGGTAACGCCGCCGTCCGCATCGGCAAAGTTGCTGCCCATAATTTGTATCATTTCATCCTTGGAGCAGAAATGGATGTTCAGGTTTGCAATTTCTCCGTTGCCGGCCTCCCGAATACCTGGGAAACCGTGGATGGAGTTGAGAAATGCGCAGTAATTGTTGAGTACTTTCAGATCCTGTTCGGTGGGGGTGCCGTCGATGCGGTAAACAACGGGGATTTCCCACTTCTGTACCAGAGAGGCATCGCCTGCTCCTGTGGAGAATTCTGCATCCAGGCAGACCTCATTAAAATAGGCGATCATATTGTCCGTGGAGACATCTTCAATATACATAGGGGAATGCTCCACGACAGGAGGCGCAGGAGGCTCGGTAGGTGCAGGTTCCGTGGGTGCAGGTTCCGTGGGTGCAGGCTCTGTGGGAGTTGTTTCCGTAGGAGCCGGTTCTGTGGGGGTGGTTTCACCGGAATCGGCGGGGGCTGTGCCGGAATTCCCTCCGGTAGGCACATAGGGAGTCCCTTCAGGCATACAGCCGCACAGCAGGCAGCTCAGAGTCAGGCAGCTGCAGAGCGCAAGCATAAGAATCTTTTTCATCATCATTACCTCATAACAATTATAGGCTTACAGAATGTACTTGCCGGTTTTATAGGTCGACACCTTTGGAATTGTCAAAGCTACTATTATTATAAAGTCAGTGCCTGTGTTTTGCAATACACTTCTTCATTGTAAAGATGAATAGGTAATACATGCAAATGAGCTCAAATCTCACCATCCGCACCAAACCAAAAACCCAGACCGTAAGGTCTGGGTTTGGCTTGTCTATGGGCACAAAAGGATATTTCCGTTTTTTGCGTATGAATTCGAACACTCACAGTTTTTCGTGAAATCGCTCCCATACGCTCACGGTGAAATAATTCACATTGCAAAGCAATATTTCACCCACCCGATAGGGTGGATTTAGCAGAAAAAGACCTAATGCAAAGCATCAGGTCTTTTTCTGGTGGGGGAGGACGGATTCGAACCATCGAAGCGATACGCAGCAGATTTACAGTCTGTCCCCTTTGGCCACTCGGGAACTCCCCCATATTCAGTT
>JAZRZW010000111.1:0-23671 GCA_045601585.1 Faecousia sp. | reverse complement strand
ATAGCACTGCTGAGTCCGGCGTGACTTACGAGTACAGTGCGATTGCTAAGAACGGAACTTCTACCAGCTCCTTCAAGCAGTCCTCTCAGGTTACCGCAAAATAATAAATCCTAAGCAAGGGGTGCAGGCCTTCGGGCCTGCCCCTTTTTTGCATTGAGGGTTCTTCTTGTAATGGGAAATTATGTGTGCTAAAATAGAATAAAAGCAAATGGAAGGAGGCAGTGCCATGTTGCCTGGGGCGAAATGCATGAGCCAAAGGGATGAAAGTATACGCAATTTACGCCTGGGGCTGGCCACCATTGACCACGGCGGCTGCGGCGTGGTTGCTACCTATAATACTTTGATAGACCTGGAAGATTCGCAAAGCTTTGAAGAGGTGCTGAGGCAGTACAACCGAGGCTGGGGCATAAGGCTGTTCTTCTTTGGCCTTGCAGGAATCAGACCCAACAGCGTCAAGCGATTTTTTAAGCGCGCCGGTTATCGGGTGATTACCACCCGCAGCTATGAGCAGATCAATGAACTGTCGAAAAAGGCAGACGGTTGCATCCTGTACTATCGATGGAAAAGCAAGGCTCTCATCCCGCCCTACTATGCGCATTTTGTTTCCTACCACCGGACTGTGAACGGGTACCGGGGCTATAACGGTGCCGACCGTTTCCGGCAGCCCACGGATTTTCTTAAAAAAGAGCAGGCAACAGGGGCAGTGGGGATTTATCTGTTCAGGCAGGACCAATTACCCTCTGTGCCGAATTGACAACTGTAGCAGCGAATGGTAAAATAGCAGAAAATGCGTGAAGGATGATGGATTATGGCGACTCACAGAAAAATTAAGGATATTTCTCCCTTTGATGTGGAGGGGAACCGTAAAAAGCGCAGAAAACGGAGGATCATCACCGTGATCGTGGCGGTTCTGATCCTTGCGGTGGCTTTTGGCGCCGTTTGGGTGGCGAATCCTGAGATCTTCAACAGCAAAAAGACCGTCACCGTCGAGGTCCACCACAGCGACGGTTTGGTGGAGACCTTTGAAATCACCACCAAAAAAGCGTATCTGGACGGGGTGCTGAAGGAAGAGGAGCTGGCGAGCATCGCCGATGACTGCGTCACCGCTGCCGGCCGGGAGGGCAAAGAGATCGCCCATAGCGAGAACGGCGATTACTGGGTGCTGTATGTGGGAGACGAGCTTTCCGAAAAGGGTGTCTCCCAGGTGCCGGTTGAAGACGGAAAAACCTATAAATTGGTCTTTACCAGAAAATAAAACAGAGGTCTTCTTCGGAAGACCTCTCTATTATTATAATGTATATTGACAGATGTGGTAAAATATAGAAAAAGCAAGGAGGGATCGTTTTGGCAAAATGTGTTATTTTTTGTGCCGGAGGCTTTTGCGGCCTGGCAGAGACTCTGGATGATGATGACTATGTGATCGCTGCCGACGGCGGTCTTTCCCATCTGCAAAGGGCAGGCCTGGCCCCCAATGAGGTGCTGGGTGACTTCGATTCCCTGGGCTACACCCCGGAAGATGCCACCGTGTTCCCGGTGGAAAAGGACGATACCGACGCCATGCTGGCGGTGCGCCGGGGCCTTGGGTTGGGGTATCGGGAGTTTGTGCTCTACGGCGCATTGGACGGCCCCCGGCTGGATCACACCCTGGCGAATCTTCAGGTGCTGGCGTTCCTGGAGCAGCAAGGAGCCAGGGGTACCTTGGTGGGTGTTGACCATATCGTGACCCTGGTGAAGGACGGCGCCCTGCATTTTCCCGGAACGGCTCAGGGCATCGTGTCTGTGTTCTGTTTGGGGCAGGAGGCTGCCGGGGTCAATATTCGGGGGTTGAAGTACCCCCTGGAGAATGGCAAGCTTACTCCGGAGTTTCCTCTGGGTGTCAGCAATCACTTCCAGGGACAGAATGCGGAGATCTCTGTGGAAAAGGGCAGTCTTTGGGTGATTTACCCCCGAAGCAACGGAATCTGCGGTCAATTCACAAAAAATTAAAGGAAATTTTCGCAAAAACCTATTGCTTTTTTTCAGTAGATAGGTTATGATATCACCGTTAGCACTCGAGAGCTATGAGTGCTAACAACACTGTAGATACACGCAGGATATGACCTGCGATCTAAATACCATTCATTATGGAGGATCATTATGAAACTGAAACCTATGGCTGATAACATTCTGCTGCGGGCAGCAGAGTCCCAGGAGACTACCGCTTCCGGCATCATCCTGGCCACTGCCAACAAGGAAAAGCCCGGCATCTATGAGGTCGTTTCCGCAGGCCCCGGCACCAAGGACGTTACCGTGACTGTCAAGGCCGGCGACAAGGTGGTAGTTGGCAACTTCGTTGGCAACGATCTGAAGCTGGACGGCGTGGACTACAAGTTCGTGAAGATGGACGACATCCTGGCCGTTGTGACTGACTGATTTTAGGAGGAATTTATCATGGCAAAGTTGATTGTGTACGGCGAAGAAGCTCGCCGCAAGCTGCAGGCAGGTATTGACCAGCTGGCAGATACTGTAAAGGTTACCATCGGCCCTAAGGGTCGTAATGTAGTGCTGGGCCGTAAGTTCGGCGCACCGCTGATCACCAACGACGGCGTGACCATCGCCAAGGAAGTGGAACTGGACGATCCCTTCGAGAATATGGGCGCTCAGCTGATCCGCGAGGTCGCTACCAAGACCAATGATGTTGCCGGTGACGGCACCACCACCGCAACTGTTCTGGCTCAGGCAATTACCCGCGAGGGTCTGAAGAACCTGTCCGCCGGCGCCAACCCCATGGTGATGCGCAAGGGCATCGACAAGGCTGTGGAAGCTGCTGTTGCTGCGATCAAGGAGCATTCCGTTCCCGTCAGCGGTTCTGCTGACATCGCAAGAGTCGGCACCGTTTCTTCCGGTGACGAGGCCATCGGCGCTCTGATCGCAGAGGCAATGGAGAAGGTGGGCACCGAGGGTGTCATCACCATCGAAGAATCCAAGACCGCCGAGACCGGCTTGGATGTTGTGGAAGGTATGCAGTTCGACCGTGGCTATATCTCCCCCTACATGGTTACCGACACCGACAAGATGGAAGCTGTCCTGGACGACGCTTACCTGCTGATCACCGATAAGAAGATCACCTCCATTCAGGAGATCCTGCCCATCCTGGAGCCTGTTGTCAAGGCCGGCAAGAAGATGATGATCGTTGCTGAGGATGTGGAGGGTGACGCACTGGCAACTCTGCTTGTGAACCGTCTGCGCGGTAACTTCAATGTGGTCTGCGTCAAGGCTCCCGGCTTTGGCGATCGCCGCAAGGAAATGCTGCAGGATATCGCAATCCTCACCGGCGGTACTGTGATCTCCAGCCAGCTGAATATGGAGCTGACTGAGGCTCAGCTCAGCGATCTGGGCCACTGCCGTCAGATCGTTGTGACCAAGGACGCTACCACCATCGTGGACGGCGACGGCGCACCCGAGGCCATCCAGGCTCGCGCACACGCTATCCGCTCTTCCATCGCTACTACTACCTCTGACTACGACCGTGAGAAGCTCCAGGAGCGCCTGGCAAAGCTCTCCGGCGGTGTTGCTGTCATCAAGGTCGGTGCACAGACTGAGGTTGCTATGAAGGAGCAGAAGCTCCGGGTAGAGGATGCTCTGAATGCTACCCGCGCAGCTGTTGAGGAAGGCATCGTGGCCGGCGGCGGTACTGCTCAGGTCAACGCCATCGCAGCAGTTGAGAAGCTGATCGCTAAGCTCACCGGCGACGAGAAGACCGGCGCAAAGATCATCGCCACCGCTCTGCAGGCTCCCATCCGTCAGATCGCTGAGAACGCCGGTGTGGACGGCAGCGTGGTTTACGAGAAGATCCGTTCTTCCAAGAAGATCGGCTATGGCTACAACGCCTACACCGAACAGTATGTGGATATGATTTCCGCCGGCATCGGGGATCCCACTAAGGTGACCCGTTCCTCCCTGGAGAATGCTGCATCCATCGCAGCTTGCGTGCTGACCACCGAAAGCCTGGTCGCCGACAAGCCCGAACCCGCTCCCGATCCTGCTGCTCTGGCAGCTGCAGCTCAGGGCGGTATGTACTAAGCAAAAAGACCACTCCCGAGGGAGTGGTCTTTTTGTAGATAAAAGTAAATAGGAAAGAACAGGGATTATCTGCGCAAAAGGATCAATCGTTGTGATCGTGCATGGTGACGACAAGCTGAAGCAGAGCCTGTTTTTGTGCGTTTGTGAGGGAGTGGTAGCTTGCAAGAAGTTTCTTCTCGTTGTTTGGCAGGGCGTTGGACGAGAAGGTGTTTTCTTCGCAATCTTTGCGACCGATCAGGTAGTCGACGGTTGTGTCAAAATAATCTGCAATACGAATCAGCGTTTCAATATCCGGTTCGATGTTGTGATTCTCATATTTGTTGATGGATTGTTGACTGACACCGATAATGTCTGCTAGCTGTTTTTGGGTAATATTACTTTCTTCTCGGAGTTTTTTTAAGTTTTTCAGCATATTCTAACACCTCCTGGTTTTATGGTAACAACTGTTAGTGGTCAAATAAAACACCAAAAAGTAGTTATTGACAACAACTTTAGGTTGTTGTATAGTATTAGCTGTAAAATCCGGAAGACAAAGGAGAGTAGGATATGAAAAGAGTTGTTTTGGGTGTTATCAGTTTGGCATTATGCTTAAGCCTGTTATGTGGTTGTTCCGAGGAAAAGAGTAGCTGTGATCATAGCGTAACGTCACCGGCCACCTGTGAACAGAATGGATGCTGTTTGAACTGTAATTATGTGGTTGCACCAATGCTTACGCATGAGTTTAAAGACGCAACCTGTACCGAACCCAAGCAATGCACCCTGTGCGGACTGACGGAAGGCGAAGCGCTGCAGCACCAGTGGCAGGCCGCAACCTTAGCGGCACCTGCAACCTGTACAGTCTGCGGACTCACAGATGGTGTTCGGAAGCATCCTTCTGAACTTGGTTTCTATGATCTGGAAGAAATGGGAAATGCACTTGTTAGCATCACAGGATATCACCTGGACCCCGATGGTGACAGCTATGTAGTGGCAGATGGCCGTATGCAAAAATTCGAAAACGGCTATCATATGAATTGGAGCTTTAAGGTTGAAGATAACAAGTATGTATTTAATATTCCCACAAGTCCATACAGTTATGAGATTGTAAACAATGAAAATCTGACCACTATGGGCTTTGATGAAAGATTGACTGTTGATGGTTATGATTTTGTTGTTTTTGTAGTTGAAGGCGGACCCCATAATGTGTATGTTGATAAATGGTATGTTCCATTTTCTATGATTGATTGGGATCGCCCGGTAGAGTACGGGGAAGATAATTATGAGTATATCCTATACCTAAATATTGATTGATAACTGTAGAGCACCGTTCTGCGGTATGTACTAAGCAAAAAGACCACTCCCGAGGGAGTGTTCTTTTTGCTTGCAGGGGACGTTGGTTGACTTTGATCGCGGATTGTTGTATAGTTAAAGAACAAGATCCGATCGAAAAAGGAGGATTTATAATGAAAAAGTTGATTGCGCTGCTGCTGGCCCTGACCATGGTATTGGTACTGTGCGCATGTGGTAATGAGGGCACTCCCTATGTGCCGCCCGTATCTGGCTCCGGCAACGGCACAACTCCCACCGGCGATGCGACCGAACCCAGCGAGGAGGTCACCGAACCCACGGAGCCCGAGGCAGAGAACGAACTGGTTGGCCTCTGGGTTGGTGAATACAACGTCATCGACATGCTGGGCATTGATGAGGAGACCTTTGTGGAAGAGACCGGTATGGATAGCGAGCTGGCGGAACTGTTAATGCCCAAAGAGCTCATGATGGAGGTCACCCTGGAATTCACTGCCGATGGCGATTATACCTGCACCATGGATATGGAGAAGGCTATGGAGAAATGGGCGGAGAAGCTGAGCGATGAGCTGGTGGTGTTCTTCAGACAGTACCTGGAAGAATCCGGTGTCTCCGAGGAAGATTTTGAAGAAGAGATCGGTATGACCGTGGAAGAGTATGTCCAGGAGACGATGGTTGAAAATATGCCCCTGGATGAGGAAATGGCCGAATCGTTTGAAGGCACCTATGAGCTGGAGGATGATAAGCTCTATCTGGAGGGAGGCAGCGACTATATCACCGTCAATATCGACGGCGATGAGCTGACCCTGGATTCCAATGAGGATCTGGAAGATATGGAGTTTATTACTGAGATCGTGTTTGAGCGTCAGTAAACTTGATACAAGGAGAAATTGTTATGAAAAGATTGATTGCGATGCTGTTGGCGCTGACCCTGATGTTAGCCTTGTGCGCCTGTGGTAATGAGGGCGTTCCCTATGTGCCTCCCGTATCCGGTAACGGCGGCAACGGCGGTAATGCCGGTGAAGCTCCCGCTGATCCTGATTCTGAAACCACGGCACCCACCGAGGCTGAGGGAATCGTTGGCAAATGGGTTGCCGAAGTGGACCTGGCTGACAGCCTGGGTTACACCCGCGCGGAGATGAGAGAGATGCTGGGCGAGGATGCTGACGACCTGTTCTGGCCGGAAGACATCACTTTCAAGATGGTATACCAGTTTGATGCCGACGGCGGTGTAACGGCAATTATTGACCGCGAGGATGCTCTGCAAGCGTGGCGTGAGCAGATCATCGACAACGGTAGCGCGGAGCTGAGAAATATCCTGGAAGATAACGGTATGACCGAGGAGGAATACGAGGAAGAATCCGGCTCTACTTTGGAAGAGTACATGCAGATCAATGTGCTGGATGTGATCGAGTTTGACGATATGTGGACCTCCGGCGAGTTGGAGGAGGACACCTATGAGTTGGACGGCAACAAGCTGTATCTGGGCGACAAGAGCGATGACGACTACTATGTGATCGACCTGGATGGCGATGTGTTTACCATTGAGGATACCTCTGAAGATCAGGGCGAATTTGCCTTTATTATTGACCAGGTTTTCGTGCGTCAGTAATACATGAAAAGACTGCCCTTGATGGCGCTTCCGGGAATGGTCTTGTTGACAATATTTGAGGGCTGTTGTATAGTATAGGAAGCGAAAAATAAGAATAAAGGAGAAAACTGTTATGAAAAAACTGATTGCAATTCTGTTGGCGCTGACCCTGATGTTGGCGTTGTGCGCCTGCGGCAATGAGGGCGTGCCCTATGTGCCTCCCGTATCCGGTAACGGCGGCAACGGCGGTAATGCCGGCACCGTTCCTGTAGAGCCCGAGGCTGATACCACTGCACCCACCGAAGCAGAGGAGGAAAAGGGCATCGTTGGTGTCTGGGTCGCAGAGTTTGATATGCTGGAAGCTATGGGCATCGATGAGGACAACTTTGCTGAGGAGTTCGGCATCGAGGATGAAGAGATGGCTGAGCTGATCCGTCCCGAGGAGATCATGGTCACCATGACCTTTGAGTTCACCGATGATGGTGAGGTTTCCTATGTGATCGACGGCGAGGACGCCATTGATGATTGGAAGGATCAGATCCGCGAGAACGGTGTGGCATACATCGAGGCGCTGATGGAAGAAAGTGACATTACCGAGGAGCAGTTTGAGGAAGAGTTCGGCATGACTCCCGATGAGTATGTGGAGGAGGAGCTGGTCAATCAGCTGCCTTTTGAGGATCTCGAGCTGTACGAAGAGGAAGAAAGCACTTACGAGCTGGACGGCGATAAGCTGTACTTCGACGGAGATGAGGATTTCTACTACACTGTTGACATCGATGGCGATTTCATGACCATGGATAACGACGAAGATATGGGCGAATACAATTTCGTTAAGGATCTGGTGTTCGAGCGCCAGTAATCAAAAAAGAGGCTGCCTAAGGGCGGCCTCACACAGGGATTTATATGCCCCAAACCGGATCTTTTCCGGCAATATTGCATTAAAAAGCCACGGCAGGCGTCAGCCTTGCCTCGGCTTTTTATCTTGTCTTGCTGAAAAACCTCTCGCTTTGGAGTGCTTTGCAGTTTTGATGGAAAGATTTTTTCTCGCAGGAAGGTCCGGAGTACGAAGAAATACCGGATGTATTTCAAGGACGATGGCTTTTCTGTGGAAAAAAGGTTCCTTCAAAACCATATAAATCCCTATGTGAGGTCGCCCAAGGGCAGCCTCTTTAATTGGTTTCTACGGCACCGTAGAGGGAGCGGGTGAAACGCTCCAGGGCTTGATCCCGCTTGCGGTAGACGGTGGATTGCTCCACCCCTAATTCCTGACACAGTCGGGCAATGCAGCCTTTTTCCGGCAGGATAAACATCCGTTGCAGAACCAACCGTTCCTCCGGCGTCAGGGTACGCAGGGCCCGGTCGGCGGTGGCCAGCCAGCGTTTGGTCCGGTCTAAAGCCTGGGTCAGCTCCTGACGCTTTACGATGTTGTCCAGCAGCATTTTCTCCCGGTTATTGCCGCCACCCCGCACGGCAATGCCGTCAATCCGGGCAGATCGGATGGCGCAGATGGCCTCCTCCAGCAGCTCCAATTCCTGAGGAATGTTGTGGGCGGCTTGCTGCATTTGCGTGTAGCGCTGCAGTTTTTCTGTTGCTTCCTGCTTCCAGTTCATTGTGCTCCTCCTTGCTGTTCCCAACGCTTGCGAACATTGCATTTATCTTTGCATAACAGCCCCACGGAGCAATTTTCACAAGGGTTATTTGCTCGATATTCCCGAATCAGGTGGGGCGGTGCATAGTGGCGGCCGCCTAAGGGGACGCCCAGGGGGACGGCTTTTAGCCGGTTCATTTGCCCGTAGGTGCTCTGCCGCATCTGTTCCCAGCGGGCAAGAAACCAGCGCCGCCAAAGGACGCAGTGGAGATTGTCGCATTCTGCGGGGCAGGGAACCCGGCTGCATAGGGTGCAGGGGCTAACATTTGGGTGTTTCATTTTCAGACTCCTTTCTGCATTCGGGACACAAGAGACATCCCGGTTCGTAGACCTCCATTCCGCACCCGATACACCAGGCGGCGGGAGGATCCTGCTGAAGATCGTGGAGCCCCTGCAGGATGGGGCGGTGGATGATTGGCGAAAAAAATAATTTTGATTGCTGCATAAGTGTCTCCTAAGTACTCGAACAAGTACAACTTGTGTCTTTATAATAGTACTTGAACAAGTACTTGTCAAGAGGCGTAGAAGGCGTTATAGAAAAATTGTGTACTTGCACAAGTACAACACGGGAAAATGTCGCACTTTGCACAACCGTCACAAATCGGCTTGACTTTTCTGCCGGGGGATGGTATCATTTTTCCACACGGAGAGTTGTCCGAGTGGTTTAAGGAGCTAGTCTTGAAAACTAGTGATGGGGAAACCCACCGTGAGTTCGAATCTCACACTCTCCGCCAAACATCCCGAATGCATTTGCATTCGGGATGTTTCTGTTTGCGGTGATGAGGAGTTTTTCAAGGGGGATCTTGCGCATATATTACCAAAGATAGGTGCAGCTATCGCAATACTTTAGTGCGATAAAGAGAAAAAGCAAAAAGTGGTTGCAACCCCCGGCCGGATGGAGTATAATCGTGTAAAAAGGAGGGGTTTCTATGCGAATTGTGATAAAAGTGGGCACATCTACCTTGACCCATCAAACAGGAAATTTGAATATTCGTCGGGTGGAGACCCTGTGCAAAGTGCTTTCTGACATCAAAAACGCTGGCGATCAGGTGATTCTGGTGTCTTCCGGCGCCATCGGTATGGGCGTTGGCAAATTGGGTCTGGGCGCTCGCCCCGGGGATATGCCCACAAAGCAGGCTGCTGCGGCGGTGGGGCAGTGCGAGCTTATGTATGTGTACGACAAGCTTTTTGGTGAGTACCACCACACGGTTGCTCAGCTGCTGATCACCGGCGACGATACCGCCAACCCCAAGCGTCGCAGTAATTTTACCAACACCGTGGAGCGGCTTTTGGAGCTGGGTGCGCTGCCCATCATCAATGAAAACGACACGGTCTCCACCGAGGAGATCGTCATAGGCGACAACGATACGCTGGCGGCGATGGTGGCTCAGAGCGTAGGGGCGGATCTGCTGATTTTATTGACGGACATCGATGGTCTTTATACCGCCGACCCCCATAAGGATCCCACTGCTACCCGGATCAGCCGGGTGAAGGAGATCACCGACGAGATCCGGGCCCTGGCGGGAGGAAGTAGCTCCGATCAGGGCACTGGCGGTATGGTAACGAAGCTCCGCGCAGCAGAGATCTGCACCGCCGCCGGTTGCGAAATGGTCATTGCCGATGGCAGCGACCCGCTGAACATTTACGCAGTTATGGAAAATCAGGAAATCGGAACAAGATTTGTGGTGAAATAATATGAAAACAATGCTCCAGGCCGCGAAGGCGGCAAAGCACCAGGTCTGCGCCCTGACAACAGAGCAGAAGAATTGGGCGCTGCGGGAGATGGCAGCGGCGCTGCTGGCATCCCTGGATGAAATACTGACCGCCAACGAAAGGGATGTGGCGGCGGCCAAAGACCGGATCTCCCCGGTGATGATCGATCGGCTTTTGCTGACTCCGGAACGGATCGAAGGGATGGCCCAGGGCATCCTGCAGGTGGCGGAGCTCCCTGACCCGGTGGGCCGTATTTTGGAGACCACAACCCGGACGGACGGCCTGCAGATCCAGAAGGTATCCACGGGTATGGGCGTCATTGCCATTATCTACGAGAGTCGACCCAATGTGACCAGTGATGCAGCGGCGTTGGCGCTGAAAAGCGGCAATGTGTGCGTGCTGCGAGGGGGCAAGGAGGCCTTCCTGACCGCTTGTGCCATCGTGGAGGCTCTGCGCCGGGGCTTGCAGGCTGCCGGTGTTACGGAAAACGCCATCAATTTGGTGCAGGACACCAGCCGGGAAAGCGCCAGAGCCCTGATGACCGCAAACGGTTATGTGGATCTTTTGATCCCCCGGGGCGGGGCAGGCCTGATCCGTACCTGCGTGGAGAATGCCACTGTGCCCTGTATTGCCACCGGCACCGGCATCTGCCATATCTATGTGGAGAAGTCTGCGGATATGGAAATGGCCCTCAATGTGATCGAAAACGCGAAAACCAGCCGGCCCAGCGTGTGCAACGCCCAGGAGGTGCTGCTGGTTGATCAGGCTATCGCAAAGGAGTTTTTACCCCGTCTGCATCAGCGCCTTGTGGCGGAACGAAGCCGGCCTGTGGAGTTGCGTTTGGATCCTGCAGCGGCGGAGATCATCCCCGGCACCCCTGCCGGGGAGCGGGATTTCGACACGGAATTTTTGGATTACATCCTGGCGGTAAAATGCGTGGAGGATGTCAATGAGGCGGTGGCCCACATCGCAGAGCATTCCACCGGCCATAGCGAGGCGATTTTGACCGGATCGGAAGAGGCGGAAAAAATATTCACTGACCGGGTGGACAGCGCTGCGGTGTATGTCAATGCATCCACCCGCTTTACCGACGGCGGCGAATTTGGCCTGGGCTGTGAGATGGGTATTTCTACCCAAAAGCTCCACGCCCGTGGCCCCATGGGTCTGCGGGAATTGACCACATATAAATACATCATCCGCGGCAGCGGACATATCAGGTGATTGCTATGAAATACGGATTTATCGGTTGCGGAAATATGGGCGGTGCCATTGCAAAGGCCCTTTCCGGTGTGACCAAAGACATTTTAATTACCGACCGCTCCGGCAAGGCAAAGGCTTTGGCGGCAGAACTGGGTATCGAATACGGTCATAATATTCATGCTGCAGAGCATTGTGAGCGGATTTTTTTGGGTGTGAAACCCCATATGATGGCGGAGTGCCTTCTGTATTTGCAGGAGATCCTGAAGGCAAGAAAGCCCTTGCTCATTACTATGGCGGCAGGCCTGGAGATCTCCAAAATTGAGGAAATGGCAGGAGTTCGGCTGCCGGTGATCCGGATCATGCCCAACACCCCCACGGCAGTGGGTGCCGGTGTGATTCCCTACTGCCACAACGACCTGGTGAGTGAGGAAACGCTCGATGACTGGCTGGAGGACATGGCCTGCTGCGGTCTGCTGGAGAAGCTGGAGGAACATCAGATGGATGCGGCCAGCGCTTTGTCCGGCAGTGGCCCTGCATATTTATATCTGCTGCTGGATGCTCTGGCTGACGGCGCGGTGGCCTGCGGTCTGCCTCGGGAAAAGGCGTTGCGCTTTGGTGCCATGACCATGGCCGGCGCAGCCAAAATGTATTTGGAGACCGGTCGCTATCCCGGCGAACTCAAGGATGCAGTTTGCTCCCCCGGGGGGAGCACCATCGCCGGCATCCGTCAGCTGGAGGAAAGAGGTTGCCGGAGTATGATGATGGAATGTATCATGGCAGCCTACCAGCGCAATCTGGAATTGGGAAAATAAAAATACTGTCGCACCAAAACCCTGCCTTCGGAGTACTATGGAATGAGCGGTCTGACCGCTAATAAATTTCGGAGGTACGATTATGAATAACGGTTTTTGCGGCGGGAATATGTGCTGGATCATCATCCTGATTCTGTTGCTGTGCAACTGCGGTGGCGGCTGCGGCAGCACCTACGGTAACTGCGGCAACAACTGCGGCTGCGATAATAACTGCGGCTGCTGCTAAAACACAAGCGGGGTGCCTTCGGGCACCCCTTTACTTTTTGCGTGATTATTGATACAATAGCAGAAAATGAGCCGCAGGAGGGTCGTTATGCTGGATAAACTGCAGGCGGTGGCCAACCGCTATGAAGAATTATGCGCAAAATCCGAGCAGCCGGATTTTTATAGCGATCCCAAGAAGGCGGCTGCGCTGCTGCGGGAGCGCAATGATCTGGAGCCCATCATCAATGCCTACCATGCCTACCGGCAGGCCCAGCAGGATATGCAGGACGCCCAGGAGCTGATGAGCGACCCGGAGATGAAAGAGCTTTGCCAGCAGACCTATCTGGAGGCAAAGGAAAAAATGCAGACTCTTTCCGAGGAACTGATGATCCTGTTGCTGCCCAAAGATCCCAACGACGACAAGAATGTGATCGTGGAGATCCGTGGCGGCGTTGGCGGCGAAGAAAGTGCTCTGTTTGCCCACAGTCTGTTCCGGATGTACTCCATGTATGCTGCCCAGAAGGGCTGGTCAGTGGAGCTGATGAACTACAGCGATACGGAATTGGGCGGCGTGAAGGAAGCGGACTTTGTGATCAGCGGTCGGGGAGCTTATTCCCGGCTGAAGTATGAATCCGGTGTGCACCGGGTCCAGCGTGTGCCGGAGACCGAGTCCGGCGGCCGTGTCCATACCTCTACCGCTACGGTGGCAGTGCTGCCGGAAATGGAAGAGGTGGATGTGCAGATTAACCCTGCGGATATTGAAATGCAGGTATTTCGCGCTTCCGGTGCCGGCGGTCAGCATGTCAATAAGACCAGCTCTGCGGTGCGTCTGATCCACAAGCCCAGCGGCATCGTGGTGGCCTGCCAGGAGGAGAGAAGCCAGCTGCAAAATCGTGAGAAATGTATGCGAATGCTGGCATCCAAACTCTATGAGATCGAGCAGGAAAAGCTGGACAGCCAGGTCACCGGTATGCGCCGGAGCCAGGTGGGCACCGGTATGCGTAACGAGCGGATCCGCACCTATAATTTCCCCCAGGGACGGGTGACTGACCACCGTATCGGCCTGACGCTCTACAAGATCGAGAGCATTATGGATGGTGCCATCGATGAGATCATCGATGCGCTGGCTACCGCCGACCAGGCAGAAAAGCTGAAAAATGCGCAATAAGCCTTGAAAGGTGCAACTTATGATATTTGAAACGAATTCTTATCAAGAGACGGAGGCGTTGGGTCAGCGCTTAGCCCAGGTGTTGAGACCCGGCACGGTGATTGCTTATCTGGGAGATCTGGGTGCGGGTAAGACTGCATTTACCCGGGGCGTTGCCCGGGGGCTGGGCTACCGGGAATCGGTCACCAGCCCTACTTATACCATCGTCAATGAGTATCTCAGTGGGGAAATGCCTCTGTTCCATTTTGATATGTACCGCCTCCACAGCGCCGATGATCTTTGGGACATCGGTTGGGAGGACTACCTGGAGCGGGACGGTGTGTGCTGCGTGGAATGGAGCGAAAATGTGGCAGAGGCTATGGAAAATGCCCTGACTGTCCGGATCGAAAAGACCGGCGAGGAGTCCCGCCGCATCACCATCGAAGGAGAAGGTTATGAAGATTTTGGCATTTGAGACCTCCGCAAAGGCGGGTTCCGTAGCACTTTCAGAGGACGGAAAGCTTCTGGCGGAGAGTTATCAGAATACGGGTCTCACCCATTCTCAGACCCTGCTGCTGATGGCCCAGGATCTGCTGAAAAGCTGCGGCGTTACCCCAAAAGAGGTAGATGCTGTGGCGGTGGCGGCAGGCCCCGGCAGTTTCACCGGCGTGCGCATCGGCGTGGCGGCAGCAAAGGGCTTTGCCTGGGGCGGTGAGAAGCCTTGCTACGGCGTGTCTACCCTGGAGGCCATGGCGAGAAACGCCGGCAAGGGCGGTTATGTACTGCCGGTGATGGATGCCCGACGGGCCCAGGTCTATACAGCGCTGTTTTGCGGCACAGAGCGGGTCTGGGAAGATCAGGCCATTGCCCTGGCAGACCTCTGCGAAAAGTTGAAAACTCTGGACGGCCCTATTTATCTGGTGGGTGATGGCAGCGTGCTTTGCTACAACACGCTGAAAGAGCAGGTTCCCAACCTGATAATGCCCCCGGAGCATCTGCAACATCAGCGAGCGGCAGGTGTGGCATTGGCGGCAGAAGCAGCCATCCTTCGGGGCGAAAGGGGCGACGCAGCGGCGTTAAAGCCCAATTATCTGCGGCTTTCCCAGGCGGAAAGAGAACGACTGGAAAAAGAAAAGAGAGAGGCATAAGCCTCTCTCTTTTTGTTTTATCAGAGTTTCAGGTCGCCCTCTTTAATCCAGCCGATTTTGCGCATAGGCCAGGCCACCAGGGGGGTGAGCACTGCCGGCAGCACGAAGCAGATCAGCACCAGGCCGATCCAATCCATCGCAACGGGATTTTCCCAGCCTGTCCACACACCAATGTGACCGCACAGACCGCAGGTACCCATACCGGAATTCACCGCTGCACCATTCATCTGCATCTTGAATACCCAGGTGGCCAGAGGGCCGGTGATGGCGGAGACCAGAATCGGGGGGATCCAGATTTTGGGATTCTTGATAATGTTGGGCATCTGGAGCATAGAGGTACCCAGACCCTGACTCACCAGACCGCCCCAGCGGTTTTCCTTGAAGCTCATCACTGCAAAGCCCACCATCTGGGCGCAGCAGCCGGCAACCGCCGCGCCGCCGGCATAACCGGTCAGGCTCAGTGCTGCGCAGATCGCGGCAGAGGAGATGGGCAGAGTCAGAGCGATACCCACCAACACAGACACCACAATGCCCATCAGCAGGGGGCGCAGCTCCGTGGCGGTCTTGATCAGCTGGCCGAAGGAGTCTGCTGCTGCGCCAATATAGGGGGCAATCAGCAGGGAAAGCCCCACGCCTACAAAAATCGTTACCGCAGGGGTCACTAAAATGTCTACTTTGGTTTCTTTACTCACCATTTTACCGCATTCTGCGGCAATAATGGCCACCACAAGCACCGATAGCGGACCGCCGGCACCACCGGCGTCATTGGCGGAAAAACCGACCGCTGCCAGGGAGAACAGCACCATAGGGTCTGCCTTCAGGGCATAGCCGATGGCCACGGCCATAGCCGGACCGGAAACGCCCATTGCGGCGGCACCAAGCTTTGTCAGGAACTCCAGACGCAATTCGGTACCAAGAGTCTTGAAGATCGTGCCGATGAGCAGACTGCAGAACAGGCCCTGGGCCATAGCGCCCAGAGCATCAATGCCGTAGCGCTTGAGAGAGATTTCAATGTTCTTGCGTTTGAGAAAAGCCTTAAACTTACTCATAATTTTCGCCTCTTTTTCTAATATTCCCGATACACGGCTTTTACAAGACCGATGATCTCGGCTTCACTGCCGTCGATGGGTTCGTAATTTTCGTTTTCCGGCATCAGCAGGATCTGTCCTGCTTTACAGAATAAGCGCTTGACGGTGGCTTCGTCACCGATTCTGGCAACGACAATCTGGCCGTCGTCGGCAGAGGTCTGGGGGCGCACAACCACCTTGTCGCCGTCGAAAATACCGGCGTTGATCATACTGTCGCCCCGGACGCGGAGGGCAAAGCAGGAGGGATCGCCGTCCCAGCTCATAGAGCCTTCCTGATTTTCTACCGCTAATATCGGCAGACCTGCAGTGACCACACCGACTACCGGGATCTGACCGGGGCGGGCGGTGGTGGCAATGGCACGCTTGCGGCCCTTTTCCTCCGGTGCCTGCAAAAGTCCCTTGCGCTTTAATTGCTCCAGATGGTAGCTCACGGTTGCGGTGGATTGCAGACCCACGGCCTTACCGATTTCCCGAATGGAGGGGGCATATCCGTTTTCCTGCAGGAATTGGCGGACATATTCCAAAATCAGTTCTGATTTATTGCTGGTTCTGGGCATAGGCATACCTCCCTTTTTCTTTTATAATAGCACATTTGTGCGAGAATGCAAATAAAATTTTTGCTGCCGGGATTCGGCGGGTTTTGCAAGGCGTCTTTGGTAGACTAAAGGGTGGAAAAGGAGGGGGTATGATGGAAAAATACGATGCCCAAAAAGCTGCCCGGGTGTGGCAAAGAGTGCAGGAGTCTCAACCTCAGGTGGCCACGGCGGCAGAGTTGCAGGAAATGATCGAAGAGGAATGGCTGGATGGGGCTACATACCTGCAACTTGCCCGGCAGTTTCAGGGAAATATTCGGGAGAAATTGCAGAAGATGGGCAAAGATGAGCAGACCCACGCCGCTTGTCTGAAGGGGATCTACACCCTGACCACTGGCGGACACCCCGCTCAGCGTACCCGGCAAATGCCGCCGGAGTCGCCCCAAACCATATTGCGCCGCTGCTACGGCCGGGAAATGCGGAGCCTGGCAAGATACGAGGAAAAAAGCCGGGATCCTCAATACGGCCAGGTGTTTTTACGCCTTGCCGAGCAGGAACGGGAGCATTGCAGGATGATCCTGGAGCTGCTGGGCAGTATGCCTGTGGCAAAAAAATAAGAGGGTCGAAAGACCCTCTTATTTTGATTTTTTACACCACTTCGCCGGCAAACAGAACCTTCTTCACATTCATCTTGTGGTCGGTCAGGATCAGGTCGGCACGCTTGCCTACGGCGATCTCACCACGGTCGGTCATACCCAGGAGTCGGGCAGGGTTGTAGGATGCGTAGTTGAACACATCCACCAAAGATGCGCCGGTGTGCTTCATCATGTTCCGGCAAGCCACTTCCAGGCTCAGCTTGGAGCCGGCGATCTCGCCTTCATAGTCGAAATTGATGTCGGTCACGCCGACGTAACCCTCGGGGATGGGGCCATCAAAGACGCAGGCGTCGGAGATCAGAACGATCCGGTCATCGCCCTTGATACGGCGCACCAGGCGGAGCATATAGGGATCTACATGGATACCACGGCTGTCACAGATCAGCTCTGCGTAGATATCGCGGTTGTAGTTCACAGTCTCGTCCACGCACACACCGCGGCACTCGGGATACTTGGGCAGGTCGCCGGTGGCGTTGGTGTGGTGGGTGCCGATGCACAGACCATAGGGCATCAGAGCCTCGATCTGCTGGGGGGATGCTTCGCTGTGGCCTACGGAGAATTTCACATCGGGGTTAGCCTTGCGGCAGTCCTTTACGAACTCCAGGATGTTCTCCCGCTCAGGAGCCACGACCCAAACCTTGGCATCGGTGCCGACCTGGTCGATGAGGGGCTGATAATCGTCCTTGCAGATGGGACCCTTCCAGGGATTGCCCTCCCGGTCTGCGCCGAACTTGGGATTCATATAGGGAGCTTCCATATAGAAGCCGGCAATGTTGCGGCACTCGGGCTTTGCCATAGCGGCCTTGACGAACTTTGCCTGCTCTACCAGCTGGTCCTTATTCATATTGAAATAGAGGCAAGCCAGGATGGTGGTGGTGCCGTGCTCCAGATTGAACATAGCAGCCTTCTCGGGCTCGTCGTAGAACCAGTGGCCGCCGCCTGCGTGGTTGTGGATGTCGATGAGACCGGGGCCTACATAGGCGCCTTCGGCATCCAGAATTTCGCAGCCCTCGGGAATGGGAGTGTTGCGCATTTCACCGAAACCGGTGATGATGCCGTCCTCCACAAAGAGCACTGCTTCGGGGATGAAGTGATTGTGCATCACAAGCTCAGCGTTGATAATTGCCAGCATAATAAGTAACCCTCTTTCTTGCAAAAATTACTACCTATATAATAAGGAAACCGTGGTGGAAAGTCAAGAATTTTGGTTGCTTTTTCCCGGTGTGCGTGCTATGATGAAGAAAAATGCGGCGCACCGAAAGCCGCGAAAAAAGGAGAGTTTATTATGGCAGATTTTAAGGCAGGTTTTTGCAGAGTCGATGTGACCCCTCCTCTGGGCACTGAGATTGCAGGCTATTTCTTTGACCGCTTTGCAGAGGGCGTTCTGGACAATCTGGAGGCCAACACCCTGGCAGTTTCCTGCAACGGTGTGACAGCCATTATCATCGCCCTGGATAACTTACATATCAACCAGATCCAAATGGATATTTTCCGCAATCAGATCGCAGAGGCAGCAGGTGTGCCCTACAGCGCTGTGTTTATCGCTTGCACCCACACCCACACCGGCCCTCAGGTGGGCGGCGACTCCCTGCGCAAAGTTGGCGGTAATCCCCAGTACAACGAGTACCTGGGCGTGAAGCTGGCGGACTCCGCTGTGCTGGCAATCAAGGATCTGAAGCCCGCTACCCTGGGCTATGCTGTGGGTCATGCTCCCCGGATCGCATTTGTGCGCCGTTTCCGTATGAAGGACGGCGGCGTCCGCACCAACCCCGGTATCAACAACCCCGACATTCTGCATCCCCTGGGCGATGTGGATGAGCGCGTCAATGTGATCCGTATCGTCCGAGAAGGCGGCCATGAGATCGTTGTTGCCAACTTTGGTGTCCATCCCGACACTGTGGGCGGCAGCCTGATTTCCGCTGACTATCCCCGCTTTGTCCGTGAGACCACCGAGCGCGCTCTGGACAATGTCAAGTGTATGTTCCTCAACGGCGCTGAGGGCGATGTAAACCACATCAATGTCCATCCCGAGGGCGGCGACCACAACGGTCTGGCTCCTGTCCATGATGACGGCGACCGCGGCTATGAGCACACCAAGCATATGGGCCGTACGATTGCCGGTGCAATCCTGCAGGTGTATGCCAAGGTAAACTTCACCGAGCCCGATGCTGTGGCAGCGATCCACAGACCTGTAGAGGCTCCCTCCAATATGCCCGACCCCAAGGATCTTCCCAGAGCGCACGAGATCTTCGCTCTGAACCAGGCCGGACGGGATAAGGAACTGCCTTACGAGGGTATGGAGCTGACCACCGTGGTGGCAGAGGCTACCCGTATGGTCCGTCTGGAGCACGGTCCTGAGGCCTTCACCCTGAACCTGACCGGTGTCCGTATGGGCGATGTGGCTTTCGTGGGTATCCCCGGTGAGCCCTTCACCGCCATCGGCCGTGCAATCAAGGAGGGTTCTCCCTTTGCTATGACCTGCCCCTGCTGCCTGACCAACGGTGCTGAGGGTTACTACCCCTCTCAGGACGCTTACGATGAGGGCGGTTATGAAGCAAGAAGCTCCCGCTTCAAGAGCGGTATTGCTGAGCTGCTGACCAAGGAAAGCATCGCAATGCTGGAAGACCTGAAGAAATAATAAAAATAAAAGCGAGGTCGCCCACTTGGGCGGCCTCGCTTTTTTTATGCTTTTACGGGAGTTCTGCGGCGCTTTTTCAGCTTATAGAGTTCCTCTGCGGCTAGCCGGGCTTTTGCCACGGGAACCTTTCCTCTGGGGAAGCAGTAGTACAGCTCCTGGGGGGTGCCGATGGAGATCACATCGCCAATCTCGTACCAATAGTAGTCTGCGTTCAGACTGTAACTGGTCAGAGGACCCTGGGTATAGTCCAATTTGCCGTTGCAGCCGGTGAGATGAAAACCGTTGCAATCGTGGGTTAAGTGGCCGCTGCCTACCCGGTAGAGTGCCTTATGGTCTACCAGCATTACAATGTCCACCGGAGTTTCCAGCCGATAGGTGCCGTTTTCAATCTCCTGGCGTACCTGACCCCGTTGCCAATCGTACCAGTTGGGGATGTGGGCGAACATACCCTGCCCATCGTTGGCAGAGAGATAGCCGTGAACGGTGAGAGTATATTCTTTGCCGCAGCCCAGGCAGGTCAGGCCGGTGCCTTTGCCCCGGGTCTTACCTTCTGTGCCGCAATGGGGACAGCGGTAGAGAATCCGCTCCAGACCGTCGGCGCGGAAAGGTTCGGAGATAGAGATTTCGTTTTCTTGCTGCCAGCGGAAATTGTCAAAGGAGAAAGCATCATTCAGCAGCTGATCCAGCTGCTCCACGCTCATTTCCCGAATTTCCTGGGCGCTGGCAAGGCACTTGACCGTGGCGCTGACCTTCACCTTGCGCTTTTGCAGGCAGTTGTAAAGGGGATCCCGGGCGAAGGCACCCTGGGTGATCACCGTTACCACCGGCACATCCAGTTTCTTGAGCAGGATGCCCATTTTGCGGGGCAGGGGGGTGGCGGTGCCGTCAAAGGAATAGCCGGCCTCAGGGTACATCAGTACGCTGGTCTTTTTCTCCTTGAGCATATATTTCATATCCCGGATCAGATTCAGATCGGTGATGAATTTCTGGGTAGGGATGCAGCCCAGCAGCCGCATCAGCCAGGGCTTGCCCACAAAACCGTCGGTGGTGCAGACAATGCCGTAGCGGCGGGGGAAGAAGATCTTGGAGGCGATCTTCAGATCGATGAAGCTGGAGTGATTCATCAGGATCAGGCAGGGTTCTTGCTTTCCCACTTTTTCCATACCTTCGGTGGTGTAGGAAAAACGGGTGGGAACCATATCCAAAATCGCCAGACCGCGGATGAGCAGCTGCAGTAAGAATAAGGGGCGCATTGGCTTTTTGCGCGTGGGGCGGGGAAGTGCCATCACCTGCTCATAGGGCAGGCTTTTGACTTTGATCTTCATAAAATACCGTCCTGTCTCTTTTTTATCCGCCACCATTATACTATATTCCGTCCTCCATAGCAAGAAAAAGAAAAAAGATGTGGAAAACGAACAAATTTGTGATATAATAACAAAAATGGAAAGAAAAGAGGTGTGGGCAATGCGGATCCTGGGAATTGACCCCGGCTATGGAATCACCGGCTTCGGCCTGATCGAAGCGAACAGAGGTCAGACGACTTTGCTGCGCTGCGGTGCGATCACCACCCCTGCCCACACGGATTTTTCAGCCCGTTTAGAGATGATTTATGAGGATATGCGAAAGCTTTTAGAGATGGCAAAGCCCGATGCGGTGGCCATCGAAGAACTGTTTTTTGGCCAGAATGTCACCACCGGTATTGGGGTTGCCCAGAGCCGCGGTGTGATTTTGCTGGCCATTCGTCAGGCAGGTCTGCAGGTCTATTCCTATAAGCCTATGCAGGTAAAGCAGGCGGTGGTGGGCTATGGCAACGCCACGAAACATCAGGTGCAGGATATGACCAAAAGGATCCTGGGTTTGCAGACAATGCCCAAGCCGGATGATGCGGCGGATGCCATTGCCATTGCGCTGTGTCATGCCCGTTCCAGCACATCCTTGCTGGCAAGATTGCAGAAAGGATAAGGAGTTTGTTATGATTTACTATGTTTCCGGAGAGGTTACGGTGCTGGAGCCCGGTCTGGCTGTGATTGATTGCGGCGGTGTGGGTTACGGCTGCCGGATCACTGCTTATACTGCGGCGCAGCTGAAGCTGGGAAGAGCTGCAAGACTCTATGTTACCGAGTCCATCCGGGAGGATGCTTACGATCTGTATGGATTTATTGATAAAGAGGAAAAACGCTGCTATGAGCTGCTGACCTCCGTGACCGGCGTAGGTCCCAAGGCTGCCATTGCAATTCTGGCTGCCGGCCCGCAGAACTTTACCTTGGCGGTGATGACCGGGGATGAAAAGCTGCTGACTGCTGCTCAGGGTGTGGGCAAGAAATTGGCCCAACGCATTATCCTGGAGTTGAAGGACAAAATCGGCGGCGGCAGCGTGGAAATGGACTTTTCTGCCGGCAGCCCGGCGGTGGTGCCCACCCAAGGCGGCAATATCGCACTGGCTACTGCAGCTCTGCAGGAGCTGGGCTATTCCCCCGCAGAGATCCACAACGCCCTCAAGGGCGCCGATCCCAACGCAAGCACCGAGGAGCTGGTGCGGTTTGCTTTGAGAGCCATGGTTATGAAGAATTGACAATGGATAATTGTCGATCATATAGATTGTCGCCAGTTGGAGCGACTTTTGGTTGTTGTAAAAACTACAAAGGAATAATTGTCAATCTATCCGTTGTCAATTACATGGTGTTATTATGAGTTTAGAGTTTTCTGAAGAATTGAATGTGCCGGTGATTTCGCCCCAGTTTGCGCCTCAGGACGCAGGGGAGATCGGCCTGCGCCCCAAGCTGCTTTCCGACTATACCGGCCAGGAGAAGGCAAAGGGCAACCTTTCTGTGTACATCGAGGCAGCCCGTCTGCGTAACGAGCCCCTGGATCATGTGCTGCTCTACGGACCTCCCGGCTTGGGCAAGACTACTCTGGCAGGGGTGATCGCCAACGAGATGGGGGTCAATATCCGTGTCACCTCCGGCCCTGCCATCGAAAAACCCGGCGACCTGGCAGCACTGCTGACCAACCTGGCACCCGGCGACATTCTGTTTATTGATGAGATCCATCGATTGAACCGTGCGGTGGAGGAGATCCTATACCCTGCGATGGAGGACTTTGCCATCGATATCATCGTGGGCAAGGGTCCGTCCGCTAACTCCATTCGCCTGGACCTGCCGAAGTTCACTCTGGTGGGAGCTACTACCCGGGCCGGTCAGCTGTCGGCACCTTTGCGTGATCGGTTCGGTGTCAGCTTGCGGCTGGAGTTATACAGCAACGAGGAACTGGCGCGGATCGTGACCCGTTCTGCCACCATTTTGGGCATGGACATCGCGCCGGAGGGTGCGATGGAGATCGCTTCCCGGAGCCGTGTCACACCTCGTATCGCCAACCGCTTTTTGCGTCGTGTCCGGGATTTTGCTCAGGTGATGGGCGATGGGGTTATTACCAAAGAAGCGGCGGATCTGGCTCTTTCCCGACTGGAAGTGGATCCGTTGGGTCTGGATGCCATCGACCGGAGAATGCTCACCGCTATCATTAAAAATTACGGCGGCGGTCCGGTAGGCCTGGAGACTTTGGCAGCTACCATCGGTGAGGAAGCGATCACTCTGGAGGATGTCTATGAGCCCTATCTGATGCAGCTGGGCTTTTTAAGCCGCACTCCCCGGGGCAGATGCGTTACACCCCTGGCTTATAATCACCTCCATATCCCTTATAATGGCCAAACTCAGTTCGAAATTTGAGGAAAATACTCCTCGGGGGATTGACAAATGTATACCAGTGGTGTATAATCGCATTTGTGGCGGTTTATACGCCACCCATTCTAAACCCTGAGTAGACCAACGATTTCGCGGGATCCAACACGGGGCATCAACTAACCGAAGAGAGGTAAAATCCAATGTACGAAGACAAGACTTTAGTTTGCAAAGAGTGCGGCGCCGAATTCGTTTTCACCGCCGGTGAGC
>JAZRZW010000110.1:0-3382 GCA_045601585.1 Faecousia sp. | reverse complement strand
GCGCTTTGCGCAGGAAGCCAGGTCGAACTTGCCCTGAGTTGCGCCGAACTCGCAGTCCACACGCCATGCCAGGTTATCCTTGGTGGTAGCCTTCATGTTGGGCTCCAGGTCCTCACCCAGCAGCTCTGCGAACTTAGCAGCATGCTCTGCCTCTTCCCAGGCAGCCTTTTCCCAGTACAGGCCGATCTCGGGGTAGCCCTCCCGGTGTGCGATACGAGCCATGCACAGGTACATACCAACCTCGGAACACTCGCCGTTGAAGTTAGCCATCAGCTGATCGAAGATATACTTCTTGTCTTCCTCGCTGATATCGGGGTTGTTCTTCACGGTCTGAGCGTAAACGCCGTACTCGTGAACGGCAGCCAGCTTCATATCGCCCTTCTGCTCCTCAAACTTGGAAGCGGGAACCTTGCAGACAGGGCACTTGAAATCGGGATCCAGGGATTCAGCGGTGTGGACATAACCACAGACAGAGCAAACGAACTTTTTCATAAAAATTTCCTCCAAAAATATATTAAAATTTTTTATTCTTCTACTTCTTCAAATTGATCGGGGCCTACGCCACACAGGGGGCATTCGTAGTTTTCGGGAAGGGCGTCGCCCTCGTACTCGAAACCACATACTTCACAGATAAACTTTTTCATGCGGATTCACCACCTTTTTGTTGGGATAAGCATTGGCTGCAGCAGCCGGTGAAGGACAGATGGCAGGTATCGATCCTGTTGCCGGTCTGGGCCTCGGCGGATTTGGCTAACGCCTCCGGCAAGGGGAGCGCAGGCAGATCCGTTACCGCGCTGCAGCATGTACAGATAAAATGGACATGGGGTGCGGTGTTGCCGTCAAACCGCTCCACACCGTTTACGGAGCCCAGGCTGATGATCTGCCCCTGCTCCTTGAACACGGAGAGATTGCGGTACACCGTACCTAAGGAAAGGTCCGCAATGGACGGTTTTAAGTGGGCAAATACCATCTCAGCCGAGGGGTGGGATTTCGTCTCCTTCAGGTAACTGAGGATGGCGTCGCGCTTGCGGAAGTGCTTTTTGGATGGGGGCATTTGCTCACCTCCTAAATGAGAATAATTCTTATTTACATTTAAACTATATCACGCCTCTCATAGATTGTCAACACTTTTTTATAAAAAATTTCCTGCCTGACGGGAAAATACTTTTTTCTTGCATTTGCGACTATATATATTATAATAAATGTATACGAGACCCAAGGATGTGATGGTATGGATAATAAGCAACAGGCTTGTCGCGGTGCGCTCTTTGGCTTTGCTGTGGGCGATGCCATGGGCTACGCTGTGGACGACAAGACCTGGCCGGAGATCCTTGAGAATTACGGCCCCAACGGCCTTTTGGGTTACGATGTGGTAAACGAAAGCGCAGAGGTCACCTCCTACACCCAGGTGATGACCTATATGGCCAATGCAATGCTGGTGGCACTGGGTCGGGGCAAGGGGGAAGCCTATGTGCGTTTCGGCACTGCGGCACTGCGGCAGTGGGCAAAACGGCAGCATTTTCCCAGAGATCCGGATCCCACGGCGTTATGGGTCTCCCGGATGCCTCAAATGCGTCGTCGCCGCCTGAAAGATCCCCGGATGCTGGATGCTCTGCGGTTTGATACTCTGGGCACCTTGGCAAAACCCATCAATCGGGCCGCTTCCTGCGGCACTTTGTCTACCGCTGTGGCCCTGGGCGCTTTTTATGAAGCAGGGAGAATGACACCGGATCAGCTGATGGATCTGACTGCCGAGTTGTCTGCACTGACCCACGGCAACCCCGAGGCAGTGTTCTCTGCGGTAACTTTGGCATATATCATTGCGGCCCTGCGGCAAGTGCCGGATCGGCCGCTGCTGCAGCAGATCGAAAAGGCTGTGGATGCGATGCAGGCCCGCTATGGCGACCGCTACCCGGTACGCCTGGTGGCAGAACCGGTGCGTCAGGCCATTGCTTTGGCAGAAGGCCCCCGTCAGGATCCCCAGACAGTGATGGAAACGATGGAGTGCCGTACGGCAGCCCAGGTGCTGGCAGGTGCGGTGTATGCAAGTCTGCGGTATCAGGATGACTTTGATGGCGCAATGATCTGTGCGGTGAACCACTCCGGTGCCAGCTGTGCGGTGGGTGCAGTCACCGGAGCGATCCTGGGCACAATCCAGGGTGCAGACACTCTGCCGGACTTCTATCTGGAGGGTCTGGAGTGCCTTCCCATCCTGACGGAATTGGCAGACGATATGACCCGGGGTACCGTGACAGCCGGTCTGTTTGACGCGGATTGGGATCAAAAATATGTCCAGGGCATTCCGCTTTTGCCGGTCCAGGAATAAAGTTTTTGAAAATCCTGCGTTTTTTCCTTGCGTTTACACCCCGGATAGGGTAACATAGACTTAGAACAATAAATGAAAGGCGGTATTTCATTATGATTAAAGTTGATATTTCCAATGTTTGGGGCGAACTGTCCCTGCCTGATCTGCTGGCCATTGAAAAGGAAGTGGCCGCAGCCCATATGACCCTGGCCGATCATTGCGGCGAAGGCAACGATTTTTTGGGCTGGCTGGATCTGCCTGTGACGGAAGAGACCGACGAGATCCGTCGTATCCGTGCCGCAGCTGACCGTATCCGTGAGACCTCCGATGTGTTCGTGGTCATCGGCATCGGCGGCAGCTACCTGGGTCCCCGCGCAGCCATCGAGCTGATGCAGGGTTGCAACCACAACATCGGCAAGGGTAAGGGCAATCCCCAGATCTACTATGCCGGCAACGGTCTGTCCACCCGTGGTTGGAACGAGCTGCAGCGCCTGCTGGAAGGCAAGGACTTCTCTATTGCAATTATTTCCAAGTCCGGCACTACTACTGAGCCTGCCATCGCAACCCGCGCACTGCGTTGGATGCTGGAGCGCAAGTACGGCACCGAAGGCGCCAAGAAGCGTACTTATGCCATCACCGACCCCTGCAAGGGCGCTCTGCGTCAGATGGCTACCGAAGAGGGCTGGGAGACCTTCGTGATCCCCCCCAATGTGGGCGGCCGTTACTCTGTGCTGACTGCCGTGGGTCTGCTGCCGATGGCTGTGGCAGGTATCGATCCCATGGAAGTGATGCGCGGTGCTGCGCAGGCCAAGAAGGAGTACGATCTGCGTTCCTTCGAAAACCCCGTGTGGCTGTACGCGGCAACCAGAAATCTTCTGTACCGTCACGGCAAGGCCATTGAAATTCTGGAATCCTTCGAGCCCGGCTTCAAGATGATGGGCGGCTGGTGGCAGCAGCTCTACGGCGAGACCGAGGGCAAGGATGGCAAGGGCATTTTCCCCGTCACCGCAGAATTTACTGCCGATCTGCACTCCCTGGGTCAGATGATCCAGCAGGGTGAGCGCAACATTTACGAGA
>JAZRZW010000109.1:0-14105 GCA_045601585.1 Faecousia sp. | reverse complement strand
ACATCCTCCGGGCCTTTCCAGTCTTCGGGGTTGTCGCTGTGATCGTTGTCACAGTCCATGGGGATGCAGTCGGCATACTGGAAGTTTGCAATGCCTCTTACGTTACCCGCGTACTTTGCGCACACATGATCGCGGCGCATTGCATGCTCCAGCGCAGTCAGATTGTCCACCGTCATCTCGTTGGGGTACACCTTATTCTGCTTCGCGCCGGTGGTTTTTGCTGTGTAGATTGTAAATGGTGTCATAACTTACCTCCAATCTACCAGCATCAGTGGCCGTGTCCGATGGGATAGCTGATTTCATAGATCGCACGCATTACCTTTTCCTTCTGCTCAGGATTCAATTCTTCACGCAGAAGTCTGGAGAAGGTTTCCGGTCTGATGCCGAGCCACTTGGCAATCTCCCAGTAGTGGACTCCCATTTCGCAGGCTTTTATTCTGATATCTTGATTCGCTTTCATATGTTTTCCTTTCCGGCCTTGGGGCCTATCGAATTTTTATGGCCGGTGCTCTAGATAACAAAAAGAGCACCTATACGTTGCTCTTTGTAGCGTCGTATCAGTGCTCTTTGAATCTTTGATTATTGAATTTTGAAGCGTTGTTTCTTTGTAATATTGTTCTTTGTATCTTTGTGACGTCTAGCGCCTTAAATGTCTTTCGACATCATGATGATAACATATTCGAACGTTTGTGTCAATAGTAAATCGCAATATTTTGTGTCAAAATTTTATGACTGAGGCGTACTGGCACAATATATAGTAATCTTTTAGAATTTCGCTTTCCATAGACTTTTCAGAAATTGCTTCAGTAAGCCTCAGTAATACAAAACACCACCGCAGCCTTTTGGGGTTACGGTGGTGAGCTTTTTAGTTGTAGTCCTTCATGAGGATGGCCAGCGCGAACTCTGTGTCTTCATCCACCGGTTTGATGTCCCAGCCACGATCGTAGTTGCATACAATTTCGCCTCCGCACTTGATCATCAGCTTGCTGATCCTGCCGCCTTCAATTCCGTACACAGATCCGTCGTCGTATTGCTTTATCCAATAGTGAAAGATGTCCTCACCGATTTTATGCTGCCTTCTCGCCACATATCGCCACCGCTTACCATGAAAACCCGGCATTGAGTACCATTGTTCGTATAGCGCTCATTGCTCGTTTCGGGCTGCTGTAGTCACGTATGAATTTTGGATCCGCTTTTCCATTGTGTTTTACAGAAACCAGCGTGTATGTTCCGCTAAACATCATTCGTACTTCGAGTGTCGCATCATCTTCTTTCCATATTTTGTGATAGATGATTATGTTTGTATCTCTTGTGTAGCCTGCTTCTGTGAAGCCATTCCTCATAATTACCTGATTGAAGTCTCTTTGTGCTTTTTCGATCGTCATATTGTTTTCCTCCCGTCGTTTTGGTAGGACAATTAAGCCAGAAAGAAGGGGGAAAGTCCAGCTAATGACGCAATAATTAGCAAAGAAAAAACAAAAAGGCACCGCAACATTTCTGCTGCGACGCCTCGTGCTATTATGTCATTTTGGGATCTGTGATGTCATCCAGGCTGATCATTGCCTCCACCGCCAACCGCATACCAAGCTTGAATCCGAGGACGAATGACATCATTTCGTTTTTGTCGCCCAGCTCCGACGCGCAGTCCTTGAACTTCTCGAACGTTTCCTGCTGCGCCTGCGTCAGCGTCTGCACCAGTTCATCCTCGTTCCGGGTCACAAGGTTTAGTATGTGCGAATACGTACCGCCTTTGATGATGTCCCGATCCGACGGGCTGATGTTGCCGTAATACAGTTCCTCTATGATACTTCGCATGTCGCCACCTCCTTTGGCAGGGACATACAATACCAGAACGCACCGGCAATATCCAGATGCAAGGTGATTTGTTAGCAATTAAGTAGCAAGTGCTATTCGTCAATAGGAGAATGCATCCAGCATTTTCTTTAATAGCTTTTCCACATCAATAATTAAATCAAAGCACTCCTGCGCCTTCACATATTTCAATTCATTCGTATGTGCTGCAGGGTTTCTGTACTCAGTTTTGACCGTCTCTACCTGGATCGCAAAGTCATTAAGGCATGCAAACACCTTCACATCATCCATCTCTGGAAGGAGCTTCTCCTTGCAAAATTCAAGCAATTTCTGTCGGTTGTTCTCAAACGTCTCATCACTTATATCATCGGCTCGTTCATAACAAAGAACATATGCGACAGATCCAAGTGTAAAGTGTTTAGCTGTAATGGGTTTCCCATACTTGTTAAGTAATGGAGTTGGAAACAAGCTATAGTCTTTTCCGTATTTTTGCTTTAAAAACGAAACAAAATCTTTGCAAAAACGTCTGCTGAGCTCCAGTTCCAATGCCTTTGTGACCAGTAAGCATACGCCAGAATAATCTACTGCGTCCTGTAATGTTACCAAACTGTTAAAGATCACTTTTGCCGACACTAAAAATGTTCGTGATTGATCCGCCAATTTGGACCATGCAGATTCTCCAAAAGAATTTTCGAGCTTCTGCTGCTCAACGCGAAACACGTCACTTGAAGATTTCTTCCGCATTTCAAGAATTATCCTCTCGGTACATTCCTCGGAGAAGGCGTGAATAATACGATCTTCTTCAGCATCGCTTGTTACCATTTCCAACTGCCGACTCACTAAAGATTGATAACTGGTTATCTGTCGTGACAATTCTTCAATCTGTTTCACGATGTCATCTATTTTGCTTTCAATACGAGCCTGCCCACTGAGCAATTGATTCACAATATCAGTTAATCGCTCAAAACCTCCGTTCATCGCCTCTAAAAGGATGCTATCAGAAATAGCTGTGTCTGCTTCATCGCTATGTATTAGAGAAACCTCTGTCGCATGTGTTTCGGTTGCTGCATAAGCAATAGCGTCATCAAAAACAACTTCATTGGGACGAGGTAATCCATTCAGCTCAATAAACCGATTGCTTTTATAACAGAAGATACGCTCATCTACAAAGAGGTACAGTTCCACATTAGGGATAGCCGAATGATAGCGGTCAAACTGAGTACGTATCTGTGTATCCTTTTGGATGCCTTCTGCTGTATATTGTTTTAATTCAACTATCGCTTGAATTTCTCCGTTTATCTTTAGTGCTAAATCAAAACAGAATCTATCCACCCTATAGTTTTCTTCTACTTCCCATCCTACACTGGCAAACGCTGCTGACACCTTAGCTTCATATTCATGCAGGCTGGCAATTCGTGCAGCTTTTTGCATGGTCTGTACATCTGGAACAGCCATGCCCTTCAAATCGCGAATGCTGATATGATGATATACACCATAGTGTGAAAAATACTTTAGCTGATTTTCAAGATATTTTATACCAACATCACAGCTAAAGAACAAATCGAACATATGTTGCGTTGTTTTCCGCGGGCGAATAATTGCGGTATTTTGATTCACAACAGCAACGCCATGTTCGCCGGTATATCTGGCCCAGTTAATTTTTCCAAGTAAACTTATTACAATATCTCCAGGACGAAGCAACGCTCTTTCGCCATCACGAATAGATTCAAAATATTCCTGGCTGCAATAAGAGATTCGGTTATTTCCAAAATGCACTACTCCATCAAAGATGTGCTGCGGCTTAATTATTATATATTTTCCTTCCGCTAATCGCTCCCTTGCATTGATGGCGATACCCGGATACACCTCGGCTATTTCACCGAGGTGTACAGTATCTCGATTATGAATGGCATGGCGAATTTCTGTGTATTTTTTATCATAATACCCCACATCAAATCTATCGATTATTTCCTCAAAAGGATGCCAATAATCACCAGTATTTGTAATGTACTGTTCAACGGCTTGCGGATTATTCTGTAGTGAGGACAGAAATACGTTCTTTGCTTGGTTTTTATTCTTAATAATTAGTAGTGAAAATGGAAAATTTGAAAACGGACGAAGGATTGCGCCAACCTCAATTACTGCCTCTAAAGAATAATGGGTTAGTATTCTTTCTCTAACCGGCTTAAACAACGGGGCCGACAGGAAGTTCTGGGCGACCACAGCCACAAGAATACCGCCCGTTTTAAGCAGAGATAACGCTTTGTCAAAATACATTATTTCCGGACGGTATGGTTGTTCTCCTTTTTGCCAGCCAATTGGGGAGAACATAATAATTTTCTCAAACTGTTCACTTATGTCCGAGCAAAGGAAATTATTCCCATTCTCGATTGTCGTGAAAATGGTTGGCTCCTGCTGTCCCAATGCCAACTCACCATAGTTATTATTGGGGACAAGAACCTTTCCGGGGGTTTCTCCTATAATTGTTGTGATGATATCGATAACGCTTTCAGGAAGCATCGCCCCTTTGTTGCGATCTATTTTTGCATTATTAACTAATTCATTGTAGCCAAGCATTATAATCCCTCAATCCCTATTTCCTTCAAATACCCATAAATCCCGTCATACCACTCACGCCTACGGGTCTGATCGTCGTCGCTGCCTGCCGGCACGAAGATAGCCATGCCCTGGCGTGCGCGGGTAAGCAGCACGCGGTAGGCGTTCTTTAAATACAGGCGACGTTCTTCGGAACTAACATTTGTCCAGCGATTGCCGACGAAATTATTGTAGCTCCATTCACCGTCTACGTAACGGTAGTCCGCATCCCATGCCACGACAGAATAGTCAAGCTCCAGTCCTTGAATATCGAACTCCGTCACCACATCCTCCAGCATATAGCCGGAACGCACATCGTCCTTACCGTTCAGGAACCAGTTGGCTACTGAAATCTCATTCTTTACGAAGATACCCTCCGGCTTTAAACGCAACGCACCGCTACTGGCAAGCAAGCCGTAACGGGTAGTTCCCTGACAGTGATCGCGTATCCAGTCTTTTGCCTTATTCAAATCTCGGGTGATCACAATAGGATATTTATCTTTAATGCGCTGATAGAGTACTTTCGCTTCGTCGGTATCTGCATCCAGCACCGCTTTTACAAACGCCGCCAGATCCGGTGTTCTGAAAGAACGTACCGACGTTGCGAGATGGAGCTCGTCCCTCTCAAAAGTACAAAGCCCCTCCAGCATGCTGTTCCAGCTTCTGCCGCGGCGGTATTCATCATCGTTGAGCTGAGGTGTGATATACACATCCCAATCTGGGAATGCACGACGAAGCGAATCAAACCATTCAGGCAGTCCAGCCTCACCGGTGTTGATTTCCTGTCCACCACCAACCAGACAAATGACAACCGCCCAATCCTGATGGCGGTCCATAGTGCTGATCAAAAATTCCGGCTCGCTATACGGAAAGGGAGACACGCCTTTCTTGGTAGCCATGAACTTCTCAATCATATCCTGCGTCCATGCGCGCTGTGCCTCATCAAAGATAGCAACGCGCTCCGGCGGGATATTATTGTTGCCAATGAAAGAATCGCGGTACTTGTGAATGATTTGGATAAACGCAGATGTGCTGCGCAGTGCATCCGCTTTGGAAACACGATTGCCGCGCTGCTTTTCCTGATCCACCTTGTCACGAGCAAGAGCTTCCTGCAACACCGTCACCAACGGGAAGTTGCCGGATAGGAACACTGCGTGTTCGCCCTGCTGTGCATCGGAACGTTGAATAGCAATATTCAAACCAACTAACGTTTTGCCAGCACCGGGCACACCGGTCACGAAGCAAATGGACTTTCTGCCGTTTGCTTTGCTGTGTTCGATGATACGGTTAATCTCATCGGTAGTAACTGTCAGATTTTCTGCTCCAGCATCGCTGCGAGTAATATCATGAACGTTGTGCCCACGATACAACGCCTGCGCCGCTTCAACAATTGTAGGAGTTGGAAGGTACTCCGAATTCTCCCATGCTACGTAGTCAAAAGCTGGCTCCTGATATTGCTGGGCAATATGATCAATTGCAATGCCCAAATTCTGCGCATTACAACAAATGGGTTCCACAATGCGGTCACGCACAGTCAGAACATTCTGATAACGTGGAGCCTTTGTGGATACCATGATCGGCACCAGCAGTTTGTCGTGGCTTTCCTTCTGAAAGTTGCGCAGGTCAAGCGCATAATCGTACACCTGATCGTATGTAGACTGGCGGTATTCCGTATCGCCGCACTTGAACTCTAATAGGAAAACGATGTTTTTGTAAAGCACCACTGCGTCTACACGCTTACCCATTCTGGGAATGGTGTATTCGAAAATGATCCTGCCATCCGAAAAAGAGCGCAGCTGATCCTTGAGAATCTGCACCTCAGACTCCCAAGTGTTGCTCTGTTGGATCGTAGTCTCCGCCGAAATATCGTTGGAGTGGATGATACCAATTATTTCGCTGCTCGACTGCTGTAGAAATTCCGCAATCGACGCAGAATAGTAGGATCTCAAATTACGCATAGTGTTTTACCTCATTCTATTTTGTGGGTGCCGTTTTGGTGACCACCTTGCGATTACACCTGCTCTTGTTTGGCACAATAGTGAATGAAAATCCCATTAACTACGCACGTGTACAAATAGAGCAGCGTGTACGGAAGCGAACGCTGGATCTCGTGGATTTTTATATCTGACAGATGCGCCAACCGGTTACGGTAATTCAACCCCACATAGCCGTATTTGGACAAGTAGAATCCCACGCCCTTCATCAGATCCACGGACAAGATTCTTTCAATGGTTTCATTGCTCAACAACGGCCCTAACTGTATCAGATCATCCGAAAGAATTACATTTTTCTCTGTTTTGTATGTGAGGCGCAGCAGCTTTTCGATGCATGCAATAATCAACATGCTTGCACCATATACAAGCGACCAACAATTCTCAGCGCCTTCTTTTTGTCTTGCTGCAGACACAAATTGCAACGACTGCTCCATCCCGAGCAAATCGTTAATAAGCGCCTCATCGTCATAGTTACAATGTTTTGAAATAGCTTCCAAAACTGCTGCCAATGACGAAAAGTATTCTTCATAATACTGCTGGTTGTTAACCAGTTGCATCAGCATTGCCGTACCTACAGACCCCGAGATTTGTATTTTTTGTTGCCTGCTGTAGGTGAAATAATCATCCGTGTCAATATTATGCGACACCATGTCCACCAACGAAGGTTCGTCGGTTTCAGCATAAGTGAAACTGCTGACAACTTCACCATCTTTAAAAGAATGTGTCATGTGCAGTAACTTAGAAATCCAGTCTACCTCAGACCCCCAGATGGTATCCGCTATGTTGGCGGGGATTTCATGTGAAAACACGCTTCCATGATTATCCAGATAATCGGTCAGCATAGCGTCAAACGCCTTGTATGCTTCTTCAAATTTAATCAGTTCCTGCTGATTATAATTGATTTCCGAAAAATAACGACGCACACGACGCATGCTGTCACCATAAGCGAGGAGATCGCGATCAGTAGCCGTTTGCATAATATCAATTGATATAACTATAATACGAGCTCTTAACAGCGCCAAGCAATCCGCTCCAGTTTGGATAGAATCCGGAATGTTTTTTGCAATCTCTAATAGTGTTTTACATTTAGAACGTATAAGATTTTTAACGTTTGCCTCAGAAAAGACCAGTTCATACAGCGCCGAAGATGAAAGAAGTTTTCTCTTCAAATCATCATAATAATTCACGAACACGAACCAGTGCTCTGCGGCAAGGAATGTAAACACCTCATCCGAAATACCAGATTGATATTGGATGCAAAACTCCACCAAAGGAAAAAACAGTTCTCGCATTCCTTCATCGGTATTCTTGCGGATAATGATGCTTTCATACTCTCGATTAATTAGTTTGATGATTTCTCCGATAGGAAAATCCTTCATGGTCATTGATGCAGCATCAACTAACTCTTTGAGCGTTTTCTGCTGCTCCGCTTCTTTAACTGAGTCGACAACTGCCGAAAATGAGGATATTCTTTTGGCAGCAAAATAATCAAAAAGGTTCGCCGTCGTTTTCACTTCAGCAATAGTATTTTTGAGGCCATCTAATATGATTTGCGCATGTGCCAGTGCTTCGTTCGCGTCGAAGTACATATAGGTGTCTGCCTTCTGGCTATGCTGCAAAGTAATGCTAATATCATTATCCCTAATCGTTTTATAAATTCCCATTAAACGGCCTCCTTTACATCGCTTTCCTGTGGCAGAGGGAAAATCCCTCTGCCAGTTGTTGCGTTACTCGATTATTCCATCGGTTTCGAAGATGTGCTCCAGTTCGTCATTGGAAAAAGCGCGCAGCACTTTATCACGCACTGCCATGTCCGTGAGATCCAAACGAATGAATCTGCTGGTGCCGCCAGCGTCCGTTGTTTTGTGGATCAACTGAATTCTGCCAAGACGATCCTCTGCTTTTGCGTACTCTACCAATGCTTTTGCCTTTGGCAGATTGTCCACGTACTGGTTGCCGTGGGGTTCCAGAATGTCAACCACATAGTCGACCGCCGGGTCGCTGCGTACAATCAGGAAGTCGGGGTAGAAGGATTTCTTCTCGCCGCCAATATCGTAGGGCAGGCAAAGCGCCCATGCTGCTCTGGAGGGATTACGCAGCCAGCACACAAAATCCGTACGCTTCGATTCTTCCTCGATCAGCGCGGCCTCCCAGCCATTCAGTTTGATCTTTGCGATACCGGTATCCGGTGCCGCAAGGAGGTGGTTTTCGTATTCGATGCCATCGGGATCTTCTCTGACGCTGATATTTTCAGGAATGGCAAAAAGCTGCTCGCTGACCACGGCACTGTCCGCCATGATTTCACGGTACTTCTTTTTGCATGCGTCCGATCTGTTTGCTACCGCCACGCGATATTTACGAGAGAATTCACGAAGCTTATTCTTTGCGTATTCACCAAGCTTCGCTCTGCATGCATCGTCGGCCGCAAATAGAACGCAGTCGATCTTATGCGCGTTCGGGTTTTCGTCGTCATAATATCTACCACCGTAGATGTTGGGGAATCCGTATCTACCCAGCTTGGCATCCGCATTGCGTACCTGTCTGTCCAGATCGGTCTCCGACATCAATGTGAAGTCGTTGAAGTAATTCTCCTGCAGCGCTTTGCCGAACGGATCGAATACTTGTACCGACAATTTAAACTGCAGCACCTGATCTGCCAAAGAATCGTATTTGCCTGTGCGATGCAGTTCTTCAATGTATTCATGAATCAAACCAACGATATCGTCGATGACCTCGTCACGTGCGCCCTGATAAATGACGTTGTGCGTCAGCAGGGTTGCAAGATCCAACAGCGATTTCAGGTAATCGTTAATGCGATCCTGACGGACGAAGTATGTCAGGTAGCCCTTGGCGTTGATGAAATCGATGATCTCCACACGATCAAGCTCCGGTGTGAACTCCAGTTGCTTGCCCTGCGGAATTTCTTCTGCAGGAACGACGGGAACTGCCTGTTGGCCGTTGCCTGTAGCCGGGACGGTCACTGTTCTCGGAGGGATATACTCCGGTGTGCTGCTGCCGGCGTTATTGGTGGCGGGCACAACATACGGAGTGTTTGTAGCCGGAGACACCGATTCCGGTGTTTCTGTGGTTGTTACACCGCCCGGATTATCAAATATACTCATCTGATTGGGATGCGGCTCCACCTGTCTTGCACGTCTGGGTGTATGTACCGTCCAAGTAATATAGGTGGGTTCCTCCAGCGATTCGCCGTTGATCTCGGTGGGAATGTCGCCACCCTCACTGGCCTGCAGTTCTTCCACGACTTTCTTTACGGTGTCCTTGTTGAAGTGGGGAAGGTAAAGCTTTACATCGTTCAGGAATTCATCACGCATCACACGTGTTTGCAATGGTGTACGTACCATTCTGCCGAGGAGCTGCGCGATATAGGTGGGATCATTTCTCACGGCAAAGGACATCATCGTCTCTGCTCTAGGGCAGTCCCAGCCGGTGGATAGTGCTTCCTTGAAGAAGACAACCTTGATTTTGTGATCATCCGCAATTTCGGATGCTTTTACATGAGGAATGTGAAGGCCGTTCAGCTCCACAGTTGTTCCTTCGCCAAAGCAGTGAACAACTTCTCCTGCTTTGAACGGTGTGCCGACCTTTTCTTCAATCTTGGCAAGCACATCCTCCAAATTGGTGTCGGATAACGCGAGACCGCTGCCTTGACACACCTGTACCACAAAAATGGGATCCACACGTGCATAGTGTTGCTCTGTGCAATATTGATACCATCGAACGCATTTCTTTTGCCACTCGGCAACAGCCGCTTCCAAAAGAACCATATCGTTATTTTTAGTAGGATCCTCCGGATATGTGATCACAATGCGATCCTTCAAAAGGCCTGATCCACGCACTTCGTCGGCAGTGATCACATACTTCATTAAACCAACGTTGGTGGTATTGCCAACCAAGGTGTTGAATCGTTCTGCTGTGGCGCTAATGCCAAGGATGACCGGCATAGAGCGCATGGTGCGTTTAATACCGTTTTCGGTATAAGAGTATCCCTTGATAAAGCGCTGCATGATTGTGGTATCGGTACCTGCCTCGCGCTTGCTCTTGGCACCACGGTGCGCTTCGTCAATGATAAAGTACAGGTGATCCGACTTGTTCTGGATGGTGTTATCCAGTGTTTCCCAGATGGTATACTGCCGATCATCGGAATGCTGCGTCAGCTTACCGCTGCGGCTGATCTTCTGGGTGTTTAAGAAATAAACGTGTCCATCTTCCAGCATCTCCATGTCGAAGGAATCTTCCACGATAGTGACACACTGTCCGAAGCGCAGCTTACTGGTTTTCAATTCAATTTTCTGTTTAGACTGCGCGTTCAACTCAGGAGAATCCGAAAGCCACACGAAGATTGCTTCAGGCTGCTCATCAAAAGTAGTGCCGTCTGCCAATGTCGAACCGAAGTAAATATCTTCGATCAGCGATGCTGCGATAATGGTTTTACCCGCTCCGGTGGGTGCCTGAAGAGACACAACCTGTGTCTTTCCTCTGCGTCTGTAGCTGTCTAGTGCATCCGCAATGTCTACGCGCAGTTCCTTGACAGCTTTGTCCTGAAAGGCTATTAAATTAACTTTCATCTGCCGTTCCTCCCTGCGTTGATTCTAAAGTTGTCCAGATAATCCCGGTACAACTGATAGGTCTTTTTGCCCTCCAATGCCTGCGTCATCGCAACGAAGCTAGATTCATAATCGGTGACAAGGTATACAACCTCAATTTCCGGATGCTGGGCAAGCTGCTCGGCAAACTCGCCAAACTGGTTCTCGTCATTGAGGATCGCCATTTTGTTATCTGGTAGGATGAGCATATCCGGCACGGATGCATCAACTACGGGGCATTTACCGATGGCTCCCGCTTTCATCCATAGGGTAGAAAGCAATTCTTTGAACTGCATGCCGAGTGACACCTTGGTCTTGTCAAGGAAGCCCAATTTAAAGAAGACTGCGTTTGAGGCAAAACCATCCGACTTTTGGATTTTCGCCAGCTCGGGCATCGTTTCAGTCTTGACTTTTTGATACCGTTTTTTGGTGATTTTCTTGCCATCTGCGGTAAATGCTTCGGTTTGATCTTCTACATAGTCCTCAATTTGAACGCCATAGTCACCGTTGATGATATTGCCATTTATATCACGTCCCGTTATGCTACAAACGGTTCGTGGCCAAGTCACATGACGGGCAATGCCAAGAGCATTCCATTCATCATCTCCGGGGTGAAAGCCTTTCAACGTTAACGCTTTTGCTTCTTCGTTGGAAACTTCGTTGTTTGTAACCATAATACAGCGCCGATGCCCACCATCTTCTGCATTTAGTAAATTAACAGCATGTAGTGTCGTGCCAGATCCGGCGAAGAAGTCAACTATTAGCGCATTGGGTTTATTTGCGACGAAAAAGCGAATGCAGTCGCGGACTGCATAAAGGGATTTTGGATATGCAAAATCCCTTCCGGGTATGAATTTCTTTATTAGTCTTGTTCCATAATGGGTTGCGTCATGTGCGCTTATCTGCCACTGCGTCGACGGAAGCACGTTTCGCTCGATCTGTGCCGCATCCGAAGTTATTACGGATCCATCCTCATTATATCCAATAATGCTATATGTTCCATCGTAAAGTTTTGCTTCTTCTGCTGGCTTCAAATAATATACGCAGGTATGGTCTCCCTTAAAAGGCCCAAGTTTGATCAATCCCTTCAGTACACGTTCGTTAAATTTCTCTGGGCCAAGCTGCCATACACCTTCGCTGCCATCTTGTCGAGTCGGCCAAAGAGCAACTATTCCTTCTGGAGCAGGAGGCGCATCTTCTTTTTTGTATTGCAGCGGTAGGGGTTCACCGGTTCCGCAAAATCTTTTGCCATCATCCGATATGTAAATCGGATAATAACATCCGGGTGAGTGTGTGCGCTGCGTGTTTGATCCAGTTCTGCGTAGCAAATCCCAACGAATAGTGCCTAAGTGTGTACGTCCACCAGATTTCGCGTTTATCCATTCTGAACCTAACACCATGCGCTGTGGAACCGAATCTCCAAACATTACGAAAAATGCGAATTCATCATTTCTAGCAAATTCATTCGTTCTTTGCACGCCGGCAAGGTTGTTTGAAATGCTAACCATTTGAATTCTTGCTTCCGGAAACATTTCTTCAAGCAAACATCCTAAATGTAGATATTCTTTTTCGTCTATTGTAACAATAAGCACTGCATCGTCGGGATTCAGTAATTTCTCTGCCAGTTTCAGTCGTTTTTGCATCATTGACAACCACTTTGAGTGCTTATATTCATCGCTGGTGTCAACATAGTCGTTATTGTATTTCCAATCTTTATCTCTCGTATTATAAGGAGGATCAATATAGATACAATCCACCTTGCCTGCGTACAGGTATTCCAGAAGCTGCAGTGCATGGTAGTTGTCCGCTTCGATTAACGTATGCCACAGATCACTGTCCGGCGCATTGCATACCTCTCCCAAGGGCTGCAGACAAGGATAGATGGGATCACCCAGCTCTGCCGTTGTAACGAGGTCAGCTACTTTGAACTGTACCGCTTCCTTACTATTCTTAGGCAGGCAAGTGGCTACACCATCCTCGATTTTCAGAACAGTGTAGGTTTCATTGGCCTTGCCGTTTCGAACAGACACCTTGAGTCCTTTTCTAACGGGAATGTCATACAGGGGAGTACACTCCGGCAGATGTTCCTCAAACACTAGACCAAACTGTTTGTGTTTTAATGCACGTTTTGCCGCCTCCGCAATCTGCGCACGCAACTCCGGATTTTCAATTCTCTCTATCAGCTCATGTAATTCAGCCATATCTATTTCTCCTTATCCTTGCGTCGCAAGCAAGCTGTTTTTGATCTCTTCCACCATATCCGAATACACGTTGTCGCTTATATGCGTGAAAAAGTACATTGTTCCCATGTAACCGTTATAGCCGGTAGCTTCTTCCTTCACCATACCGCTTTTACGGCGCGTGTCATCAGGAGCAGCGGAAAATGGATATTCACGATCCAAGATTTCGAAGAAATTGTCTATTTCTGTGACACCGTTATTCTTGATGAATGCTACAGCTTTATCTTTTGCGATAGCGATATCCGTGTGCTGAAATACACCCAATAAGGTGCCGGTTTCGTTCTTTACGATCGGAGCGTTAAGTGCAACATCCAAAAAGCTCTGGCAAAGCTCATAGTAGCCGCAGTCGGCATTCTCCTGTAGTAGCTTTGCTGTTTCTGATCCCGGATTATTATTTATCACTCTGGTGTAAAACATATTTTTGTGTTTCATGAGTTGCCATCCTTTCCCCAGCACAGATTCTGGGAATTCCAATTATTGTGTAATTCCTTCTCTGCCGTGATCGCGTCCCAGACTGGCAGCAGGAAGGTTTTGATGCCTTCCATTACATCCGCAAAGGCCATGTCGGGATTTCCAAGCGTTTTTAGGAAGTAGCGCCACTTAACCTGCATATCTTCATCCTCAGCAAGGGCGAGGACGCGGTCGAAGCTATCCTTTTCATATGCTGTGCCGCGGTTTTGCAGGGTCTCCTGGATTGCGGTCTGCAGCTTCATGCCTTCGAAATCAAAGGATCGTGATAGATAATAAATGTCGTAAAAGTCCTTCATGCGCCCGGTCAGCTCAAAGCGCTGGAGGATGGCATCAAACTTTTCGGCAATGGTACTCTCCAGGGAATAGGTCAAGATTTCGGGTTTGTCATA
>JAZRZW010000108.1:0-10677 GCA_045601585.1 Faecousia sp. | reverse complement strand
ATCCAGAAGGATGTGCTCAGGACGCAGGCCCAGGGTGACCTCCTGGTCAACGACCTGGTTGGCGTTCAGGCGAGCCTGCTTCTCTTCGGACAGAACCACAGTGTGGCCGTTCAGGATAACAGCGTACTTGCCGTTCTCCTTCACCAGCTTTGCATCAAAGAAGTTCATCTGAGGTGCGCCGATGAAACCTGCAACGAACAGGATGTAGGGGTGATTAAATACCTGCTGAGGAGTGCCGATCTGCTGGATGAAGCCGTCCTTCATAATGACGATACGGTCGCCCAGAGTCATAGCCTCAGTCTGGTCGTGGGTAACGTAAATGAAAGTGGTGTCGATACGCTCACGCATCTTGTTGATCTCAGCACGCATCTGGTTGCGGAGCTTGGCATCCAGGTTGGACAGAGGCTCGTCCATCAGCATAACCTGAGGATCACGAACGATAGCACGGCCGATAGCAACACGCTGACGCTGACCACCGGACAGAGCCTTGGGCTTGCGGTCCAGGTACTGGGTGATATCCAGGATCTCAGCAGCCTCGTTGACCTTGCGGTCGATCTCTTCCTTGGGAACATGGCGCAGCTTCAGAGCGAAGGACATGTTCTCGCGAACGGTCATGTGGGGGTACAGAGCGTAGCTCTGGAAGACCATTGCGATATCGCGGTCCTTGGGAGCAACGTCATTGACGATGCGATCGCCAACCCACAGCTCACCGCCGGAGATTTCCTCCAGGCCGGCGATCATACGCAGGGTGGTGGACTTACCACAACCGGAAGGACCGACCAGAACGATGAATTCCTTGTCGGCGATCTCCAGGTTGAACTCCTGAACGGCGATAACGCCCTTCTCGGTCACCTGCAGCTTGGGCTTCTTGCTCTCTTCGTGTGCGTCGTGTACAGCGGCTACGCCCTTCTTGGCATCACGCTCTTTCTTAGCCTGAGCCTCTCTGTACTTCTTGCCCTCTTCACCACTGAAGGGGTAGATCTTTGTGATGTTTTTCAGAACAACACTTGCCATAATTTCTCGACTCTAAACATAAGGAATCCTCGCTTATGCTCTCGCTGCCACCGTAAAAATGTGTGGTCAGCATTACGACAGGTCTCCACACTGCCGCACCGTGAGTCAAACGGAAAAATCCTCCTTTTTATTAACATATGGAAACTATTTTTTTGTGGAGTAGTGCCCATATGTCGGGATGCTATAATAGTAGCATAAAACTTTCCAATTCGCAACCGTGATTTTACACAGTTTAGATCGTCGAAAATTGTGCAGGGTGCACATACAGAAAAGAAGTTGCAGGAAATTGTTCCAAGGGCAAGAATTTCTATTTCCTTTTTGTGAAAAATGTGATAAAATATCTGCAGAAATCATATTAGGAGGGATTCCGTATGAAGAACACTGTTTTTAAGGGTATGGGCACCGCATTGGTAACCCCTATGACTCCCCATGGCGTGGACTATGATACTTTGGCTCGTTTTGTGGATTTTCAGATCGAATCCGGCATCAATGCTTTGGTTGCCGTAGGCACTACCGGTGAAAGCGCAACGCTTTCTCCCGAAGAGCGTAAGGCTGTGATCCGCTTTGTTGTCAAGCAGGCAAATGGCCGTGTTCCCGTCATTGCCGGCTGTGGCACCAACAATACCCAGCATGTGCTGGACTTTGCAAAGTGTGCCTGTGATGATGGCGCCGATGCACTGCTGGTGGTGACACCCTACTATAATAAGGCTACTCAGAATGGCTTGATCGCTCACTACACTATGATTGCAGATGCAGCAGATAAGCCTGTGATCCTTTATAATGTTCCTTCCCGCACCGGCTGTAACCTGTTGCCTGCAACGGTGGCTGCTCTTGCAGAGCATCCCAATATCGTGGGCGTGAAGGAAGCCAGCGGCAATATGAGCCAGGTGGTGGAGATCTTTGCCCGCTGCGGTGATAAGATCGATGTTTATTCCGGCGAGGACGGCATTACCGTTCCTATGCTGGCCATGGGCGGTGCAGGCTGTATCAGCGTGCTGTCCAATGTGGTCCCCAAGGAATCCGTGGAGATGTGCGACCGTCTGTTCCGTGGTGATATGGCAGGCGCAGCCAAGTTGCAGTGTGAGCTGCTGCCCCTGGTGAACGCTCTGTTCTCCGAGGTCAACCCCATTCCTGCAAAGGCTGCAGTGGCAGCCATGGGCTTCGGTGAAGAATATGTCCGTATGCCGCTTTCTCTGCTGGAGACACCCAACCGGGAGCGTCTCTTCAATGAGATGCGCAAACTGGGGGTACTGAAATGAGAGCTATCCTTTGCGGCGCCAACGGCGCTATGGGCCAACTTCTACAGCAGCGTCTGTCGGAGGAACTGGTAGCGAAGGTGAGCCTGGACGGCGAAAACGGTGTGCCCCGCACCTTCCGAGAGCTGGGTTATGTGGATGCGGATATGATCGTGGACTTTTCTCACCACAGTGCGGTGGGTGATGTGCTGGATTACGCAAAGACCACCGGTTGTGCCGTGGTCGTCGGTACTACCGGCCACACGGAGGAAGAAAAGGAGTTGATCTTCCGTGCTGCAGAGCAGATCCCTGTGTTTTATGCCGGTAATATGAGCCTGGGCGTGGCTGTGCTTTGCAAGATGGCAAAGCAGACAGCAGCTTATTTTCCCGATGCTGATATCGAGATCGTGGAGATCCACCATACCCGCAAGGTGGACGCCCCCAGCGGCACAGCCCATATGATCTTTGATGCGATTCGCGAGGTGCGTCCCGAGGCCTATGAGCACTGCGGCCGTGCAGGAGAAGGCAAGCGTGAAAAGGACGAGATCGGCATTTCTTCTCTGAGAATGGGTGGCATCGTGGGTATCCATGAGGTGCATATCTGCACCCCCAGCCAGACCATTACTCTGCGCCACGAGGCCCGGGACAGAGGTATGTTTGCTGACGGTGCTGTGGATGCAGCCCATTTCCTGGCAGGCAAGGCCCCCGGCCGCTATACTATGGCAGACCTGATGGGAGAATAATATGGAATGTTGGCATTTGAGCGGCGCCGGCAATGACTTTATGGTCATTGATGCCCGGGGCAAGACCTTGGATTTCGAAAAACTTTCCAAAGAATTGTGCGCAATGACCGGCGCAGACGGTTTTATGGCGGTGGACTACTCCGAGATTGCAGATTTCAAGCTCCATTTCTATAATTCCGATGGCTCCCGGGGAGAGATGTGTGGCAATGGCAGCCGTTGCATCTGCCGCTTTGCCTATGATAACGGCATCGCAGGGGAGAAGATGGTGGTTGAGACCGATGCAGGTCTGGTACCCGGTGTTCGCCTGAGTCGGGATCAGTATTGGGTGCAACTCAATAATCCCGGTGTTGCGGATATCCATCGAAAAGAGACCGTCAGTTATGTGGAGCTGGGCAACCCCGGCGTGCCCCACGCAGTCACTCGTATTCCCGGTCTGAATTTCGAGATGCGCCAGGAGCTGTATCCTCTGGCATACGCTTTGCGGGATGACCCGGCATTTCCTAAGGGTGCCAATGTGAATTTCTATGATTGGCTGGATGAGACGACTGTGCGTGTGCTGACCTTTGAGCGGGGTGTGGAGGACTACACTCTGGCCTGCGGCACCGGCTGCGGTTCCACAGCAGTGACCCTTTGGTTGGAGGACAAGCTCCCCGGGGGCGTCCTGACAGCGGAAAATCAGGGAGGCACTCTGAAGCTTACCGTGGAGGGTAAGGACAAGACCGTAGAAAAGCTGATTCTGGAAGGTCCCACGGAAATTCTGAAAAAGTACGAAATTTAACACAAAACCCCACAGAACTATGGTTCTGTGGGGTTTGTTTTAGCAATAAAAGGGGAAAAGACAGTAATAACGCGGCAAACAGTAAACGGCAACGGCGCAGGTCGCACAGCAGGAACATACAGATCCGGTGACCTGGCGGAATCTCTCTTTTCTCTGTCGGTAGGAATAGCTGCCGCTCTGGATGGTGGCAAGGGCCTCCTGGTATTCGGTATTGCCCGGTTCCATGGAGATGGCTTTACGGATATGCTCCAGTGCAGTGACCTGGTTGTCCAGGCCGTCGTTGGCAATGGCAGAGAGGTAATACCAATAGCCGTCCCGGTTGTCGGATCTTTCCAGGGCCTTCAAAGCTTCTTCAAACTGATGGTTCACCAGGTAACGATAGGCGCTTTGTTGATAGGTATCGCCCCGCTGCTGGCGTCTTGCCTGCTGACGGAACCATTCAGCGAAGGGGTCGTATCCGTAGGTGCTGTAACCGCCGTAGGGGCCCTGACCGCTCTGGCCGGAGCTGTGATAAGTCCGCTGCGCCTTTTCAGGATTCTGGATCTGCTCGTAAGCAGCGTTGATCTCCTGCATTTTCTTGGCGGCTTGCGCATCGCCGGGGTTCAGGTCGGGGTGATATTTTTTAGCCAGGCGTCGATATGCCCGTTTAATTTTCTCATCGGATGCATCGGGACTGACGCCCAACACGCGATAGGGATCATTCATCTTGTGTTCCTCCCGGGGAGCACTTCTTTTTTGCTCCCATAAATTGATTCCAAACACCGCTATACAGAATGTTATCCAGAATGCCTTTGTCTTGCACCAGAGGCAGACGCTCAAAAGCAGCGGTACAGCGGCCCATAGCCATGGTCAGATGCTCTTCCCAAAGGGGCCAGTTTTCTTCGGTATAGGGGTTAAAATTGTGCTTTTTCTGATCTTTGCGGAAGTCAATGGCGGCATCGGCCAAATAGATAAACCGACCCAGGGACATACCCATCTGCCGCAGGTCATCTGCCCACATATCTTCCTTCCAAACAAAAAGCTCTGCCATCAATGCACCAAAGCATTTTGCGGTAAGATCGGGATTTTTGCAGTTTTCTGCTTCCAAAGCAGATAATTTCTCCAAACAAGTAGTGATTGCCTGACATTGCCGAGGGTACTGCCTTGCGATTTCCGGAATATCTTTTTCCATAGCTTTTGCCAGGAGTTTTGCGCCGGGTTTGCCTTCGTCGGCAAGATCATCCAGCGCCTTATAGTAGGCAAGGGCTACATTCATTTGGGCGGAATAGCGGATAAATGCATTGTCCACCCAGGGTCGGGGGCGGATGGGGTGCAGGGCGCAGGCCCGTTTACCTCCGGACTCTTCCGGCTCGTACAGGCTCATCAGCAACAGCGCCAGAAACGCCATATCATAGCTTAGTGCCATCCGTGCGGTCTGGGAGGAAGTCTGGCGGATCTGTCGGCAGATGCCGCAGTAAACGCTGCCGTAGCGGGCTCGTTGTTCTTTTGTCAATTCACCCATATTTGCCATTACAAAGCCAAACACACAGATCCCTCCCTTACAGATGCGAAGTATACATCAGGATTGTGAACAGAGTATAAACGCGGGGAAATTATTTTCCGGCTACCATCTCATCGTGGCTCAAAAAGCGGTTGTCCTGGGGCGTTTCCCGCACCAAAATTCTGGGGCGTTCCAGCACAACCGTGGCGTTTGCAGGGATGTCCTGAGTCACCACGCAGTTGGCGCCGATGCGGACATTGTCGCCGATGTGGACATTGCCGATGATTTTGGCGCCGCAGCCGATATAGACGTTGTTGCCGATGGTGGGACAGCCCTGACCACGGCTGCCGGGCAGGGTGTTGGAGCCAATGGTGACCTGATGGAAGATCACGCAGTTCTCGCCAATGGCAGCGCCTTCAGACATAAAGATGCCGGAAAGGCCGTGGGGGAATACCGGCATACCTGCAATTTTCGTTCTCAGGGGTATATCCGCATTGTTGCGGCGCATCAAGGCCAGGTAGCGGTAGGTGTTGATGCGGCGGGCAAGGGCATTGCCGCCAATGGCCTTTTGGCGCACATTCCAGAAATACTGGGTGCGCTGTTTGCGGCGGATAAAACCCATAACACGTGTTTTTAAGGACATAACGCAATTCCTTTCTCTATGTGTCGGTTGATTCGGTGAGTTGACGGTTCAGCACACCGCCGTAAAAGACGATGGAAATACAAAAATAGAGCCACAGCATACTCAGCGCCACGGCATAAACCGAGCCGTAGATGTGGGCATAGCGGGGAAAATACATGACATATCGGGAATACAGATGGGAAAAGATCATCCAACCCAGGGCGGAGAACACCGCACCGGGGAAGCAATCTCCCAGCCGGTTTTTTCGATTGGGAAGCACCGCATAAATCGCCACCAGCAGTAATATTTGCACCCCAAGCAGGATGATGATCCGCAGATCCAGGATCCGGGAAAGGGGAGAGGGCAGGTATCCCCGAATCAGCAGATATTGCAGAAGTCCGGTGCTGAACACATAGAGGATCAGCGTCAGGGTCAGCACGATCAGCAATGCAAAAGTATAGAGCATACAGATGCTTCGGGTGTAGATATAACCCCGGCTTTCCCGGGTGCCGTATACTACATTCAGTCCGGTGAGCAGACTGTAGACTCCTCTGCCTGCTGACCAAAGGGCCGTGATGGCAGAGATGGACACAACAGTGCCGGAGGTGTTCTGATAAGCACCTAAAATAATTTTTCGGGCTGCTGGGAGTAAAGCCTGGGGGATCAGCCCTTCCAGCGCTTCTGTAAAGGTGTCTACAGAAATGCCGGTGTAGCGCAAAAGACCAAGCATCAGCACCAGCAGGGGAAACAGCGACAGGATAATAAAGAACGATGCGTGGGCGGCGTAGACAGAGATATGCAATTTGGAAACTTTGCGGACAAAGTTCGAGATTTTTCCCAACCAACGGAGAAACATAAGCCATTCACCTCTAATTGTGAGTTTATGTAACTCCGTTTTGCGGTATGTTGAAAAGGCCCTCTGCCGGGGCAGCGGGCCTTTATAGATCATTCTGCGGAGATCAGGTAGTAGTAAACAGGCTGACCGCCGTTGATCAGGTTCACATCTGCGTCGGGGCAGACCTCAGTAAAGATATCCACTGCCACCTGGGCCTGGGTCTCATCGATGTCGGCACCGTAGTAGATGGTCAGGAATTCTTTGCCATTGTCCTTGACTTTCTCAGCCAGGGCACGGAGCAGAACCGTTACATCGGTATCAGTGCCAAACAGAGACTTCTCGAAGATAGCCAGATAGTCGCCTTCGTGGATGTCGTAGCCATCAAAGTCAGAATCCCGGGCAGCGTAGGTGATCTGCATGGTGTCCACAGTGCTGAGGGACTCAGTCATTGCTTCCACATTTTCTTCTTCCGTGCCTTCGGGGTTGTAGTTGAGCATTGCGGTAACGCCCTGGGGAACGGTTTTGCTGGGAAGCACCACCACATGCTTGGGAGTTAGGTCATCCACCTGCTCAGCCGCCATGATGATGTTCTTGTTGTTGGGCAGCACATAAACAGTCTCAGCGGGAACGGTGTTGACCGCTTCCAGAATGTCCTGAGTGCTGGGGTTCATGGTCTGTCCACCGGAAATGATGGCGTCCACACCCAGATTGCGGAACACATCTGCCAGACCGTCGCCGGCACAGACAGAGACCACGCCGCAGGGCTTTTCAGGCTCTGCAATCTTGGGTTCGTTACTCTTTTCCTGCTCGTTCATCACCTTTTCGGTGTGCTGGAGGCGCATATTTTCAATTTTAACAGTAATGAAGGAGCCGTAGTCCATAGCTTCGTGAAGAGCCTTGCCGGGGTCGTTGGTGTGGACGTGGACCTTGATGATCTCGTCGTTATCCACCAGAACCAGGCTGTCACCCAGGCTGGAGAGGAAGTCTCTCAGCTTTTCGGGATCCATATCGTTCTCACGGTCGATAATGAACTCAGTGCAGTAGGTGAAGGTGATGTCGCCTTCGTCGAAATCGGCAAAGGAAGCCTGCTCCCGAACCTCGGCATTTGCCAGCTCCTCGGGCACCACGATCTCTTCGCCCTGCATAACGCTGAGCATAGCCTCCAGCACCAGCAGCCAGCCCTTACCGCCTGCGTCAACCACGCCGGCCTTTTCAAGGACAGGATTCTGCTTGGGCGTGTCGGCCAGTGCGCGCTGCGCGCGCTCCACGGCGGCTGCATGGACAGTCAGCAAGTCGTTGGTTTCGGCGGCGACCTTTCTTGCCTTGCCTGCACCCTTGCGGGAGACAGTAAGGATCGTGCCTTCTGCAGGCTTCATAACTGCCTTGTATGCAGCCTGAACACCTTCGGTCAGAGCGTCAGCCCAAAGGACACCATCGCATTCCTTTGCACCCTTGAGCTTCTTGGAAATACCACGGAACAAAAGGGAGAGGATAACACCGCTGTTGCCTCGGGCACCACGCAGCATTGCGGATGCGGCAATGGAAGCAGCCTGCTCCAGAGAGGGATCCTCCACTTTGCGCAGTTCTGCAGCAGCGGCATTGATGGTCATAGACATATTGGTGCCGGTATCGCCGTCGGGGACGGGGAACACATTCAAATCGTTAAGAAGCTGCTTGTTGATCTCAACACAAGCAGCTGCGCTGAGAACAAGCTTTTTGAAATCAGCGCCGTACAGTTTCTGTATCATAGTACCTCCAGATTATCCAACCAGCATGGAATCAATGAAAACTCTTACGGAACGAACTTTGGTGCCGGTGTACTTGTTGACCATATAGCGCACCTCGGAAATGATGGAAGAGCCAACAGCGTTCAGATTCACGCCGTTATTAACGATGATATGCAGGTCGATGGTAATGGAACTGTCCTCATGGAATTCCACATGGACACCCTTACGCATAGACTCCTTACGGAGCAGATGATACACGCCGTCCCGGACGGAGCGGGCAGCCATACCCTTAACGCCGAAGCAGTTGGTAGCTGCGTTGCCGGCAATGTCGGAGTAGACAACAGTGCTGACATTTACGGAGCCGTTGTCGTTCATATTACGAATCATAAATTACCTCCTAATTATGTATGGGAGTTATTAACGGTAGATCAGACCAGGCTTTCTTCCCAGCAGCAGGGAGCAGGGATGCCCATCATTTTCACCACGGTGGGAGCTACATTTGCAAGACCAAAATTGCCTTCCTTCACAGTCCAGGTGTTGTCGGTGTCGTAGATGATGAAGGGAACAGGGTTCAGGGAGTGTGCGGTGCGGGGAGAAGTCTTACCCTTCTTGGTTTCGGTCATCTGATCGGCGTTGCCGTGGTCGGCGGTGATCAGCACCGTGTAGCCGTACTTGTCGGCGGCATCCACAATGGCCTGAACGCTGGCATCAACGCTCTCCATAGCAGAGATAACTGCGTCCATGGCACCGGTGTGACCCACCATATCGCCGTTGGGGTAGTTGCAGCGCAGGAACTGGAACTTGCCGCTGGCCATAGCAGCCACCAGCTTCTCAGTGATCTCCTTGGATTTCATGGCAGGAGCCTGTTCAAAGGGAATCACATCGGAGGGGATCTCTTCGTAAACTTCCAGTTCCTCATTGACCTTGCCGGAACGGTTGCCGTTCCAGAAGTAGGTGACATGACCGTATTTTTGAGTTTCGGACACAGCATATTCGCTGATACCGGCTTCGGACAGAACCTCGGTCAGGGTATTCTTGATCACGGGGGGCTGCAGCAGGTAGTTCTCGGGGATGCGCAGGTCGGCATCGTACTGCAGCATACCGGCAAACATCACGCCGGTGTAGTCACCACGGTCAAACTTGTCGAATTCCTTGCAGTCGAAGGCCAGGGAAATCTCCTGAGCACGGTCATCGCGGAAGTTAAACAGGATCACGCTGTCGCCGTTTGCGATCTTGGCCACAGGAGCGCCGTCTCTTGCAATGACGAAAGCGGGCAGATCCTGGTCGATGACGCCGGTCTCAGCGCGGTAGGTCTCGATAGCTTCCTTCGCAGAGGCAAACTGTCTGCCGATACCCTGAACATGGGTGCGCCAGCCGTTTTCGACCATGCCCCAGTTAGCTTCATAACGGTCCATAGTGACCTGCATACGGCCACCGCCGGAAGCGATTGCGTAATCACAGCCGTCAGTGTTCAATGCAGCCAGAGTGTCCTCCAGCATAGCCACATACTCCAGAGCGGAGGTGGCAGGCACATCACGGCCGTCCAACAGAATGTGGCAGTAAGCTTTCTTCACACCCCCTGCCTTTGCCTGCTTCAGCAGAGCGATCAGGTGATGGATGTTGGAGTGGACATTGCCGTCGCTGAGCAGACCGATGAAATGCAGAGCCTTGCCGTCGGCGTTGGCAACCAGAGCCTTCCAGGTCCGGCTTGCATACAGGGAGCCGTTTTCGATGGACTCGCCAACCAGCTTTGCGCCCTGGGAGTAAACCTGGCCGCAACCCAAAGCATTGTGGCCAACCTCAGAGTTACCCATATCCTCATCGCTGGGCAGACCCACGGCAGTGCCGTGTGCCTTCAGGTAGGTGTGGGGGCAGGTATCCAAAAGAGGGTCCAGGGTAGGGGTGTTCGCGGTGAACACAGCATCACTTGCGTCGTGATTGCCCTTACCAACGCCGTCGAGAACAACTAAAACAATGGGTTTTTTCATGTTGATTCCTCCAAGAACCATAGTATATGTATTTTATCACTCGTATATTTTACTACATTTTTCCGAAAGATACAACTCTTTTTTTCAAGCTTAAGTATATATAGGAAGAATAAACCTTAAATAGTAATAAGATACCTAAATGAGGGGTTTTATCTCCCATATCATAAACACTCCCCTGGCTCGAGTGGGGGCAGGGGAGTTACTCACCTCCGGTCCGATTCCGTGGGGCATAGCAACCCCCCCCGACCCGAAGGG
>JAZRZW010000107.1:0-15325 GCA_045601585.1 Faecousia sp. | reverse complement strand
GCCCGCTTGGCCTCCGACTTCTACCTGAACCGTGCCCGTTCCTACCGGGACCTGCCTATGCGTTTGGGCGAGACTTCTACTTTGTTCCGTAACGAGGATTCCGGCGAGATGCACGGCCTGATCCGTGTCCGCCAGTTCACTATTTCCGAGGGCCATCTGGTGCTCCGTCCCGAGCAGCTGGAAGAAGAGTTCAAGGGCTGCCTGGAGCTGGCAAAGTATGTGCTGGACACTGTGGGCATGCTGGAGAACTGCACCTTCCGCTTCTCCCAGTGGGATCCCGAGAACCCCAAGAATAAGTATGAGGGCACAAAGGAGCAGTGGGAAACTGCACAGAACACCATGAAGCAGATCCTGAACGATCTGGGCGTGGAGTACTCTGTGGGTATTGATGAGGCGGCTTTCTACGGCCCCAAGCTGGACATTCAGTATAAGAATGTGTTTGGCAAGGAAGATACCATCGTTACCATTCAGATCGATATGCTCCTGGCACAGAAGTTCGGTATGGAATACACCGATGCCGATGGCCAGAAGAAGACCCCTTATATCATCCACCGCACCAGCCTGGGCTGCTACGAGCGTACCCTGGCATACCTCATCGAGCGTTATGCCGGCGCACTGCCTCTGTGGATGATGCCCACCCAGGTGCGTGTGTTGCCCATTACCGACCGTGCCCACGAGTACGGCAAGGAACTGGCAGAAAAGCTCAATGCTGTGGGCATCCACGCAGAGACCGACTGCCGCAGCGAAAAGCTGGGCTACAAGATCCGGGAAGCACAGATGGAAAAGATTCCCTATATGCTGGTCATCGGCGACCGGGATATGGAGAACGGCACTGTATCTGTCCGTACCCGTAAGGGCGAGGATTTGGGCGCCATGACCCCCGACGAGTTCACCGCCAAGTGCCTGCTGGAAATTGCCCAGAAGAGCAAAGAAGTGTAAGAAAAAAGACCACCCCCCGGGGTGGTCTTTTTAGGTAGGAAGGAATAGTAGGGGAGGGTCTTGCCCCTCCCTTTATTAGGGCGAGTCGAGACTCGCCACTACAAAGTTGTTGCAAGGGGATCATTTGCAGAAATTCGTTGCTATTTTGCGGTGGACAGTATATAATAAGGGATAACATGAAGTTTAGGAGTACTTATGCTGACAACCAAGAAACTTTCTCCGGGGATCACCCTGCGGTGCTATACCGACCAGCGGTTTAAGCAGAACTGCCTGAGTTTGCAGTTCCTGCGACCGATGTGTCGGGAAGAAGCAGCCCTCAACGCCCTGATCCCTGATATTTTACTCAGTGGCTGCCAGAGTGCGCCGGATCTGCGCAGGATCACCCTGCGGCTGGACGACCTTTACGGTGCTTCTGTGGGCCCCATTGTGCGCCGGGTTGGTGACTATCAGTGCGTGGGCCTCTACTGCGGCTTTATCTCTGACGATTACACCCTGGATGGCGACCGGGTGATGGAACCTATCATTGCCTTTTTACAGGAGCTGCTGTTGCAACCTGTTGAGGAGGACGGTGCTTTTTCCCCCAAGTTTGTGGAAATTGAAAAGAAGAACCAGGTGGCCAGCATCAAGGCCATGGTCAACGACAAGCGCAGCTATGCCGTGCATCGAATGATCAAGGCGATGTGCAGCCGGGATCCTTTCGGTCTGCCCCGTTGCGGAGAGATCGAGGAGGTCAAGGCCATTACTCCCCAGAGCGCCTGGACGCAGTATAAAAAGATCCTCCGGGAGAGTCCGGTGGAGCTGTTTTATGTGGGACAGAAGGCACCCGATGAGGTGGAGACCCTCCTGCGACCCCTTTGCGATGTGCTGGCAAAGGACGCAAAGCCTATGGCCGATCAGACCCCGTTGCGGGATGGCGGCGCTGTGGAGTTGACCGAGACCATGGATATGGTGCAGGCACGGCTCTGCCTGGGTTACACCACTCCTATCACGATCCGCAGCTGGGAGTTTGCAGCGCTGCAGATCTGCAACGGCATATTGGGTGCCGGTATGACCAGCAAGCTCTTTATGAATGTCCGGGAGAAGCTCTCCCTTTGCTATGACATTTCCTCTTCCTTCCGCAGCAGCAAGGGCCTTTTGGTGATTACCGCCGGCGTGGAGCCGGAGAAGCTGGATGTGGCGAAGGAGGAGATCCTGGGTCAGGTACAGGCTGTGAGGGACGGACAGATCACAGATCAAGAGTTTATGGCTGCAAAGCAGGGCCTGATTACCGGCTTGCAGGGCACTTTGGATTCCCCCGGAAGCATTGAGGATTTCCACACGGCGATCCTGCTGTCTCAGGCAGATCTGACGGTGGAAAGCTATCTGGCGGCGGTGGAAAAAGTGACCCTGGAGCAGGTGTGCGCAGCAGCCCGATCTCTGACGCTGCATACGCAATATGTACTCAAGGGGGGCGCATGATGGAAAAGAAATACTACCCCCAACTCAAAGAAACGGTGTATGAGGCCACCCTCGACTGTGGTCTGAAGGTGATTTTGGTGCCCAGACCGGGCTTTAGGAAGAAGCTTGCCTACTTCGCTACCAATTTCGGCGCCATCGACACCCGTTTTATGCTGGATGGCCGGGAGGTTCGGGTGCCGGAGGGCATTGCTCATTTCCTGGAGCATAAAATGTTCGATATGCCCGATCGGGATATCAACGAAGAATTTGCGGCGCTGGGTGCATTTCCCAATGCCTTTACCAGCTACCATATGACGGCCTATCAATTCTCCTGCACAGACAATTTCTTCGAAAGTCTGCGCCTGCTGCTGGAGTTTGTGTCCACTGCGTATTTTACCAAGGAAAGCGTGGATAAGGAGCAGGGCATCATCGGTCAGGAGATCAGCATTTATCGGGATAATCCTGAGGCCAGAGCCTTTGAAAACCTGGCTAAGATCTCTTACAGCAAGCACCCCATCCGGGAGCCCATCCTGGGCACGGTGGAGAGCATTGCAAAGATCACGCCGGAAATGCTTCATCTTTGCCACAAGGCATTTTACCATCCTGCCAATATGCTCCTTTGCATCATCGGCGATGTGGATCCTCAGGAGCTTTGCCGGGTGGCCCAGGAGTGCCTGCCGCCCAAAGAGCGCCCCAATGCTTCTCTTTTGCGGGATTGGCAGGAGCCGATAGAGCCGGTGCAGGAGAAGTTCTATGACCATATGGAAGTGGCGCTGCCTGTAGTGAATATCGGCTTTAAGTGCGAGCCGGTGGGCGAGGGAATGGAGATGCTTCGCCGAGAGATCGTGGGAGATCTGGCGGCGGAAGCCCTGCTGGGCGAGAGCTCGGAGCTGTATCTGGAGTTGTATGAGAAAAATATCATCAACACCGAATTCGGCGTAGGGTTTGATACCATGGATGGCATGGCGCAGCTTACCATTAGCTGTGAAGGCTGGAAGGCCGGCCACATTCTCAATGAGGTCTGCAAAAGAGCGAAGGTGTTGGCAGAAAACGGCATTGCTGAAGGAGATTTTCTGCGGATGAAGCGCAGTGCTATGGGTCGCAGGATCCGTGGCCTGGACAGATTCGACGGCACCAATTTCCGTGTTTGCGCCTACTATTTTTCCAATTTGGATTATTTCCGCTTCCCGGAAGCCTATCAGCAGGTCACCCGGGAAGAGGTTGAGGAGTTTATTGGTCGGGTGATCACCAGGGAGCGGGCGACCCTCTCTGTGGTGCTGCCGATAGATAAGGAGGAAGAAAATGTTTCAGTGGATAGAAGCGAATAACCCGATTTCTTTCCCGAAAATGGGGATCGAGATCGATCCGCCCCTGGGTTTCCAGCTGGGTTCTTTTGAGATCCGCTTTTACGGCCTGATCATCGCCATCGGTATGGTGCTGGCCGTGATCTACGGCTTGAAGCGGAGCAGCCGGTTTGGTCTGAAGCAGGACGATATTATCGACGGATTTCTGTGGATCATGCCTGTGGCGGTGATCTGCGCGCGACTGTACTACTGCATCCTGGAGTGGAGCGAGTATAAGGCAAATCCTATCAGCATCCTGTATATCTGGGAAGGTGGCCTGGCAATCTACGGCGCCGTGATCGGCGCAGCGCTGTGCATTATTTTGTTCAGTAAGTGGAAAAAGGTCAGTCTCCTTGCGGTGTTGGATCTGGTGGCATTGTGCTTCTTGATCGGCCAGTGCATCGGCCGTTGGGGCAACTTCTTCAACCGGGAAGCCCACGGTAGCGTGACCACCTCTTTCCTGGCAATGGAGATGTACAGCGATTCTACCGGCCTGCGGGATACTTACCACCCTACTTTCCTGTACGAATCCCTCTGGAATCTGGTGGGCTTTGTGATCCTGCATTTTATGTCCAAAAAGCGTAAGTACGATGGTCAGGTGGCACTGGGTTATCTGGCTTGGTACGGCCTGGGCCGCACCTTCATTGAGGGTCTGCGTACCGACAGTCTGTATTTCCTGCGGGAAGTACTGGGCGACAAGGTCCGCTTTAGCCAGGTGCTGGCAGCGGTGAGCTGCATTGTTGCAGTGGTGATCCTGATGTTTAAGAATTTCAACCCTCCGGAGAAGGAGTTGTTTGTGGTGCAGCAGGAGCGTCTGCAGGAATTGGTGCCGGAAACAGCAGAAGAGAATCCTGAGGAAATTCCGGAAACGGAAGAGACTTCTGAGGAAGAAGCTCCCGAAGAGGAGACTCCTGAGGAATAAAAAGAGCCCCCGAGTGTAAATCTCGGGGGTTCTTTTTGTAATCAGCAATCCAGATAGCCGCACAGCACCTTCAGGGTGTTGTAGACACCGTCGATGTGGCTGCGCTCATAGCCGTGGCTGGCGTACACGCCGGGGCCGATGAGACCGTGGCGCAGGTCATAGCCTGCCCGCAGGGTGGCTTCCACATCGGAGCCGTAGTAGGGGTAGACATCCACAGCGTAGTCAGCTTCGGTCTTTTTTGCAGCGTCGATGAGCTTGCCTACCACGGTGTAGTCGTAGGGGCCGCCGGAGTCCTTAGCGCAGATAGAGACCTGACGCTCGGTGCAGCTCAGGCCGTCGCCCACACAGCCCATATCCACGCTGATGGCTTCGGTGATGCCAGCGGGAATGGAGGCGCTGCCGCCGTGACCCACCTCTTCGTAGACGGTGATGTAGGCGTATACCTTCCGGGGCAGGGCGATGGCATTATCCTTTACATACTTGGCAAAACCCAGCAGGATGCCAACGGACAGTTTGTCGTCCAAAAAGCGGCTCTTGAGATAGCCGGATGGGGTACGGCGGGTACGAGGGTCGAAGCAGACAATGTCGCCCACTTCAATGCCCAGTTTTTTCACATCTGCGGCGCTTTCTACCATTTCATCCAGCACCACTTCCATGGTGTCGAAGCTGCGCTTGGCACCGGAGTAGTCGCCGTTAACATGGACAGAGGCGTTGCAAAGCTGGAAGGTGCCCTCCACAACCTTACCGGCCCGGGTGTAGACGCGGACATTTTCGGTCTCACCGTTGTTGGCATTCATACCGCCCAGGGGTGTCAGCTTCAGCCGGCCGTTGCCTTTTACGGCGCAGACCATTCCGCCCAGGGTATCGGTGTGGGCAGCCAGCAGCAGGCCGTTTCCTTCGCCGCCCAGGTCGGCTAAAATGCCGCCTTTTTCAGTGACGGTCACGGGGCAGCCCAGGCTCTCAAATGCATTTTTTAACCAGGCAGATGCATTGCCGGTAAAACCGGTGGGGGAGTCAATGGCTAAAAGGGTTGCGGCCTGTTCCCAGGCGTTATCAGCATAAATTTTGGAAACCATAAACGATTGCTCCTTTTTGGGACCTGTTTCGACAGGATTCTCCCATAATTTGTGATATTTTATCATAGCAGAAAAAAAGACGCAACCCTGATGAGACAAAAAATGAAATAATTGTTGCAAAAACGGGGTGATTATTATATAATGTATTGTGATAATTTATGCAAATGTTTACCTGCAAAAAACACAGACTCGGAGGAGATATATATGAGCGAGTGGAAGAGAAATAAAGAAGAGAGGGAGATCAATCTTTGGCGGTTTGTGGAAGTGTTCCTCAAGCGCGTCTGGTTGATTGTGCTGGCAGCAGTGATTTTTGGCGCAGGCGGCTTTGTCTACACGAAGGTTGCTGTAACACCTATGTATAAATCTCAATTCAAGGCTTACATCACCAATAAGCTCGTAGATGACAAAACTACGGATGAGGAGCAGGATGTGGAGACCAATACCGGCGACCTGAACGCTTCTATCGGCCTGATGTATCTGTATAATGAAATCATCCAGAGCCGCTCCGTTCTGATCAACGCTGCGGCGGAGACTCCCGGCCTGGAGAATTATCAGTATGGCACACTGAAGAATATGGTCAGCACTGTAATGCCGGAAAAAGCTTCCATGATCGAGGTTACGGTTACTGCCAATGACCCTGAGACGGCAAAACTGTTTGCTGCAGCCATTGCAAAGCATGCCATCGCACGAGGCCAGGAGATCGAAAAGCGCAGCACTATGACCCTGGTGGATGCTCCCGTGGAGCCCAAGGCGCCTTTTGCGCCAAATACGCTTTCCAATGTGGCACTGGCAACGGTGATCGGTGGCGTATTGAGCTATGTGCTGTTTGTGGTTGTGGATTTGGTAAATGACCGGGTTATGGATAGCGAGGACCTGGAAAACCGTTACGATGTGGTTGTAATGGGTCGGATCCCCGATATGTCCAGCGCAAGCAGAGAATATCGCTATAAGTATCGATACAGCTATCGCCGCTACAACTACGGAAAGGGATATTACAAGCAATGAAAAAGCTGAAAAAGACAGAAAAGCCTGTTGAAAACAAGGCTCAGAACAAAATAGATAAGAAGTCTTCCAAAAAGGCGGAAACAGATATCGCCAAGAAGCGCTATGTCCTTAGCGACAGCACTCCTTTCCAGGCGAAGGAGGCCTATAAGGCGCTGCGCACCAATGTGATGTTCTCTATGCCCGGCGGCGACTGCAAGGTTGTGGGCGTGACCAGCTCTGTGCCTTCCGAAGGCAAGAGTACCACCGCGATCAACCTGTCTATCTCCCTGGCGCAGATCGGTAAGCGCGTGCTGCTGATCGATGCAGATATGCGTATCCCCTCCGTGGCAGGCAGAATGAAGATCAAGGGCGCTCCCGGCCTCAGCGACTTTTTGGTCGGCGAGGCAAAGGTAGAAGAAGCTGTGCGCACCGTGGATGAATATGGCATCCATGTGCTGCCTGCAGGCAGTATTCCCCCTGACCCCACGGGTCTGCTGGAAGCAAAGCAGGTAGAGCATCTGTTTTCTGCTCTGCGCAATATCTATGATTTTGTAGTGGTGGACTTGCCCCCGGTGAACAGCGTTCCCGATGCGATTATTTTGGCAAAGTACATCGATGGCTATCTGCTGGCGGTGCGCGAGAAGATCACCAAGCATAAGGAAGTGTCTGAAGCGCTGAAGCACCTGCACCTGGCAAATGCCAATATTGTGGGCTTTGTGTGCAACGGCGGCCCCCGCAGCAGCGAGCGGTATAACAAGAGATACTACCACAGAGGCTATTATCACAAACACACCACCAGCGAAGAATAAAAAACCGAGGTGATACTATGGTAGGAAATTTATATGATTTCCACAGCCATATTCTGCCCGGAGTTGATGACGGTTACCCGGACCCGGAAAGCGCCATCCAGGCACTGAAGAGCAGCTATGCCCAGGGTGTCCGGCATATGGTGGCAACCCCTCATTGTTATTTCGAGGAGCCGATAGATGCGTTCCTGCAGCGCAGGAATGAGGGCTATGCCCGCCTGAAGGAAGCGATGGAAAAGGACGGTGGTCCGTTCCCGGAGCTTTGTCTCGGTGCGGAAGTGGCCTACTATCCCAACATCAGCTTTTTGGAAGAGCTGGACCGGCTTTGTATTGGCAACTCCAATTATCTGCTGCTGGAGCTACCTTTCCGAACGTGGGGCGTTGAAGTGCTGCGGGATGTTAAAAACATCTGCAATGCGGGAACGGTGGCGCCGATTTTGGCCCATTTTGAGCGGTACATATCCTTCCAAAAGAAAGAGACCATCCGGAAAATGATGGATCAGGACCTGCTGCTGCAAATGAATGCAGAGTTCATTCTGGAAAGAAAGAGCCGCCGTGTTGCAAGACGGATATTAAGAGAGAACCCGGCGTTTTTGCTGGGTACGGATTGCCATAACCTGGATGATCGCCAGCCCCGGTTGGGAGAGGCGGTACAGGTGCTGCGGAGCCATAGTATGGATCCGGAGATCCGGCAATATTTGGATTTGAGTGAGGAAATCTGGTCCGAAGCGGTGGGCTGAGCCCATCAATGACCAAGGAGGTAAAGCATGCGAGTTCCGTTTATACGCCCCAATGCCCATTGGAAAATGGTTGCGGCATTGCTGATGGTGTATGATGCCATTGCTGTTACGCTGTCTTTCGCGTTGGCACTGTGGTTCCGGTTTGATTGTCGGTTTTCAGAAATACCCCAGGAATATCTGCGAGTATTTGCATACACCGCTCCGGTGTATGCGATAGTGTGTATCCCGGTGTTCTGGCGTTGCAGACTGTATAACAGTGTGTGGCGTTTTGCCAGCTTTAGCGAGCTGATGCGTGTGGCGATTGCTACATTTGCTACCGGCCTGATTCATGTGGTTGGTGTTTCTGTGGCGTCCGAAGGAATGCCTGTTTCCTACTACATCATCGGCATTGCGCTGCAGTTCCTGCTGACTCTGGGCATCCGTTTTTCCTATCGGTTTATTCTTCTGGAGCGCAGCCGCCGCAGACATTCCACACAGACAGCCCAGCGGGTAATGCTCATCGGTGCAGGCAATGCCGGCCAGATGATCCTGCGGGATGCGGTGTATATGCGGGAGCATAATGTGAACATCCTCTGCATCATTGACGACAATCCCAATAAGTGGGGCCGTACTCTGGAGGGTGTTCCCGTTGTGGGCGGCAGAGATGATATTCTCCTCAATGTGGAAAAGTATAAGATCGAGAAGATCTTTGTGGCGATTCCTTCTGCGCCTGCTTCTACCAAGCGGGATATCCTGAGTATTTGTAAGGAGACCGGTTGCGAGATCAAGAATCTGCCGGGTATGTATCAGTTTGTTTCCGGAAATGTTTCGGTCAGCAACATGCAGGATGTGGCGGTGGAAGACCTTTTGGGCAGACCCCCCATCCGTGTGGATATGAACGAGATCTTCAGTTATGTCAGCGATAAGACTGTGTTGATCACCGGCGGTGGCGGCTCCATCGGCAGCGAGCTTTGCCGTCAGGTGGCGGCTTGCCGACCCAGGCATTTAGTGATCTTCGATATCTATGAGAATAATGCCTACGACATTGAACAGGAGCTGCGGAGCAAATATCCGGACCTGCATATGACCGCGCTGATCGGCTCTGTCCGTGACAGCCGCCGAATGGACAGCGTGTTTGCTACCTATCGGCCTGATATCGTCTATCATGCAGCAGCCCATAAGCACGTTCCTTTGATGGAGACAAGCCCCTGTGAGGCAATTAAGAATAATGTCATCGGTACATATAAAACGGCTTATGCGGCACTGAAATACGGCTGCAGCCGCTTTGTACTGATCAGTACCGATAAGGCTGTGAACCCCACCAATATCATGGGCGCCAGCAAGCGTCTGTGCGAGATGGTGGTGCAGAGCTTTGACGCAGCGGTACGCAACGGCGCGGCAGATCGGCTGCCGGTGCTCTTTACCCATAACCCTGACGGCGTGTCCGATATGCAGGCACTGCAGGAAAAGGATGCCCTCAAGACGGAATTTGTGGCGGTGCGTTTTGGCAATGTTCTGGGCAGTAACGGCTCTGTGATCCCGCTGTTCAAAAAGCAGATCGCAAAGGGCGGCCCGGTGACGGTTACCCACCCTGACATTATCCGTTACTTTATGACCATCCCCGAGGCTGTGAGCCTGGTGATGCAGGCGGGTACCTATGCCAGCGGTGGAGAGATCTTCGTGCTGGATATGGGCATGCCCGTGAAGATCGATGATCTGGCCCGCAACCTGATCAAGCTTTCCGGCCATCGTCCTGACGAGGATATCCAGGTGGTTTACACCGGCCTGCGCCCCGGCGAAAAGCTTTATGAAGAAAAGCTGATGGCGGAGGAGGGGCTGAAGAAGACCCGCAACGACCTGATCCATGTAGGTCTGCCCATCCCTATTGATCTGGATGTGTTCCTGCCCCAGCTCAGAGAGTTGATGGATGCGGCATACAGCAACCGGGAGGACATCGAGCGTTTGGTGGAAGACATGGTTCCCACCTACCACCCCGACAATATCGGCCGCAAGGACGACACCTACAAGAAGCTCTACCGGGAAGCGGTAGGCGTGCAATAACAGCATTGTTTTCCCCTCGGTTACATTTGTAACCGAGGGGAAATATGTTTTTTTCGGGAAAATATTTTCTTTTTATCCGGTGAAAACAGGCTCAAAAGCCAAAAAGCGGTTGCAAGCCGGGAAAAAGTGTTGTATAATGTCATTATACTGATGGAGGGGGTAGAATCTGCCTTTGATAGTAGTTTCTGTTCCTCTGAAAGTGAACAACAATTTGTAAAGGAGATAGACCTATGCAAGAATTTGAAATGCAGAATCAGGGCCAGAACCCTGAGCAGGAAGCTCCCGTTATGCAGAATTCCCTGGCTGGCGAACCTGTGTACGAAGCACCTGCAGCACCCGCTTATGAGGCTCCTGTCTACGAGGCTCCCGTCTATGAGACCCCCGTGTACGAAGCTCCCGCCTATGCGGCACCCGCTTACGAAGCTCCCGCTGAGCCCGCAAAGCCCAGCAAGAAGAAGCTGTTCCTGCTGGGTGGCATCGTTGCTGCTGTTGTGCTGATCATCGCTCTGATCATCGGCCTGGCAAGCTGCGGTGGTTCCAAGGAGATCGACAACTTCGACGACATTGATCTGTTCAACAAGGGCCTGATTGCGGTTGCAGATGCCAGCGGCAGATACGGCTATGTGAACAAGAAGGGCCAGTGGAAGATCACTGCTCAGTACGACTACGCTCACGCTTTTGCTGACAACGGCCTGGCTGCTGTTCGTGTTGGCGACAAGTGGGGCTTTATCGATACCAAGGGCAAGCTGAAAATCAGCCCTGTCTATGACAGCGTTAAGGACTTTGGCATCAATGGCCTGGCTCCTGTTTGCCAGAATGGCAAGTGGGGCGCTATCAACGCCAAGGGCAAGATGGTAATTTCCTGCCAGTTCGATACCATGGGCGCATTCGATGAGAATGACCTGGCCCGCGTTTCCTACTACGGCGAGAACGATGACAGCACCTACGGCTATGTCAATGCCAAGGGCAAGATCGTAGTTCCTGTTGTCCACCGTTATCTGTCCTCCTTCGGCGACAATGGCCTGGCTGTTTACGGCGAGTACATTGAGGGCACCGGCTACCGTTATGGTTTTATCGACAAGAAGGGCAACCTGGCAATCACCGCTCAGTTTGAGGATGCTTACGAGTTCACCGACAACGGCCTGGCTCTGGTTCAGGTTCCCGGCACCGAGGATGCTGAAGGCAAGTGGGGCTACATCAACAAGAAGGGCGAGCTGAAGATCGCTGCGCAGTTTGATGACGCTTGGGACTTCGACGACAACGGTCTGGCAGCATTTGCTCAGATTCAGGAAGATGAGTACGGCTTTACTACTTACAAGTACGGCTTCATCAACGAGAAGGGCAATGTTGTGATCGAGCCTCAGTATGCTGAAACCCATGGCTTCGGCGCAAACGGTCTGGCAGCTGTTCAGATGCCCGGTACCGAAGATACCGAAGGCAAGTGGGGCTACATCGATGCTAAGGGCAACATGAAGATCTCCGCTCAGTACGATTACGCAGGCAGCTTTGATGAAAACGGCTATGCGATCGTTGGCGTTTGGGGCGAAGGCGGCAGCAGATACGGCGTTATCAACAAGAAGGGCGCTTATGTTCTGGATATGGTTTACGATGATGTTATGCCTATGTCCGGCGGTCTGTTCGTGTTTGAGCGCGGCGGCAAGTACGGCGCTGCCAACAAGAGCGGCAAGGAAGTGATCCCTGCAATGTACGATGAGCTGATCGGCTTCTCCAAGGACGGCTACGCAGTTGTCAGAATGGGCTTCAACTACGGCGTTATCGACAAGAAGGGTAAGTACATTATCAATCCTCAGTTCATCGGCCTGGCTGAGCCTTGGTATGATGTGACCAAAGGTTACTTGGATTACTAATAAAATCTTCTGATTAACAAATAACAAAATTCCCGGAATGCGTCAGTATTCCGGGAATTTTTATGCAGTTAAGCGGAAAAGGGGCCGTTCAAAACCATTTTATCAATGTGGCCTTGGACAGAATCATAATGAAATAATGTAAAATCCCTTGCACTGTCGACAGTTTTCGTATATACTAAGGAGAGATATTCCGGAAGGAGTGAGCCTATGGATTTCATAAAATCTCTGTGGACCAATAAGTCTGTGAGAAACGGCATCATTATTTCCCTGATCGCCATCGGCGTGATCCTGGCATTGATTCTGACTTATTGATTGTTTTTTGAGAGGAAGCGGCACCAATGGTTTATAAATGGAATGTAAAGATCCCCCAACTGTCTGGCGAAATGACTCGTCGGGCCTATATTTGGCTGCCTGCATCCTATGCAAAGGATCCGGAGAAGCATTACCCTGTGATGTATATGTTCGATGGTCACAATGTGTTTTTCGACAGCGATGCCACCTACGGCAAGTCCTGGGGCATGGGCAAGTACCTCTCCCAGAGCAAAAAAGACCTGATTGTGGTGGCAGTGGAGTGCAATCACCAGGGCAACAGCCGTCTGCAGGAGTATTCTCCTATCAATTTTGAAAATGCGACTCTGGGGAAGATCAGAGGCAAAGGCCGCACTTATATGAAATGGCTGGTTAGTGAGCTCAAGCCCTATATCGACGCCAACTACCGCACCCTGCCGGATCGGGAAAATACGATTATTGCCGGCTCTTCTATGGGCGGTCTGATGGCGCTGTATGGCTGCTGTACCTTTAATCATGTGTTCCAGCGTGCAGCTTGTCTGTCTCCCAGCCTTTGGGTGGATACCGGCAAGGTGATCGAGATGGTGGCAAAGGCCAACATTAAGAATGATACCTGCATTTATATGGACTACGGCAGCCGGGAGATGTACAACCACGCTGCCAATACTGAGGCGCTGATTTCCACCAGCCATCTGCTTTTGACAAAGAGGGTGAACCTGGCGTTGCGGGTGGTGCCCGGCGGTGACCACAGCGAGGCTTCCTGGGGAAAGCAGATTCCGGTATTTATGGATTGTTTGGGGTTATAAGTATGGAGATTCGTTATTTTAAGCATTGGAGCAACTATCTTGGTCGGGATATGGAATTCAAGGTCTATGGACATACCGGCCGCCCGGTGCTGTTTATTCCCTGTCAGAGCGGCAGATTTTTTGATTTTGAAAATTTCAAGATGATCGATCCCTGGGCGCCCTTTATTGAATCGGGCAAATGCACGGTGTTCACCTGCGATACCCTGGATGATATTGCCTGGGCAGCCAAGGGGCAGGATTGCCGCTGGCGCATCGAGAATCACGAGAAATGGTACAACTATATTGTGGAGGAGCTGGTGCCCTACATCCGCCATCTCAGCGGCGAGCGTAATGGCTATGACCAGGGGATTATGACTTTTGGTGCGTCTATGGGCGCTATGCACGCGGCCAATCTGTTTTTCCGCCGACCGGATCTGTTCAACGGTGTGTTCGCAATCTCCGGCCTTTACGACAGCCTGGATTCCTTTGGGGATTATATGGACGACCTGGTGTATCAGAACAGCCCGGTAAACTATCTGGCGAATATGCCCTGGGATCATCCCTATATCCCTATGTATAATGAACGCCAGATTCTGGTGGTGGTAGGCCGTGGCCGCTGGGAGGATGTGCTGATCGAAAGCACCGACCGCCTCAACGCTGTCCTGCGGCAAAAGGGCATCAACGCAACTGTGGATTATTGGGGTTATGATGTAGACCACGATTGGCCCTGGTGGTTTAAGATGGTTGCGCATTATTTACCCTATTTACTTGGATGAAAGAGAGATATATTATGCAGAATTTTGTTTTCATTTCCCCCAATTTCCCTGAGACCTACTGGCATTTCTGCCGGGAGCTGCGGGATAATGGCCTGCGGGTGCTGGGTATCGGCGATTGCCCCTATGATCAGCTCAAGCAGGAGCTTCGGGATTCCCTTCACGAGTACTACAAGGTAGACAGTCTGGAAAATAACGAAGAGGTGTTTCGGGCAGTTGCTTTTTTTACCTACAAGTACGGCAAGATCGATTGGCTGGAGAGCAACAACGAGTACTGGCTGGAGCGAGATGCCTGGCTGCGGACCGAGTTTAACATTACTACCGGCTTCTCTCAGGAGCAGATCCAGGCTGTGAAGCATAAGTCTGCTATGAAGGCCTACTATAAGAAGGCCGGCATTCCCACTGCCCGCTACCATATGGTGCAGGATGAGAAGAAGGCCAAGACCTTCATTAAGAAGGTGGGCTACCCGGTGGTGGTCAAGCCCGACAATGGCGTGGGCGCCAGCCATACATACCGACTGGAAAATGACAGCGATCTGAAGAATTTCTTTGAAACCAAGGATGATGTGCAGTACATTATGGAGGAAATGGTCAAGGGTGTGGTCTGCACCTATGACGGCATCATTGGCGCCGACGGCCAGCCCCTCTTTGAAAGCGGCAATGTGACCCCTCTGAGTATTATGGATGTGGTCAACGACCAGATGGATTCTATTTACTACCTGGTGAAGGAACTGCCTGAGGATGTACTGAATGCCGGCCGGGCCACTGTCAAAGCCTTCGGGGTGAAGAGCCGCTTTATTCACTTTGAGTTCTTCCGTCTGACGGAAGACCAGGAAGGTCTGGGTAAGTGTGGCGATATCATCGGCCTGGAGGTCAATATGCGTCCCTGCGGTGGCTACACTCCGGATATGTACAACTTTGCCTGCGAGACGGATGTTTACAAGATCTGGGCGGATATGGTGGCCTTTAATGAGAGCACCAAGCCCCTGGGCAAGCGTCAGTACTGCGCTTTCTGCGGTCGCCGTGATGGCCAGAGCTATGCGATGGATCACGATGGAGTGATGGCAAAGTACGGCGAGCATATGAAGATGCAGGGCCGAATCCCCGATGCCCTGTCCGGCGCCATGGGTAACACCATGTATGTGGCCAATTTTGACACGGAAGACGAGCTCTGGGCCTACTACAAGGACCTGATGACAAAAGCATAAAAAATCTCCGCCCTTTATGGGTGCGTTGCAGTTTTGAGGTGGCAACTTTTTTGATTAACAAATAACAAAATTGGCAGAGAGGCGGGCGCCCCCCCCCGGGCTTTTTTTTAATATGT
>JAZRZW010000106.1:0-2628 GCA_045601585.1 Faecousia sp. | reverse complement strand
TGTTACCGACGAACAAGCCAAGGAATTGATCCGTAAAATTTCAAAATGCGAAAATGTTTCGGATTTTCAGCACTTGGATACAGTTCAGCGGAATAAATATCTGAAAAAGCTTCGAGAAAAGGGATTGTCTATCAGACAATTAAGCCGCTTGACGGGGATCAGTGTTAATATTGTGCGCAATGTTTAACCACACACGGAACCGTCCCCTGTGTTAAGTGCCATCTACAATGCTTCGGATGTGAAGCGGAATGCGGTACAGTGGGTGTATTCCTCTCCGGCCTTCAGCACTGCGGGAGGGAACGTAGGTTGATTGGGAGCGTCGGGGAAAAATTGGGTCTCAAGGCAGAAAGCATGGTGGGGGCCGTAGGTAGCTCCGTTCTTTCCGTGGCACCGATTGGGGATGAAGTTAGCAGTGTAGAAATGGACACCGGGGAGGGTGGTTTCTGCTTCCATGGTGATACCGGTTGCGGAGCAGTGGGCTTTTGCAGCCCTGCGAAGAACCCCAATGGCACCGTCGATCACATAATTGTGGTCATAACCACGGGCATTGTGCAGTTGATCAAAATCCTCTTGGATGTGGGCACCGATGGGAGTGGGGGAACGGAAGTCCATAGGAGTGCCAGCCACGGGGGCGATTGTTCCATATGGGATGCTTTCAGGATTGCTTGGGGTGTAATTCCGGGCAAAGATTTGAATACATTGATCCAAAGCAGAGCCGGAACTATGACCTGCCAGATTAAAATAGCTGTGATTGGTTAGATTGCAGAGGGTATCCTGATCAGATTTGGCCTGGTAGCGAATCACAAGGCCATTGTCCTCTAATGCGAATTGTACCGAACAGGTCAGATTGCCCGGATAGCCTTCTTCTCCGTCGGGACTGAACAGAGAAAGGGTGACAGATGCTTCCTCGGTGTTGGTAATATGCCAGACACGGTGGGAAAAGCCTTTCCGTCCGCCGTGGAGATGGTTGCGACCGTTGTTCGCTGCGAGCTTGCAGGTATGACCGTTCAGCTGAAAACTGCCACCGGCGATTCGGTTGGCATAGCGGCCTATGGTGGCTCCCAGGTAGCCGCCGTTGCGCACATATTCTTTCAATGTGTCATAGCCTAGCACCACATCCACGGGGTTGCCGTTATGGTCAGGCACCACCACAGACCGGATTGTAGCACCAAAGGTGATGATTTCACAGGAAATGATACCGTTGTCCAATTTGATCAGGAACACCGGCTCACCGCCGGGGGCCGTTCCGAAAGGGGTTATCATCATATCTGTGCGTCCTCCGATAAAATGGCTTCAATCTCGCCCAGCTCTTCTGAGGAAAGTGCTCCATAGCGCAGTGCGCAGACATTCTCCTCTACCTGCTCCGGACGGCTGGCACCAATCAGTGCGCTGGTGACAACGGGATCACGAAGCACCCACTGCAAAGCCAGCTGTGCCATGGATTGACCCCGTCTTACTGCAATTTCATTCAGCATACGAACCTTTTGAACCTTTTCGTTGGTAATGGTCTCAGGTTTCAGATAGCGGGGATCCCGGGCAGCGCGGGAATCGGAAGGGATGCCGGTCAGGTATTTGTTGGTCAGGATGCCGTTATTCAGAGGAGAGAATGCGATGCAGCCCAGACCTTCTTCTTTCAACACCTGTGTCAGCCCCTGCTCAGGGGTGCGGACCATCATGGAGTATTTGGGTTGATGAATCAGCATGGGAGTACCCATTTGGCGGAGGGTCTGCACGGCAACACGAGTCTGCTCCGCATTGTAATTGGAGATGCCCACATACAGTGCTTTGCCGCTGCGGACGATCTGATCCAGTGCGCCCATGGTTTCCTCAATGGGGGTGTCCGGGTCCGGACGGTGATGGTAGAAAATATCCACATAATCCAGGTGCATTCGTTTCAGGGATTGTTCCAGGCTTGTAATCAGGTATTTCCGGCTGCCATGGTCACCGTAGGGTCCTGGCCACATATCGAAGCCGGCTTTGGTGGAGATCACCAGTTCATGGCGGTGGGTATGCCAGTCCCGGTCCATGTGAATGCCGAAATTCCGCTCAGCCTCTCCGTAGGGAGGCCCGTAGTTGTTGGCCAGATCGAAATGGGTGATTCCCAGGTCAAAGCCTTTGCGCAAAATGCTCTGCTGTGTAGCAAGCGGCGTAATGCTGCCGAAGTTATGCCACAATCCCAGTGAGAGAGCCGGGAGCATCAGACCGCTTTTTCCGCAGCGCCGGTAGGGAATTTGTTCGTAACGGTTTTCAGCCGGTTGATAGTCCATAATGAGCCTCCTTAAAACACATTTTTTCTATATCATAGCACGGACAGCATTGGAAATCAAGAGTGCACCAAAGCGGCATGCCCACAAAAAAGAATAAAATATTTATGCAAATTGCATAAATAAAAATAATTTATATTAGACAGTTAGTAGAATACGACGAAAACTACTTTACAAAAAGAAGTATGTGTGCTATATTAATTCCGTAATAAAGGCGGATTTCATCCGTCTAAATAATAAGGAGGAAATCACTATGAAAATGCTTCTTGCAGTTGCCCTGGCACTGGTAATGGTCTTCGGCTTGGTCGCCTGCGCCGGCACCGGCGACGGCGAACTGAAGGTCTCCGTCTTCTGGTATGACGAG
>JAZRZW010000105.1:0-7577 GCA_045601585.1 Faecousia sp. | reverse complement strand
CTCTGCTGGGTGACGCTGCAACGACCACTCTGGCCGGCTTCAACTTTACCAATACTTGGACCACTGTTGATGGCAAGACTCCTGTGCTGAAGGCGTTTGCCTCCACCGGATCCGGCACTCCCGAGCCTCCCGAAACCGATTGGTACGGTGACGGAAGTGCAGCCGAGTTCACCCTCAAGAATGTGGATGACTTCCTGGACTTTGCTTCCAAGGTAAATGGTGGTAACACCTTTGCAAGTAAGACTGTAAAGCTGGGTGCAGACATCACTCTCAATACCGGTAATGCAGCCGACTGGGCAACCACTGCCCCTGATAACAAATGGACCCCCATGACTTCTTTCAAGGGCATCCTCGATGGCCAGGGTCATACCATTTCCGGTCTGTATTGCTACAATGATACTGCTTCTGCTAACGTTGGTTTGTTTGCAACCACCGAGGCTGCGACCATCAAGAATTTGAAGGTTGCAAATTCCTACCTGATCTCCAATAAGGGTTCTACCAATATGGGTATTCTGGTAGGTAAGGCAAGTGGCGTTACGATCGAGAATGTATATGTTGGCAATGATGTATCTACCGTAGACGGTGTAAATTCCGGTCTGGTTGCAATCACTGCCGGCACTAACGCCATTAACTTCAAGAATGTTTGGATGGGTGGCAACATTGTCTCCAAGATGTATCAGGCTCGTAGTGGTGGCCTGCTGGGTGCTACCACCAATGCCAGCGGTCTGGTAGTCAATATTGAGGATTGCCTCTTCACCGGCACTGTAAGCAGCACCCATGCCACAACTGCTAATGAAAACTATGCAGGTGGATTTGCGGGCGGTATCACAGCTGATGTTAAGCTCAATGTGAAGAATGTTCTGAGTGTTGGTACCATCAACATAGTTACTACCAGCGAGAAAACCTGCAAGGGTTCCATCATTGGTAATACTTCCTGGAGAGGCGCATCCTACACCAATTTTGTGAATGCCTATGGTGCTAACGAGACCTACCCTGTAGGTACCTACAGAGCAGAAACCTTCTATACCGGTACCATCACGCAGATTGCTAAGGCAAACCTGCTGGGCGATTTGGCCAAGACCTATGCTTCCGGTCTGGACTATGAGAAGGTCTGGAAGACTGTGGACGGCAAGACACCCGAGCTGCGTTATGTTGCAGAACCGATTCCGGAAACCACTCCGTAATCAAAAAATTCTAATCTTTCCCGGGCCAACCGGCCCGGGGGAGAACCCCGAAAACACAAAGTAGGGGAGGGCATTGGCCCTCCCTTACTAAAGTGTTATTTAGAATATTCAGTATTTTTCTCCCCGCATAAATTTGTGTGTGGAGAAAAGTATTGAAGCATTTGCTTCTATATTAGGAGGATAAAAGGATGATCGATGCAAATTGGATCAAACCCGTCGAGGATTTTGGCGATGTTGCCCCTGTGTATAAAAAATCCTTTACGTTAAATTGTGGTATAAAAAAGGCCGTTCTGTCTGTGACTGCCATGGGCGTGTATGAAGCTACCATAAACGGCAAGCGGGTAGGTGAGTTCATTCTGGCTCCCGCATGGACGGCCTACAGAAAGCGTCTGCAGGTGCAGGAGTATGATGTTACCAATCTGCTCTCTGGTGAAAATGACCTGCACATTGCGGTTGGTAAAGGCTGGTATCATACCCACCTGATGGACTGGGATAAGAACAAGTCCGTTTTGGCTGAGCTTACTGAGACCCCCCTAGGCCTGATCGCAAGCCTTACTGTTACATATGACAACGGAGAAGAGCAGGTTGTTAAGACCGACGATCGTTGGACCGTTTCCGAAGGCCCTGTTCGCTTCTCCGAGATTTATGACGGTGAATTCTACGATGCGAGAATTTACCCCGATCAGAACCGCGCTGTTGAATGCTTCGACGGCCCTACCCACACGCTGATTCCGCAGCAGGGTGAGGAGATCCGCAAGCAGGACGAGCTGATCGTTCGTGAAATTATCCACACCCCCGGTGGTGAAGTTGTGCTGGACTTCGGCCAGAACTTTACCGGTACTGTCCGCACCGATGTAGTTGCCAATGCCGGTGATGTTGTGGATATTTCCTTTGGTGAGGTTTTGGATGCAGATGGTAATTTCTATAATGCCAACTACCGCCTTGCTAAGTGCAACTATAACTACATTTGCCGCGATGGTGCCCAGTCCTATGAGCCGAAGTTCACCTTCTATGGCTGCCGTTATATTCGTGTCAACAAGTTCCCCGGTGGCCTGGATAAGGTGCGACCCGAGAACTTTACCGCTGTTGTGCTTCACTCTGAAATGAAACGCACCGGCCGCCTGCGCAGCTCCGACCTGCTTCTGAACCGTCTGTTTGACAACGTGATCTGGGGTCAGAAGGGTAACTTCCTGGACGTTCCCACCGATTGCCCTCAGAGAAATGAGCGTCTTGGCTGGACCGGTGATGCACAGGTGTTTGCCCGTACCGCCTGCCTGAACTTCGATGTAGAGAAGTTCTTTACCAAGTGGCTAGGTGACGTGGCTGCAGATCAGCGCCCTAACGGCGAAATCGGCCCTGTTATTCCTGATGTCCGTCCTCTGCGCTGCGCAAGTGCCGCTTGGGGTGACGTAGCTACTGTTGCTCCCTGGCAGGTTTACCTTGCATACGGCAACCGCAAGATCCTGGAGGATCAGTGGGAGTCTATGTACAAATGGGTGGATTACATCACCTCTGTGACCAAGGTTCCTTACCGCTGGATCGGTCAGGAGCGCCACTATGGCGACTGGCTGGGTCTGGATGCCCCCGCAGGCAGCTACCTGGGTTCTACCAGACTTGAGTATATCGCTGCTGTCTACTATGCTTACTCCACATCTCTGGTCATCAAGGTCGGTAAGATTTTGGGCAAGGATGTTGTAAAGTACGAAGAACTCTATGGGAAGATCGTAGAGGCCTTTCAGGAGGACTATCCCACCTATGAGACCCAGACGGAGTGTGTGCTTGCTGCCTACTTCAAAATGGCAAGGGATCCTCAGGCTGCTGCTGACCAGCTGGCAAAGATGGTTACTGATGACGGCATTATGCTGCGCACCGGCTTTGTTGGTACGCCCTATCTGCTGCATACTCTGTCTCAGTACGGCTATACCGATCTGGCTTATGCACTGCTGCTGCGTCAGGAATATCCGTCCTGGTTGTTCTCCGTCCGTCAGGGTGCAACTACCATTTGGGAGCACTGGGACAACATTATGGAAAACGGTGAGTTCTGGTCTACCAATATGAACTCCTTTAACCACTATGCCTACGGCTCTGTTACCGACTGGGTCTATACCGTTGCAGCCGGCATTCAGGTGCTGGAGGACAAGCCCGGATACGAAGAAGTACGGATTGCGCCTGTTCCCACCAAGCGCCTGCAGTGGCTGGAGGCAGAACTGGAGACTCGCAACGGCTATATCCGTTCCTACTGGACCGAGCACGAAGGCTTCTGGCGTTATGACATCACCACTCCCGTTAAGGCAACCATTGTAATTGCCGGTAAGGAGCAGGTGGTGGAGGCCGGTTCCTACACATTCTATTCTCCCATTGTATAAAAGGGGAGAGGACACGTTTATTCCTGCCGTCAGGCAGTTGAATAGAAATAAGACAAGGAGGTTAACAAATGAGTAATTGCAAGATCAAAGCACCCTTTTTTGAAATTGGTCCCAAGTCCTATCTCTACGGTCAGGACGTAATCGACCTGGCGATTGCTGCAGATGCCGCATCTGAGAAGTATGATGTGGATATCATCTTCACCACACCCGTTGTTGAGATCGCAAGAGTGAAGGCCGCCACCAAGCGCATTCACGTTTTTGCTCCACATATGGACCCCATTGAGCCCGGTCGTGGTCTGGCAGACATTTTGCCTGAGTCTCTGGTAGCAGCAGGCGCTGAAGGCGTTATGCTCAACCACGTAGAGAAACCCCTGACTTTTGATGTTCTGGAGAAGACCATCCAGCGCGCCAACGAGGTTGGCCTGACCACTATCGTTTGTGCGGATTCTATGGCAGATGCAACCAAGATCGCAGGCCTGCATCCTGACATCATCGTCGCAGAACCCTCCGAACTCATCGGTACCGGCGTCAGCGTTGGTCCTGAGTACGTAGCAGCTGCAACTGACTGTGTCAAGAAAGTGGACGAGAACATTCTGGTCCTCACCGCGGCAGGTATTGCAAACGGCGGAGATGTTTACAACACCATCATTGCCGGCGCTGATGCAACCGGTTCTTCTTCCGGTGTCGCAAAGGCCGCTGACCGTGCTGCAATGGTGGATGAGATGATCGCAGCCGTTCGCCGCGCCTGGAATGAGCGGGCATAATTTCGTTTCCAATTTATATTTATATACAATAGGAGGAACAAACAATGGAATTTATGATGATTCAGAAAGAGAACGAACTGCAGTCCCGCGGCTGGATCCCCACCTTCCATGACATCTCCATCGATGTCCACAAGATGGTCGAGGAATCCGGTATCAAGAATGGTACTGTTTCCGTGGTCTCTCACCACCCCACCTGCTCCGTTATGATCCAGGAGTGCTCTCACGATTTCGACTCCTTCGATCTGGAGTTCCTGCAGCACGATCTGCTGGACATTATGCGTGGCTTAATCCCCGACTTCGCCGACGAGGGTGACTACCGTCATCCCGGCCCCATCCATGCACAGTTCGGCCGCTATGTTGATGAGCCCGGCAACTTCACCTCTATGAACACCGATGGCCACCTGCGCTCTGTATTCTTTGGCAGAAGCGAGACTCTGACCATCAAGGACGGCAAGCTGGATCTGGGCGAGTTCGCTCACGTCTACTTCATCGACTGGGACCACGTCCGTGCTCGTCCCCGTCAGGTCAACGTCACCATTATGGGTACCAACGATCCCATCGGCGATCGCAAGTACAATGGCGGTGAAGTCGTCGACACCAAGCGTAAGTTCCCCGCTGAGGAGAAGGCTTACATGGAGCAGTACGACGAGTGGAAGAAGCGCTACGTCAATGGCGAGCTGGTCAAGTACGAGATCGAGTTCTAATTTCAGTTTATGCAAAAGAGGGCAGCAGTTGCTGCCCTCTTTTTCTGCCCCCACCACATTTTACTTTGTTTCTTCCAATTCTTTCGACTCCCAGGCGTTGATATATTCCCAGGCGTGCCGGCACATTTCAGGTCTGGGACTATTGCCGGACAAGGCAAAATACACATCGCCCTCATTATTGATATTGTCCTTGGCAAAGGCCGTATCGGTAATGATAATGGCAATGGGCCATCGCTCTTCCTGCCCGTCCTGCCGGGCATAGATCACACGTTTTTCCGCCTCCAGTGTTGCCAATTCCTCTGCCGTGAAAGTCTCCCGCAGATCCTGATAGACCTCCTGGGTTATGTAATACTCCATTGCGAACTTATCCAGCAGCATATAGTCCAGCATCTGTCCTGTAACCCGGGCACTGAGCATCATTGCGGCATAATAGCTGTCCTGTCCGTTGGCAGGATCCAGCATATCGCCAAAACCGGTCTTGTCCAGCTCCGCTACCTGATTGGAGGAGGTGCTGCCCAAATGCGCTGCATAATCGGTCGTCAAGTAATTTACTCCCTCTTGTTCCATATAGACATTAACCATCATACCGCTGACCAAAACGTCTCTGTTTCGGCTAGCAATGATCGTTCCCAGCAAACTAATCAAGGAGATAACCAGTATCACCACCAGTAAATATTCCTTATAGTACATCCACAAATGCTCGATCCGCTGGCCCATAGTCATAGGCTTTAAATCCCGCAGTAACCGGAGTGTACCTTTTACCGATTTTATTTCCTTAAGCTTCTCCCACATAGTTATTCTTCCTCAGATTCTTCTTCGTATTCCTGGCAGTCGTCTTCCTCTTCAGCCTGTACTTTCTGCTTTTCACCTTCGTCCGCAATCAATATGCCTGCCGCCCTTGCCTGCAACAAATACTGCACCAGCGCATTTTTCAGCAGCAACGTATTGCCCATTGCCGCAATGGTAAAGTACATTGCCACAAAGATCATTAAACCGTACACAAAAATGAACTGCCACTCCTGCACCGTAAATACAACCACCGGCAGCCAAAACATTGCTGCACAGCCCAATAATTCCAAAGGAACTTTAAATAAAAGATTTACGGAATTGCGCAGCCAGTCGCCGATTTTGGTAGGAATATAGACATTAAAAATCAACAAACTTACAGTAATCATCGCAGAAAGGGCAAACATCAGCATTGCACCGATAAAGGGTGTCAAATGGGCAAATCCCACTGCCTGAAAGCTGCTGTAAGTATAGCGCACATCCAGCAGAAAATAGATATTGGGTATCAGCATGACACACCAGGCAACGGTGCTGCGCAGGAAGCGCGTTTTAAAACCGGTTTTGAAGCCGGCAAACCACTTCTCACCACGGATGTAATACCGAATGGCTGTCAGCAAGCCGCACCAGGAAGCACCAATGGTAAAAACCGGGATGCAGCAAACCAAAAACAGCAGGTTCATCATAATGGCGTTACCCGCCAAAGATATATATTTACCGAGCTTGTCGATAATCGTTTCCTTCTCTTGCATTTTTCTCTCCCCTTAGCCTTACAACTACCATATATTATAAGTTGTAATTATGAACAATGCAAATACTTTCTGAAAATAATCCGGGTAATTAACGCAAATTTCACAATTTATTCTTGCATTCCCTCACTTTTTGCCGTAAACTGTAAGAGAGAATTAGGAGGTATGTTATGAATAAGCTTTTTTCCTACGATTCGCCCCCTATGCAGATCCTAATGTTTGTGGGCGACTTGATCATACTAAATGTAATATACTTATTATGCTGTATCCCCCTCTTCACCATCGGTGCAGCCCAAGCCGGTATGTACACTGCCTGCAAAGTGCTGACGGACAAAGAGGACGACTCCTCCCCTGCTGCGGCCTTCTTCCGGGGTTTTGTCAACGGCTTTGGAACGGTTACCTTAGCTTGGGGCATCGCTTGTGCACTGCTGGCAGTGGTTTTCTGGCTGGCACTGGTTGCTCTGTATGCCGGTGCAGCAGGTTGGCTGGTTATGATCTCCGTTGGTCTGTGCGCGATTTTCGCAACGCTGATCCCCGCCTTCCATTCCCGCTTCGGCTGTAAATGGTGGCAGCTGATCCGCAATTCCTGGTTTTTACTGTTTGCGCATCCCATCCGCTCCATTTTGGCAACCTTGCTGGTATTCTTCCCCTTCGCATTTTGGGCAGTCTTCATTATCGGCTTTGGCGATGTCCACACCCCTATGTCTCTGACTCCCATTTGGGGCACACTGTATTTCAGCACTGCGATGCTCTTTGCCAACACACTGCTGAAAAAGCCTTTTAAGACACTTACAGAGCATTTTAACGAAACCCACGGCTTAAACCCCGACGGCACACCGATCAAAACTGAAGAAGATACGGAATCAGAAGAAGAGACAGAGAAAATTTTCTCCGACACCTTGGTGGAATAATTTATGTCCATATACAACCATACCTCCGGAAAATATCCGGAGGGATCTTTTTGCGCAGACCCGGGATCATTCGATCACCTAAATTCCGGTTTAGCCGAGGACTACCAATTTCGTTG
>JAZRZW010000104.1:0-2762 GCA_045601585.1 Faecousia sp. | reverse complement strand
CTTCTGGGAAACGGTGGTGGGCGCGTCCATCATCAGGTCCTGGGCAGTCTTGTTCATGGGGAAAGTGATGACCTCACGGATAGACTCCTCGCCGCAAAGCAGCATCACGATCCGGTCGATGCCGGGGGCTGCGCCTGCGTGAGGGGGCGCACCGTAGGTAAAGGCATTGTACATAGCCGGGAACTTGGCCTTTACATCCTCTTCGCCCAGGCCCACCATCTGGAAGGCCTTGACCATGATCTCAGGATCGTGGTTACGGACAGCGCCGGACGCGCTCTCGTAGCCGTTGTCCACCAGGTCATACTGATTGGCATTGATGGCCAGGAGCTTTTCGGTATCACCCTCTGCAGCTTCCAGGGCAGCCTTTCCACCCTGGGGCATGGAGAAGGGGTTGTGGCAGAACTCCAGCTCGCCGGATTCCTCACCCATTTCGTACATGGGGAAGTCTACGATCCAGCACATAGCATACTGCTCCTCGTCGAAGTGCCCGGGGATGCGTCTGCCCATCATGGTGCGGATCACGCCGGCGGTCTTCTGAGCAACGGACTTCTTGCCTGCCGCCATGCAGACAAAGCTGCCGGGCTTCAGACCCAGCTTCTGCGTCAGCGCATCCTTTTGGTCTGCCAGGAACTTGGAGATACCACCGGTGAGCTCACCGTTCTCATCCACCTTGAACCAGCAGCTCTTATTGCCGGTCTGAACCTCCACATCGGCCAGCAGCTTATCGATCCACTTACGGCCCTCTGCGAAATCATTCACAGCTACAGCCTTAACGGTGGCGTTTTGGAAAGGACCGAAAGCACAGCCGGTCACCTCCCGGGTGATATCCTGCACCTCAAGATCGATACGCAGATCCGGCTTGTCAGAGCCATAGCGCTCCATGGCTTCATTGAAGGGGATGCGGCGGAAGGGAGCGGTGGAAACGCGCTCATACTTACCGAACTTGCAGAAAATGGGCTGAAGCACATCCTCCAAAGTCGCCAGCACATCATCCTGGGTGGCAAAGGCCATTTCCATATCCAGCTGATAGAATTCGCCGGGGGTGCGGTCCGCACGGGCATCTTCATCCCGGAAGCAGGGCGCGATCTGGAAATAGCGGTCAAAGCCGGAGGTCATGAGCAGCTGCTTGAACTGCTGAGGTGCCTGGGGCAGCGCATAGAATTTTCCGGGGTGATTCCGGGCAGGCACCAGGTAGTCACGGGCGCCCTCGGGAGAAGAAGCGGTAAGGATGGGCGTGGTGGTCTCCAGGAAGCCACGCTCTGTCATGGCTGCACGGATGGCGGCGACCACCTGGCAGCGCAGGATGATATTCTTTTTCACCGCAGGATTCCGCAGATCCAGGTAGCGGTACTTCAGACGGGTATTTTCGTCTGCGTCCTTACTCTTATTGATCTCAAAGGGCAGCTGATTGTGACGGCACTTGCCCAGGATCTCGATCTTCTCAGGTACGACCTCGATGTCGCCGGTGGCCAGCTTGGGGTTCTTGCTCTCGCGTTCCCGAACTGTGCCGGTAACCTGGATGGTAGTCTCCTTGTTGATAGATTTGATAATGCGCATCATTTCCTCGGTCTCCACCACCACCTGGGTCGTGCCGTAATAATCCCTGAGGACCAAAAATGCAAAGTTAGCGCCAACCTCACGGACATTTTCCAGCCAGCCGGCAAGGGTGACCTGTTTGCCTGCATCGGCAAGACGCAGCTCGCCGCAGGTATGGGTTCTGGATTGGATCATATACTATACCCTCTCGTTCTTGTTAAAATCATGGGTTTATTTTCTCATAAAAAGCAGAAAAAGTCAATGATTGCCGTCGGATTTCCCGGTTTATGTTTTTCTTCTTTTCAAAAAAACCGCCGGGCAAGCACAAAACGCACAAATTTGTAGCATTTACAACTTTTTTTATGTAAAATCTATGAAAAAAATAAAATTTTCTCGATTTTCTCATTGCTTTTACAAGAATTTTGACATACAATAAACAAGCGGGCATCAGGGAAACTTCCCGGCTCAGCGCCGGAGGTGGAGGCTTTGCTCAATATTGTTTTGGTAGAACCGGAAATTCCGCAAAACTGCGGCAATATCGCACGCACCTGCGCCGCCACCGGAGCGCGGCTACATCTGATCCGTCCCTTGGGCTTCGACATTTCCGACAAGGCGGTGAAACGGGCCGGCCTGGACTACTGGCATTTGGTGGAGGTCAGGGATTACGAAGATCTCGACGATTTCTTTTCCAAAAACGATGTGAAGCAAATGTGGTGTCTTTCCACGAAAGCGCCCAAAAGCTATGCCGAAGCCCGGTTTGAGGATGGCTGCTATCTGTTCTTCGGCAAGGAGACCAAGGGCCTTCCGGAGGATTTTTTGGAAGCGCACAGGGAGTGCTGTATCAAGCTGCCTATGCGCAGTGAGGCCCGAAGCCTGAATTTGAGCAACAGCGTAGCCATCACCGTGTACGAGGCGCTGCGCCAGCTGGATTTCCCGGGACTGCAGGATTATGGAAGTATGAGGGGATCGCCCCTCTGAAAATAGGGAGGAAAATGAACATGAACTACAACAAGAAGTCTATCGAAGACATTGAAGTGGCCGGCAAGCGCGTCCTGTGCCGCTGCGACTTCAACGTACCCACCAAGGACGGTAAGATCACTTCCGACAAGCGTATCGTTGCCGCCATGCCCACCATCGAGTACCTGGTGAACAAGGGTGCAAAGGTCATTCTGTGCTCCCACATGGGCAAGCCTAAGGGCGAGTGGAAGCCTGAGCTGAGCCTGAAG
>JAZRZW010000103.1:0-2884 GCA_045601585.1 Faecousia sp. | reverse complement strand
GTGAGGTCTTTTTTTCCAATTTTATATTGTGGGTTAGGACAAAGGATGATGTTCTGGGAATATGGTACATGTTGATTGTCATGAGGGTCCACCTGTTTCCGTTTGCGGTTCCCGGCGAATGTCCTTGGCGACGGAGTTTTTCAATTGAATAGGGGTTTGGACCACATGAATATATTGATTGTCATGAGGGTCCATCTGTTTCCTGTTGCGGTGCCCGGCATCTTCCTTGCCGGCGGAGCGGCATCGTCATCTGCCGACCGCTGCCACTCGTTCGGGTCGCCTCATCCGCCACCGGCGGCGCTCCCCTCACTCCCCATCCCCAACACAGAAGTTAAGCTCATGTGCGCCGACAATACTTGGCGGGCGACTGCCCGGGAAGATAGGTAACGCGTACACAAAGCTCCACTCGCAAGGGTGGAGCCTTTTTCTTTGTTGCAGGAGTTGGTTTCACCTGTTTCTGGTTGCGGTGCCCGGGAGATCTAATGTATACGTCTATTCCGGATTTGCGTCCGTTTGGGGGGGCGCCCGATATCTTCCTCACCGATAAATCTGCTTCGTCTGCTATCGACCCCGGCACACACTTATGCCCTGCTTTATCTTCCGCAGCCAGTACGCAGGCTCGCGGCCATTCGGTTGGGGCGCATTTTTATACTTCTGATTGCCTTTTGTGAAAACATATTGTATAATTGTGATACTAAAGTTGCAGGCTGGGAGGACCGTTATGGAATTCACTCTTAAAAATCAGTATTGGACTTATACTCTCGATGAAAATGGTATGGTGACCTCTACCATCAATGGCTTCAATGGACATGAATACTGCAAAACTCCCGGTGAAACATTCCGTTTGATCTATCAGGAGGGCGAACACTTTGAGCGCAGTATTCATGGTGTGGATCAGACACCTGAGATCACTATTTCCGGCAATCAGATGAAGGCAGTCTATAACGGACTGCACAATCAGCACGGAAAACTGGACGTAACGCTCTGCCTCACCTACACCTTGGATGGATCGCAGCTGCAGGTGACAGTGGATATTGAAAATCGCAGCGATGTTTTAATTGCTGAAATTCAGATTGCTGGTGTTTCCGGCGTCCAAAGCTTGGGAGACGACCCGAAGGAAGATTATCTGATGTGGCCCAGGAAGCTGGGATATAAGATCCATGATCCTCTCCATGCGGATATGTTTGCGGAAAATGTTTTTTTCAAAAAGAAGTACGAGCGTCCGGATCACCGTCATTCTGACCTGGATCTGCCATATCCCGGCTTTGGCAGCATGCAGTGGTACAGCTTGTGCAATGACCGGGAGGGCCTGTATATAGCAAACCATGACAGCAAAAGCCGGATCATCTGCCTCCATGTAGAGCGCACTGTTGCCAATCAGTCTCTGCGTTTGGGAATCGCACAGTATCCGTTCCTGAATAAGGGGGAGCGCTATCACGGTCCAGCTGTGGTTTATGCCATGCTTGACGGTGACTGGCACAAAGGCGCAAAGATCTATCGCAAGTGGATGGAGGAGTGCTGCGACTGGACAGCTCCGGATATGCCCACCTGGACAAAGGAGTTCCAGGGCTGGCTTCGCTGTATTTTTCGTCCACAGAACGGCGAGCATAATTTTACATTTAAGGATATTCCCTGGATGTTCGATGAAGCGAAGGCTGTGGGCATCAATACGATCTTTGTTCTGGGCTGGACGAGGGGCGGCTTTGCCCGCCGTTGGCCGGACTATGTCATCGATGAGGAGCAGGGCGGCATCGAGGAACTGAAGAAGAGCATTGACTATGTTCACAGTAAGGGCGGCAAGCTGATCATGTTCCTCAGCTACAGCCTGATCGACCGCAAAAGTGCGTACTATCTCAACGGGGGCGGCGATGCTGCCACGATCAAAGATATTTGGGGTGAAGAAGTTCCCTTCTCCGAAACCTATGCAGCGGACGGTACTTACCGGAAGTTTCACAGTCCGCCTATGCCCATGTTTGTGGCTTGTCCCGGCTCAGATCACTGGCAGGAGAAGATGAAGAGAAGCGCGGATTACTGCCTGGAATTGGGCTGCGACGGTGTGCTTTATGATCTGGGCGGTCAGCGTCCGCTGTTCTGTTTTGCGGATAATCACGACCATAAGAAGCCCAATGAATCCTACTGCTCCAAGGCAGACCGCTATGTAGAGCTTCGTGAAAACGTAAAGCGCCATGGCTTTGACTGCGCCATGATGCAGGAGGATATCGTAGATATCTACGCCAAGAGCATGGATATCATCCAGCCTGCCACGCAACGCTCCCGTGGCAACGATGCCCATGAGATGCTGCGCTATACCTTCCCGGAGCTTGTGATCACCAACCGATCTATGGCCCTGGATGAGGGGAAAATGCTGGATAATATTAACCATACCTTTATGTATGGCCTTGCCTATGACCTTTCCATTTTCCGCTGCTTTGGAACAGTTCGTGATATTCCTAACTATGCGGCCTATATGGCAAAGGCTATTGCGCTACGAAAGAAATACAGCAAATACTTCTTTGATGGCACATTTGTGGACGAGGATGGATTTACCGCATCCTCCTGTCAGTTCTTCCAAAAGGCATACCGTGCAAAGGATGGAAGCCTGGGGCTTGCGGTTTGGAACGGTTCTGCCGGCGATGGGGAAGTGATCTACATCAATGTCACTACCGGAACAAGCAGAATTGTGACACTGAAGAAAGACGAGATTTGCTTTGTGGAGCTTTGATATGGAAGAATTTATTTTAATTAAACAGGGGAAATGGAAGGCGGAGGTTGCTCCGGGGTGTGGAGGCAATTTGATTTCCTTAGCCTATGATGAGCAACCGATCCTGCGCCGCCCGGCGGATATGCAGACGCTGAAAAGCAGCCCATGCCTATATGGACTTCC
>JAZRZW010000102.1:0-3579 GCA_045601585.1 Faecousia sp. | reverse complement strand
GGGCCGTCCGTTGGTTGTCCGCCGCCCTGACAGTAAGTTCACGCTGGCAAACTTCTTCCGTGCGCAGCTTTATTCTACTATGTCCACTCTGAAAATCGGTATGGACATTCTGTCAGAGGAAAAGGTTGCTATCGACTCTCTAACCGGTCACGGCGGTCTGTTCAAGACTCCGGTTGTTGGTCAGAAGTACATGGCCGCAGCCTGCAACGCTCCTGTTACCTGCATGGAATCCGCAGGCGAGGGCGGTCCTTACGGCATGGCGCTGCTGGCGGCCTACATGGCTAATAAAGCAGAGGGTGAGACGCTGGAAGAGTACCTGAACACTCATGTCTTCGCTGATGCCAAGGGTACGACTCTGAACCCCGAGCAGGCAGATGTGGACGGCTTCAATACATATATCGAACAGTACAAACAGCTTCTGAAGGTGGAAAAGATCGCCGTAGAAGTCATCTAAGGAGGAAACAGATATGAAGTACAATTTCTGGTTTGTGGTTGGTTCTCAGGATCTGTACGGTGAAGAAGTCCTGAAGACTGTTGCAGAGCGTGCTGCTGAGATGGCCGCTGAAATGAGCAAGTCCCTGCCTTACCCTCTGATCTATAAGGTCACTGCCATGTCCAATGCCCAGATCACCCAGATCATCAAGGAAGCAAACTACGACGATTCCTGCGCCGGTATCATCACCTGGTGCCATACCTTCAGCCCCTCCAAGATGTGGATCAACGGCCTGGCAAATCTGCAGAAGCCCTATTGCCATTTCGCTACCCAGTATAATTTGGAGATCCCCAATGACGAGACCGATATGGACTTCATGAACCTGAATCAGGGTGCGCATGGCGACGGGGAGCATGGCTTCATTGCCTCCCGCCTGAGAATGCCCCGAAAGGTCATCGCGGGCTACTGGAAGAATGAGAAGGTTCTGAACCGTATTGGTGATTGGATGAAGGCTGCCGTTGGTGTTGCGGCTTCCAAGACCATGAAGGTCATGCGCTTCGGCGACAACATGCGTGAAGTTGCCGTTACCGAAGGCGATAAGGTTGAAGTCCAGACCAAGCTGGGCTGGCAGGTCAATACCTGGGCAGTCGGCGATCTGGTCAAGGAAATGAATGCAGTCACAGAGGAAGAGATCGATGCCTTGATGGCTGTTTATACCGAGAAGTACGAGATCAACTCTCCCAATATCGCTGCCATCCGCTATCAGGCTCGGGAAGAAATTGCCATGAAGAAGATGCTGGATGCCAACGGCTGTATGGCCTTCACCAACACCTTCCAGGATCTGTACGGCATGGAGCAGCTGCCCGGCCTGTCTTCTCAGCACCTGATGGCTCAGGGCTATGGCTACGGCGGTGAAGGCGACTGGAAGGTCAGCGCTATGACCGCAATCATGAAGGCCATGGGTGAAGGCGGCAACGGCGCTTCCGCATTCATGGAAGACTATACTTATCATCTGGTTGAGGGTCAGGAATATTCTCTGGGCGCTCACATGCTGGAGGTCTGCCCCAGCCTTGCTGATCCTAACGCCAAGCCCAAGATCGAGACCCATCATCTGGGCATCGGTATGAACGAGAAGGATCCTGCCCGTCTGGTATTCGAGGGTAAGGAGGGCGATGCCATCGTCGTTTCCCTCGTCGATATGGGCGGACGTCTGCGCTTGATCGTGCAGGATATCGTCTGCGTCAAGCCCATTCTTCCTATGCCAAACCTGCCTGTTGCCCGTGTTATGTGGAAGGCTATGCCCAATCTGACCGACGGTGTGGAATGCTGGATCACCGCCGGCGGTGCGCACCATACCGTTCTGAGCTACGACGTGACCGCAGAACAGATGAAGGACTGGGCGAAGATGATGGACATCGAGTTCGTCCACATCACCAAGGAAACCACCGTGGACGCTCTGGAAAAGGAACTGTTCCTGAACGATCTGGCCTGGAAGCTGAAGAACTAATTTATTTTGCCATTGGAATGTTATGCATTCCCTTCTCCTCTCTGACCGCAGGTGCAAGGGCCCATTGCACCTGCGGTCACCTCAAAAAGAAAAGGAGCAGCTATGCTTGAAGAACTGAAAGAAATTGTATGTAAGGCGAATTTGGAACTGCCCAAGTACGGCCTTGTGACTTTTACCTGGGGTAATGTTTCCGGTGTTGATCGGGAAAAGGGCCTGATGGTCATCAAACCCTCCGGTGTGCAGTACGACAATATGACTCCGGAAGATATGGTTGTTGTCAGTCTCGCAACCGGCAAAAAGGTAGAAGGTAAATGGAAGCCCTCTTCCGACACGGCTACCCATGTGGCTTTGTACAATGCATTCCCCAATATCGGCGGCGTTGTCCATACCCATTCCCGCTGGGCAACCAGCTGGGCACAGGCTGGCCACGGCATTCCTGCCTATGGCACCACCCACGGCGACTATTTCTACGGTGAAATCCCCTGCACCCGGAAAATGACCCCGGAGGAAATTGCAGGGGAGTACGAAAAGGAGACCGGAAATGTCATCGTCGAAACCTTTGAAGATAAATCCGCTGATGATATCCCTGCTGTTCTGGTTCACAGTCACGGCCCCTTTACTTGGGGTGCTGATCCGCACAATGCCGTGCATAATGCTGTGGTTCTGGAAGAACTGGCCTTCATGGCCTTCCACACGGAAACAATCACTCCCCGCAAGGAAACCATGCAGCAGGAATTGCTGAATAAGCACTATCTGCGTAAGCATGGCAAGAATGCCTATTATGGTCAGGGTTAATGCATTTTATCTTGCACCCGAACACAGAAAAGTGTTCAGGAAGCGCGTCGCCGCAGTTGTGCATGGCGCATGAGTTTCTCCCATTTCTACGAATGAGTCATTTGAAATCCCCACAGTCTTTCCTCTCCTTACCGGAGGATCGACTGTGGGGATTTTTGTTTTGGGATGTGTAGATGCAAACACGGTTTTCCTGGTTTGTATATACAGATTTCAAAACGGCTGGGATTTCAAAGGGATGGCAGATTCCTTTGATTCTGGGTTTCCAATAGGGGTGAAAGCGCCCTGTTGGCACACGATTTATGCTGGCATAAGTCTAGTGTGTTAGACCTTTTGCGACCGCGGTCTGCTGAAAGGGGTTGTTCGATGCGGGAACAAGCACTTTCAGGAGAACGCAGAACAGGCGGATTTTGGCGCGCCACGGGCCAAAATTCAGGATTTGTTCATCAGACAAAATCCGGCTGTTCGGGTGTAGGTGGTGAAGCGGAGTGAAGGGAATTTTGTTAAAAATTCTTGGAATGCAGCTGCATCACCGGGGGAGCAAATGGGCTAACGCACTCCCCGTTCCCTGTCCCCCGTTCCGTGATTTGTGCACGTTATTTTTCAAAGGCAATCAGCTTTTCCTTCGGCAGTTCCTCGCTGTCCTGCTTCAAAACAAAATCGATGACACGCTTGGCATAGATCTTACTTTTGGTAGTATCCCAGTCAGCAAGCCAGAGAATTTTCTGCCGTCCCTTTTCAAAATCAAAATAGATTTCGCCCCACTCGCCGTCGCAGTCTGCCTGGTATTCGTAGACTGCTGCGGCGATTTTCTTTTTCTGCCTGGTTTTGGATTTCAGTTTTATTC
>JAZRZW010000101.1:0-7919 GCA_045601585.1 Faecousia sp. | reverse complement strand
TATTGCTTTTTGACAGCGGCAAGGGCCGCATGGAGGCCGTATGGAATCGAATTTTGAGAAAAAACAGGAACGGGCGGTACTGGTTGGCCTGAACGCCGACTGCTTCACCCAGGCGCAGACCGCCACCGATGAGACCCTGGAAGAGCTGGAAGCGTTGCTGGAAACCGCCGGCGGCTTCTGCACCGGTAAAATTCTGCAGAATCGCCACACCCCCGATGCCCACAGCTTCATCGGCGAGGGCAAGGCTTTGGAAGTGAAAATGCTCATCGAGGCCACCCAAGCCACTATGGCGGTATTTGATAACGAACTTTCCCCCGGCCACATCCGGGCATTGGAGGATATTTTAGGCGTTACCGTGCTGGACCGCAGCGCCCTGATCCTGGACATTTTTGCCCAGCGGGCAAAAACCAAAGAGGGCCGCCTCCAGGTGGAGCTTGCCCAGTATAAGTATCTTCTGCCCCGGCTTTCCGGAATGGGCAAGAGTCTTTCCCGACAGGGCGGTGGCATCGGCACCCGAGGCCCCGGCGAGACCAAGCTGGAAAGCGATAGGCGCCATATCCGGGAGCGGATCGCAAGACTCCAGCAGGAGCTGGAACAGGTGCGTCAGGTGCGTGGCGTGCAGCGCCAGCGCCGAATGAAAAATTCCGTACCGGTGGTGGCCATTGTGGGCTATACCAACGCAGGCAAATCCACCCTCCTCAACACGCTCACCGATGCAGGTATCCCGGCCAACAACCGGCTGTTCGACACCCTGGACACCACCTCCCGAATGCTGGAGGTGTCCGATAATCTCACCGTTGTCCTCAGTGATACCGTTGGTTTTATCGCAAAGCTGCCCCACCATCTGGTAGAAGCATTCCAGGCCACCCTGGAGGAGCTGCAATATGCCGACCTTTTGCTCCATGTGATCGATGCCGGAGACGAAAACCGGCAGGAGCACATCGAGGTGGTAGATAACCTGATTGCAAAGCTGGCAAAACCGGAAACCCCGGTGCTGAAATGCTACAACAAATGCGACCTGCCCGGTGCCATCGACATCCCCGCGGGCCAGGATATTGTTCCCATCTCCGCCAAAAGCGGCCGGGGTCTGGAGCATCTCCTCCGGGCCATCGAAAAAGCCCTGGATCAGGGCCGCCATCACTTGGTCCTGACCATTCCTTACAGCGCCGGCGGCCTGGTGGACACCCTTCATCAGAACGCCCAGGTCAAAAGCGTGGATTACACCGGGGATGGCATCGTGGTGGAGACCGTCGTGGACCCCATTTTGTACGGTCGGGTAAAAGACTATATCACGGAAGAAAAATAAAATTATCGTTGCCAGGAGGTGATTTTCTTGGAGGAATATCTGGTGCCCACCGGGTTCGGTGAGGATGAATTTGTAGAGAAAAAATCCCGGTTTATCGGCCGTGTCTGGCCGGTGGAGACGGAGGAGGAAGCCCTCCGGAAAATCGCGGATATGAAAAAGCAGCACTATGATGCCACCCACAACTGCTGGGCCTATGTGATTCGGGACGGCGCCATGCGCTTTTCCGACGACGGCGAACCCGGCGGTACTGCCGGCAATCCCATGATGCAGGTGCTGCAAAAAGAGCAAATCTACAATATTGTATGCGTGGTGACCCGCTATTTCGGCGGCACCCTTTTGGGCGCAGGCGGTCTGGTCCGCGCCTACACAAAAGGCGCAAAAATCGCCATTGATGCTGCAGGCAAGTCGATGAAGCGGGTCTGGAGCGTGCTGTACATCCCCTGTCCTTACAATTTTTACGAGCGCATGAAGCTGGAAATTGCCGCCTTTGACGGCGTGATCCGCAGTACGCAATTCGGCGCAGAGATCGATCTGGAGGTGCTGATCGCCGCACCCCAAACCGACGCCTTTATCGATCGGCTGACGGATATGACCAGCGGCACCGTGGAAGCTCTGGTCACCGGCCAGGAGTATCGGGCATTCCCCGTAGGAGGCTAAACTATGACATTACGCGAAGAAATGGAGCTGCAGGAGCATGAGCAACTTTCTCCCCTGGCAGCTTTTTCCGACAAAAGCCGGGGCCGACTGCACCCGGAAGAAAAAGGCGAAAGCGATGTGCGCACCATCTATCAGCGGGACGGCGACCGGATCGTACATAGTAAATCCTTCCGTCGCCTGATGCACAAGACCCAGGTCTTCCTCCAGCCGGAGGGCGACCACTACCGCACCCGGATGACCCACACCATCGAGGTCTCCCGGATCGCTCGCACCATCGCAAGAGCCCTTGCGCTGAACGAGAATCTCACCGAAGCCATCGCCCTGGGTCACGACCTGGGCCACACCCCCTTTGGCCACGCCGGTGAGCGCACCCTGACCCAGGCATTGGGTCATCCCTTCCACCATAATGAGCAGAGCCTGCGGGTGGTGGATGTGCTGGAAAAAGAGGGCGAGGGCCTGAACCTGACTTATGAAGTCCGTATGGGCATTTTAGGCCACACCGGCGACCACGATCCCGGCACCCTGGAGGGCTGGATCGTACGGCTTTCCGACCGGATCGCCTATGTGGACCACGATATGGACGACGCCATCCGGGCCGGCATTTTGCGCGCCGAGGATGTTCCCCAGGACATCTGCAACACCCTGGGCCTGACCCCCCGCAACCGCATCGACACCCTGGTGCGAGACACCATCGCTACCTCCCGGGAAGCCGGCAAGATCTGTATGTCTCCGGCGGTGGAAACAGCCCTCTCGGACCTGCGGAGCTTTATGTTCGATAAGGTCTACCGCAGCCCTGTGGCCAAGAGCCAGGAGGGGAAAGCCGAGGACATGCTTATCCGACTGTACGAATACTACTACAACAACCCTCAGGCGCTCCCCGAGGACTTCCACCCCCAAATGTCCTTCGACGGACTGGAGCGCACCGTCTGCGACTATATCGCCGGCATGACCGACAACTACGCCGTGGACAAATATACGGAACTTTTCGTCCCGATGGGCTGGAATATCCGTTGATTCTGTGTTATAATATCTTCTAAGAATTTAGAAAGGAGGCGGGTTTATGGCTTTTCCCCCGTCTTTTATTGACGAATTAGTGGCAAGAAATCCCATTGAAGATGTGGTGGGCCAGTATGTGAATCTGAATAAGCGCACCGGCGCAAACCTGTTTGGCCTTTGCCCCTTCCATGGCGAAAAAACCGCATCCTTCTCTGTCAATCCGGGCAAAAACATCTACTATTGCTTCGGCTGCCACAAGGGCGGCGGCCCCATCAACTTTATGATGGAAATCGAGGGTCTTACCTACCCCGATGCAGTCCGCAGGCTTGCCCAGCGGGTCGGCCTGGAAGTGCCGGAGGACGAGCAGTACCAGAGCCGCCATAAGAACCAGGAACGGCTTTGGGCGCTGATGAAAGAGGCCGGCCGTTTCTTCAACGAGCAGCTCTTCAGCCCCGCCGGCCAGGAGTGCCTGGAGTACATCAAAAAGCGTGGTCTGACCAAATCCATCGTCACCCGATTCGGCATCGGCTTTGCCCCTAATTCCTGGAATTCCCTGGTGGACGCCATGAAGAAAAAAGGCTACACCGACAAAGAATTGCGCTCTGCCGACCTGGTGGGTGAAAAGAACGGCCGGATCTACGACCGCTTCCGCAACCGGCTGATGTTCCCCATCATCGATGTCCGGGGCAATGTGATCGGTTTCGGCGGCCGTGTGCTGGACGACTCCACTCCCAAGTACCTCAACTCCAACGAAACCATTATTTTTAATAAGCGAAAAAACCTGTTTGGTCTCAATTTCGCCAAAAAAACCAAAGAATCTTCCATCATTCTGGTGGAGGGCAACATCGATGTGGTCACCCTGCACCAGTTCGGCTTTGACAATGCCGTAGCTTCCCTGGGCACCAGCCTGACAGAAGAGCAGGTGGCTCTGCTTACCCGCTACACCGAGCAGGTCATTTTGACCTACGACGCCGATGAGGCCGGTCAGCGGGCAGCCCAAAGAGCTATCCCCATGCTGGAAAAGGCCGGCATTCGGGTGAAAGTCCTGAAGATGAAAGACGCCAAAGACCCGGACGAATTCCTCCATAAATTCGGCGCTGATCGCTTCCGTATGCTGCTTGAGGATTCTGCCGACCGGGTGGAATATCAGCTCAATGCCATTCGGAGCAAATACGACCTGGGCCTGGATGCCCAGAAAGTACGCTTCCTGCAGGATGCCGCAGAGCTTCTGGCAACTTTGGACAGCTCCGTAAAAAGAGAGATTTACGGCCATCGGGTAGCGGAAGCTGCCGGCATCAGCGATGACGCCATGAAGCTGGAAATCTCCAAAGCCTTCAAGCGCCGCCTGGCAAAACAGAAAAAGGCCCAGGAAAAAGTGGAGCTGGCACCGGTGCAGGTCTTGCGCCCCAAGGAGCGCAGCATTCGCTACGATAATATGAAATCCGCTATGGCCGAGGAGCAGATCATCGCCCAGGTTCTGAAGGAACCGGCTCTGCTGGACAATGTGGGCATCCTCACCGGGGACAAGTTCACCGTACCCCTCCTGGGTCGGGTGTTCGCCCAGCTCCATACCCGCCACGGTATGCACCTGGACATTTCTCTTTCCGTGCTGGAGGACCTCTCCTCCGAGGAAATGAGTCATATGGTGGCAGTTGCCAACAAGCATGAGGGCCCTGTCAACGAAAAGGCCTTCCGGGACTGCATCCGCACAGTGCTGTCGCAGCAGGCAAAGAACATCGAAAGCGACGATGATCTTCTGGCCCTGCGCAACAAGTTCAAAGCAAGCAAAGGAACAAACCCATGAGCGCTACCTTAACCGATCACGATATGTCTCTATATCTCCGGGATATCCGGCAATTTCCCCGGCTGACCCAATCCGAGGAACTGGAGCTGGCGAAAAAATGCGCCGCCGGAGATGAAAATGCCATCCGCCAGATGGTCAATTCCAATTTGCGGCTGGTGGTGAGCATCGCCCAAACTTATGCCGGCCGTGGCGCCCCGTTGCTGGATCTGTGCCAGGAGGGCAGTATCGGCCTGCTGAAAGCCGCAAAAAAGTTTGACTACACCAAAAACACCCGGTTTTCTACCTACGCAACCGATTGGATCCGCCGGGAGATCCTCCGGTATCTGGCCGGTGACGACCTGATTTCCATTCCGGAATACACCGGCGATCAGATCCGTCGGCTGCAGCGGGAACGCACCCGCCTCTTAGCCGAGACCGGAGAAGAGCCCACAGAGCAGGCCCTGGCCGACGCCCTGGGCTGCACCCCCCAAAAAGTACGCAAGCTCCTGGGCTTCTGCCTGGATATCTGCTCCCTGGATATGGTGGCCGAAGCGGAGGAAGCCGCCGCCACCGAACCCCAAAAAGCCTTACTGCGAGCTGAGTTGGAGCAGATTCTCACCGCCCTTTTGTCCCGGTTGGACGAACGCAAACAAACCATTTTGCGGCTCCATTTCGGCCTTGCCGACGGCAAGTGCCACAGCTTCGAAGAAATCGCCGGGTTGCTGGGCATCTCCAAAGAGCGGGTGCGCCAGCTCAACGCCCAGGCAATCGAAAAACTGCAGGATTTAGGCGCAGACTTTGGTCTGGAGGACTTTTTAGATGATCTTACTTGAGGAACTTTCCCGTCTGTGCGCAGACGGCACCTGCTCCGCCGCCGCTTTTCTGACCCTGATGGAATCGGAAAACGAGGATGTGTTGGATCAGGCCTTTGAATATTTTACTGAAAACCGTGTGGTGATCGACCTTTCCGATCTGCCCAAATTCCACGCCGACGGCGCATCTGCCGCCCGCCTGCGTCGGGAGGAGGAGCTGGCTAAGAAAAACGACCTGCTATCCGCTTTGGAGGAAAACGACCCCCTGCGGATCTACCTGGAAGAGGTTGCCGCCACTCCCACCGCCGAAGATCCCCAGCTTTTGGCTGAGAAATCCGCCGCCGGTGACGAATCTGCACCGGAGCGACTGGTCAACGCTATGCTGGGTCGGGTCGTGGGCATTGCCCGGGAATTCACCGGCCGGGGTGTCCTGCTCCTGGACCTGTGTCAGGAGGGTGGACTTGCCCTCTGGCAGGCGATCCTCAGCTATGAAAAGGGCGATTTCGAGACCCTTTGTGTGGCCCAGATCCGTCAGGCCATGGCAATGGCTTGTCTTGCCCAGGCAATGGCCAGCGGCATCGGTGAAAAACTCCGGGACGGCATGGCCGACTATCGGGACATGGATCAGCAGCTCCTGAGTGAGCTGGGCCGCAACCCCACTGTGGCGGAGATCGCCCAGCGGCTGCATATCACCGAGGAGGAAGCGCAGGCCCTGCGAAACGCCCTGGAAAATGCCCAGAAACGCAAGGCCGTGGACGACTCCCGGGAGGAAAAAGAGCCGGAACCCGACGACGCTCAGGATGTGGAAAACACCGCATACTTCCAGAGCCGCCAGCGGATCCTGGAAATGCTGTCCACCCTGTCGGAAGCAGACGCAAAGCTCATCAGTCTGCGATTCGGTCTGGAAGGCGGCCTGCCCCTGACTCCGGAACAGACCGCAGACCGTTTGGGTCTGACCCCGGAAGAGGTTTTGGAAAAAGAAAGTGCGGCACTGGCCGCTTTGAGAGGAGAGACACAAAATGGCTAAAACCATCAACATCGCCATCGACGGCCCCGCCGGCGCAGGTAAATCCACCATCGCCAAGGCTCTGGCCAAGGAACTGAATTTCTGCTACGTGGACACCGGCGCCATCTACCGCACCGTGGCATATTTTTTGGACCTGCTGGGCGACAGCCCCAAGGATGCCGACGGCGTGGAGCGTTACATCGACGAACTGACCATCAAGATCGAGTACGACGAAGACGGCAAGCAGCACATGATCATGAACGGCATGGATGTCTCCGGCGAGATCCGCACCCAGGACATCTCTCAGAAAGCCAGCCTGGTCTCTGCCCATAAGGTAGTCCGGGATGTGCTGCTGGATATGCAGCGGGAGGTCGCCAAGCAGAACAACTGCATTATGGACGGCCGCGACATCGGCACCGTGGTACTGCCCAAGGCCCAGGTCAAGATCTTCCTCACCGCTTCCCCCGAGGTGCGGGCCAAGCGCCGCTATGATGAGCTGATCGCCAAGGGTCAGAAGGCACAACTCCCCACCATTCTCAAGGAGATCATCCAGCGTGACCATCAGGACACCACCCGTCCCATCGCCCCCCTGAAGCAGGCAAAGGACGCTGTACTGGTGGACACCTCCGAAATGACCGTCGACGAGGTCATCGCCGCTATCCGTAAGATCGTGGAGGAGAAGACCAAATAATGGCCATTACCGTTGCAAAAAGCGCCGGATTCTGCTTTGGTGTGAATCGGGCTGTGGAATTGGTGGAAAAAGCCGCAAAGGAAAGCACCTCTGTGTGCACTCTGGGCCCCATCATCCATAATCGCCACGCCGTACACCACTTTGAGCAGATGGGCGTTCGAGTCATTGACACACCCCAGGACGCAAGAGCCGGGGATGTGGTGGTGATCCGCTCCCACGGCGTCACCCGGAAAGTTGTGCAGGCCCTGGAAAATCAGGGTGTAGAGATCATCGATGCTACCTGCCCCTTTGTCAAAAGAATCCACGGCATTGTCAGCGCCGCAGAGGCGGAGGGCCGTCTCCCGGTGATCATCGGCACTCCCTCCCACCCGGAGGTAGCGGGCATTGCCGGCTGGTGCGACAAGTGCGAAATTTTCGAGACCCCGGAAGCCCTGGAAACCTGGGCCAATTCCCTTGCAAATACAGCAGAAATTCCCATTTCTATGGTCTGTCAGACCACTTCTACGGAAGAAATCTGGAAAAAATGTTGTCAAATTGCAAAAAAATTGTTTACTAATTTAAAAATCTTTGATACAATATGTAAAGCTACCGAATCCCGGCAAAACGAAGCCGCTGAATTAAGCAAACGTTGTCAGGCCATGGTCATTGTAGGAGACACCAAAAGTTCC
>JAZRZW010000100.1:0-2914 GCA_045601585.1 Faecousia sp. | reverse complement strand
GACCAAGGTCAAGTTCAATAATGACTGGACAAAGATCCGCGGCGGCAAGGTCGCTACCGTTTTCCAGGATCCCATGACCAGCCTGAACCCCATCATCACCATCGGCAAGCAGATCACTTCCGTTATTCTGAAGCATCAGGATTGCTCTGAGATCGAGGCAAGAGCCCGCGCTCTGGAGCTGATGAAGAAGGTTGGTATTCCCAACGCTGAGAACCGTTTCGATGACTATCCCTTCCAGTATTCCGGCGGTATGCGTCAGAGAATCGTTATTGCAATTGCTCTGTCCTGCCAGCCCAAGATCCTGATCTGTGACGAGCCTACCACTGCACTGGACGTTACCATCCAGGCCCAGATCCTGCAGTTGCTGAAGGACCTGCAGAAGGAATTCAACTTCACCATCGTGTTCATTACCCACGACCTGGGTGTGGTTGCAAACGTTGCTGACCGTGTTGCAGTTCTCTACGCCGGCCAGATCGTTGAACTTGGCAATGTTGAAGAAGTGTTCTATGGCCCCCGTCATCCCTACACCTGGGCGCTCCTCAGCTCTCTGCCCCAGCTGGCACAGAGAAACACCAAGCTCTATTCCATCACCGGTACGCCCCCCTCTCTTTACAACAAGATCGTGGGCGACCCCTTCGCACCCAGAAATCCCTACTGCCTGAAGATCGATACTCTGGTAGACTCTCCCATGTTCCGGGTTAGCGATACCCACTTCGCAAAGACCTGGATGCTGGATCCCAGAGCACCCAAGGTAGAAAAGCCTGAGATCATTCAGAACATCCACGACAAGCTTATGCGTGCATTTAACATTTGAGGAGGCAAAACAGTGAGTAAGAAAGAATTGAAAACTGCAAAGCAGTCTCATTTGCCGGAGCACGGTCCTGTGGATGAAAACGGCAGAGAGGTTCTGCTGAGCCTTAAGAATGTAGACATCACTTTCGGCAAGGGCGACAATGCTGTCCGCGCTGTTAAGAATGCAACCTTCGACATTTTCAAGGGTGAGACGTTCTCCTTGGTAGGCGAGTCCGGTTCCGGTAAGACCACCATCGGTCGTGCTGTGATCCGTGTCAACCCCCTGGCAAACGGCGAGATCCAGTACAAGGGCGTGCCCATTTCCGGCAAGATCCCCCGCACTCTGGACCGCGAAGTTATCCGTAACATCCAGATGGTATTCCAGGATCCCGCAGCCAGCCTTAACGAGCGTGCAACCGTGGAATACATCATCTCTGAAGGTCTGTATAACTTCCATCTCTACGAGAATGAAGCAGACCGCATCGCAAAGGTCGAGAACATGATCGAGGAAGTCGGTCTGCTGCCCGAGCATCTGACCCGCTACCCCCATGAGTTCTCCGGCGGTCAGCGTCAGAGAATCGGCTTGGCCCGAGCAATGGTTATGGATCCCGAGCTGGTCGTTGCTGACGAGCCCATCTCCGCACTGGACGTTTCCATCCGTGCGCAGGTGCTGAACCTGCTGAAGAAGTTCCAGAAGGAACGCGGCACCACTTATCTGTTCATCGCCCACGACCTGTCTATCGTTCGGTTTATTTCCGACCGTATTGCAGTTATCTACAAGGGCGACATCGTGGAGATCGCAAATGCTGAGGAACTGTTTGACTATCCTCTGCATCCCTACACCCACTCCCTGATCTCCGCTATTCCTATTCCCGATCCTCAGCTGGAGAAGAACAAGGTTCTGTTCACCTACGATCCTTCCGTTCACGATTACAGTGAAGATAAGCCTGAGCTAGTCTGCATCGGTCACGATCACTATGTCTTCGGCAATAAGAAGGAAATTGAGGAATACAAGGCCATCCGTGAAAAGAATGTGCCTCTGAAGAGCATCACCATTCGCGATCCCAACGCTCCCGTTGAAGAGCGCAAGGAAGAAGACAACGTGAGCAGAGAACCCATCCTGGATACTCCGCTGCACGATACCGGAAGCTTCTGGTATAAGTTCCTGTCCTTCCTGCTGCCCATCATCGGCCTGATCGTCGGAGCGATCTTCAAGAAAAAGAAGTACTACCGCAACTACAAAGCCTGCAAGAAGGGCGCGATCGCCGGCCTCATTACTTTGGGCGTGATCGTTGTTCTGTTCCTGCTGCTGCTGTTGGCGGCTGTGCTGTAAGAATGACTTTAAGGCAGCCTCTAAAAGCAAAAAGCTTTTAGAGGCAGCCGTTTTTTGGAGGACCTATGAGAAGAACCGGAAAAAAATATCAGCCGTATTTGCCCCCAGTGCAAAGAGTACAGCTGCCGGAAAAGTATTCTAAGTGGCGGCTTGTGCTGCTGATCGTGCTGCTCGTGGGCGGCCTGGCGTTGATTGTCACCGCAGGCGTCCGCTTTTTGAGAAGTGAGCCCGGCTGGCAGTCTATCACGGCCGACGGCGGCACTGTGGATAACTGCAGCGGAGATTTTTCATTGCAGTATCTTTTGGGACAGACCGACCAGCCTGCCAACCTGGAGAATAATGCCATTACGGAAGTCTATACCCAGGCGTGCAACGATGCGTACCGGTTATTCCACAGCCAGGAGAGCTTCGAAAATGTGCACAATCTGCATTATATCAGCAGCCATCCCGGTGAAGAGGTGCAGGTAGATCCGGCTCTTTACGGCGCGTTTTCGCTGGTAGCAAAAGCAAACACCCGGGCTCTTTATTTGGCTCCGGTGTATGACATCTACCGCACGATGTTTTTGAGTCCCGATGACGAAGCTGCCGCAGCCTCCGACCCCTTGAAAGACAGCACAACACAGGAGTATGTCCGGCAGATGACTGCATTTGCAAACGATCCCGCCCACATTTCTCTTGCGCTTTTGGGTGATAATCGGGTGCGTCTTACGGTCTCTGCAGAGTACAAGAACTTTGCAAAGGACAACGGCATTACGGCATTTTTGGATTTTGCCTGGATGCAGAATGCCT
>JAZRZW010000099.1:0-3290 GCA_045601585.1 Faecousia sp. | reverse complement strand
TCCAGCTCCAGGGTGGTCTCAAAGGGCTGTACATCCTCCTGGGCCCAGCGGACACGCACCCAGCGGGCGGCCATTTTGGGGTCTTCCCGGGTGGCGGTGTTGGGGCAGTCGGTGCGGTGGATGGAAACGCCGAAACCCTTGGTAATAAAGCCGATAATGTCGTCGCCGGGCACCGGAGTGCAGCAGCGGGAGAACTTGATCATGCAGGAATCGATGTCCTCCACAATGACGCCGTTGACGGAGTGGCGGTCCTTCTGCTTGGTGGTTGCCAGCTTCAGGGGAGAGGTCTCGCCCTTTTCTGTAGGCTGAGATTTCAGGGCCTTCTGCACATCGTCCCGGATACGACCCACAGCCTTGGCAGCGGTCAGACCACCGTAGCCGATGGCGGCGTACATGTCTTCCCAGTTGTCGAAGGAGAGCTTGCGCAGCAGCACCGATTCCAGGTCGGGATCGTTGATAATGGAAACAGGGAACATCAGCCGCTTCATTTCGGATTCGAAGCTGGCCTTGCCGTGGATGACATTTTCCTCCCGCTTTTCCTTCTTGAACCATTGCTTGATCTTGGTGCGGGCCTGGTTGGACTTACAGATGGTGAGCCAATCGCGGCTGGGGCCCTTGGCACTCTTGGAAGTCAGCACTTCCACCACATCGCCGTTGACCAGGGGAGTGTCGATATTGCTGATTCGGTTGTTGATCTTGGCGCCTACCAGGGAGTTGCCCACGCCGGAGTGAATGGCATAGGCAAAGTCGATGGGAGTAGAGCCGGCGGGGAGGGAAACGATCTTGCCCTTGGGGGTAAAGACGAACACCTCATCGTCAAACATATCGATCTTCAGAGAACCGATGTAGTCCTCTGCGTCGGTATCCTGCTGGCTTTCCAGCAGACGGCGGACCCACTCAAAGTCCTTTTCACTGCCGGCACCTTCGCCTTGCTTATACTTCCAGTGGGCGGCAACACCGTATTCTGCCACCTCATGCATCTGCCAGGTGCGGATTTGCACCTCAAAGGGGATACCCTGGGAGCCGATGACGGTGGTGTGGAGGCTCTGATACAGATTGGGTTTGGGGGTGGAGATATAGTCCTTGAAGCGGCCGGGAACCAGGTTGAACAGGTCGTGGATGTGGCCCAGCACATTATAGCAGTCCGGAATGGTATCCACGATGACCCGGAAGGCATAGATATCATAAAGCTCGTCCAGAGTCTTGCCCTGGGCGTTCATTTTCCGGTAGATGGAGTAGACATGCTTAATGCGTCCGTAGGTGTTGTTTTCGATGCCCATGGCGGAAAGCCGCTGGGTGATCTTTTCCTGAATGGTGTGCATAAATGCCTCATCCTGCTCGTGGTGTGCCTGCAGGTGGGAGGTGATATTATCATACTCTCCCGGCTCCAGATACCGCAGAGAAAGGTCTTCGAGCTCCCATTTCAGGCGCTGCATACCGAGGCGGTGGGCCAGGGGTGCGTAAATGTCCATCGTCTCCCGGCATTTAGTGACCTGCTTTGCCGGGGATTGATACTGCATGGTGCGCATATTGTGGAGGCGATCGGCGATCTTGATCAGCACCACCCGGATGTCCTTACTCATAGCCATGAACATCTTGCGCAGATTCTCCATCTGCTGCTCTTCGGTGCTGGAGAAATTGGCGCGGGTCAGCTTGGTGACGCCCTCCACCAATTCTGCGGCGGTGTCGCCGAAAAGCTTTGCGATCTCTTCATGGGAAGCGTCGGTATCCTCGATGCAGTCGTGGAGCAGCGCACCCAAAATCGCGTCCATATCCAGGCCGATCTCTGCCACGATCTCTGCCACCGCCAGGGGGTGGATGATATAGGGGGATCCATCCTTGCGGAGCTGGTCTTTGTGCTTGTTTTTTGCATATTCCACAGCGCGGTCGACAAGGTCCATATCCGCATCGGGCATATATTTTTGGATCGTCTGATACATGGATCCGTAATGCTGTGCAAAAGTTTCCATAGTTACTCGCTTTCTTTGGCGGACATCAGCCGCTGCATGGTTTGACTCCGGTTGAGATCCGCTTTTTCCGTGGTAGGGAGAACGCGGATGGAGATGTACTTAGGGGTGTTTTTTACTTCGATCAGACCCACATCCCGGAAAATATCCAGGGCTGCCAGCAGTCGACCCAAAGACAGGGGCGCGTTGCTGCGGCGGACAATCTTCCGGCAGAGACAGATGGGCGCTTCGGTGATGAGACCTTCCCGGACGCTGGCCAGATAGCGCCAGATAATGCCCAAAGTCTGCCGATCCGGAAGCAGAGCGTCGGCATCACACTTGCAGACATGGCCGGCGCGCAGGTCGGCATAGCCGTGAAGCTCCGGGGAGCATTCCGCTTTGCAGGCGGGGCGGATATCCACCAGATTCAGCTGGACGGAGCGCTCACCCCGGAATTCATTGATCTGGGGCATAAAGGCCACATCCACCACTTCACCCTCGCACACAGAGGCGCTTTGGGCAGTACAGGAGAAGAAAATGGCGGCAAAAGTATGATGGTTGTGGCGCAGGCGCAGGCGCAGATGGCGGCCGTTGCCCACGGAAGAGATCCGCTCGATCTGGAGATTCTCCATCACCAGCACAGGCTTGGGACAGCCGTTGCCGCAGGGCTCCAGAATGTTCAGGGAATCCACGCTGGCGTTGGTCAGCAGCTCGGGAGTGACCACGCAATCGGCTTCCAGCACAGTGCGCAGACCGCCGGTGGCGTAATGTGCGCCGGCCAGACGGCAGATTTCCTGACGGAATGCGGGGATCTGCTCCCGGGCAATGGTAAAGCCCGCAGCCAATTCGTGACCGCCGTAGCTTTCCAGCAGGTGGGACAGAGAGCCCAGAGAGGCGAAAAGGTTAAAGCCGCCGTAGCTCCGGGAGCTGGCCTTGCCGTGATCTCCGTCCAGGCTGATCAGGAAGGTGGGGCAGCAGTATTCCTCGGCGATGCGGCTGGCAACGATGCCCACCACACCCTGATGCCAGCCTTCATCTGCCAGCACCAAAGCTTCGGGTTGGCCGTCCTGGGGCAGCATTTCCTGCACCTGACGGTAGATATCCGCTTCTACACCCTGGCGTTCTTTGTTCAGGGCGCAAAGAGCTGCTGCCAGCTGCTCTGCTTGCGCGCGATCCTGGGTCAGGAACAGATCCACAGCCAGATGGATCTGACCCATCCGGCCGGCGGCATTGATCCGGGGCGCCAGCATATAGTCTACGGAAGAGGCGGTAAGGGTAGCGGGATCGCAGCCGCACTGTTCCATCAGGGCGATGACGCCGGGACGGCGGGTGTTGCGCAGGGAT
>JAZRZW010000098.1:0-7963 GCA_045601585.1 Faecousia sp. | reverse complement strand
TTGAGCAAAATATAGTGAAAATTTTTAAAAAACTTGTGTTTTTTACTTGCCAAATGAAATATGCCCGATAATAATACAGACGTAACATTTGAAAGAGAACAAAGGAGAAGTTATAAATTGTCATTGCAATTCTGAAAGAGCATTTTCTGATTAGGTTTTAGGGAAGAACCCATTCGGAAGTCCTTATGAATATGCGCCGTTGTTTCTGCTGGAAACCGATTTTGATCGGAGAAGCAAAGGCGATAGCAAGACGATTCTTTTAAGGCAGTGTTGTGGTGTTTCTGTTGGTGGATCCTTTAAGAGAGTATTATGCGCAGTATTCTCTGTTTTAGCTTCTACTAATTGAAATGCTTTAGCAAGTTGTCCTGTACCCCCAAATTATATTTCTCTGATTAGATTTTAGGGAAGAATCTGATAGGGAAGAGTAGACGCAATTGTTTCTACTGGAAACCGATTTTCAATTGGAGAAACAAGTGCTGATGTAGAAGACAAAGGATGGGATAACTATGCCCTTAGCCCGTATGAAATGATTGCTGGCTAATCTCACATATGGCAATTCAAAAACATATTGAACAGCGATAGGGGATAACTGCGTAATCTTTGATATAGGTGTATCGTTATACGGCGTTCAAATATCCAAGGGGTAACTATGCCCAAATACTCGGATATGATTGCGCGTATATTTTAAAGAAAAGTTTGTAATTACTATTTGATTTTTGATAATTTATGTGCTATACTATACATAGTAAGAAAAGATGACCGGGAAATATTGAAAATCCCGGGGTTTCAGTTGTTTGCATAAAAGTACAATAAAGACAGAAAACAAAAAGCACTGCGAAAGCATTGCTTTTTGTTTTCAACGAAATAAATCCCTACGGAATTTGTGAAACTGCCTTCGGCAGTGAAATATTGCTTTTCAATGTGAAATGCCTGCGGGCGTGAGTGGATTGAATACTTTTCACTTGATGTGTAGGCATCAAATTTTACTAAAACAGACAATTTTTAGTTGTTTAATTTTCGTGCTGTATACACACCCCCCGAACGCAGTTGCGTTCGGGGGGTGTTTTTTACTGATATCACTATGCGCTTGTTGGAATAATTACTATATTTTGTTGCATATTTTTCCGTGCTATGTTAACATTATATTAGCACCAAAAAGGAGGCGTATATATGCTGACTCCCCAGGAGATTTTCCAGTTGTTTCAAAGTCTTGTCTGGCTTTTGGCCGGCGTAGGTGTGTTCATTGTCGGTATGAACTTTTTGGGCGACGCCTTACAAAAAAGCGCCGGTAACGGCATGAAGCGTTTGCTGGGTAAGATCAGCAACAATCCCGTTTCCGGCGTGGGTGTGGGTGCGGCTGTAACTGCCATCATCCAAAGCTCTTCTGCAACCTCTGTGATGGTGATCGGCCTTGTAAACGCCGGCGTTTTGACGCTGATGCAGGCAACTCCAATCATTATGGGTGCCAACATTGGCACCACGGTCACCGGCCTTCTGGTGGCGCTGAAAAATGACTATTTTAATATGGCAATGTACCTGCTGGCCTTTGCCGGTGTGATGCTTGGCTTTTCGAAAAAAGAGAGAATGAAGCTCCTGGGCAGTCTGTTTTGTGGCCTGGGCCTGATCTTTGTAGGCCTCAACATCATGAGCAGCCGGGAGGCTTTTGGCAGTCCTCTGATTGAACGGGTGTTTTCCGGTATTTTCCAGTCCATCGATTTTCCGCTGTTGCTGATTTTGGTGGGCGTGGTTTTTACCGCGCTGATCCAAAGCTCCTCCGCCGCAACAGGTGTTGCCATTGCTATGGTGGGTGCGGGAATTTTACCTCTGGACCAGGCGTTATTTATAGTGCTGGGCGCCAATATCGGCACCTGTGTTACGGCGCTGCTGGCATCTCTTGGCGCAGCACCCAATGCAAAGCGTGTGGCATTTGTCCATTTTGCGTTTAATGTAATTGGTTCTGTTGTTTTTGCTGCAGTTATCTGGATTTTCAAAGAACAAACCGTCAATATTCTTGTGTCGTTACTCCCCGGAGAGGATCCGATGTCTCTGCAAATGCGGCTGTCTGTGTTCCATGTGGTGTTTAATGTGAGCACGACTCTGTTGTTGCTGCCCTTTACAAAGCGACTTGTGAAGCTCTCGTGCCTTGTGATTAAGGACAGAAAGGTGGAAGAGGAATCCCGCTATTTGCGCTATGTAGATGAGCGGCTGCTGGCAATGCCCACGGTAGCATTGATGCAGGTGAAGATGGAGATTGACTATATGTTCGCACTGGCGGAAGAGAATCTGCGACTTTCTGTCAATGCAATCACCGGAAAGGCCACAGACCGGGAGGAGCTTCTCAGAAATGAGGAGATTATTGACTTTACCAACAGCGCTCTGACCAAATTCCTCATTCAACTTACCTCCGTTGTGGAGCAAAGTGATGAGCGGATCATCGGCGGTTATTTCCATGTGCTTAACGACTTGGAGCGTATCGGCGACCACGCGGAGAATTTCCTGGAGATCGGGGAGGAGATGGCTGAAAAGAAATTGCAATTTTCTGAGAAGGCATTGGGAGATCTTATTGCAATGTACAACCGGGTGCAGGAAATGCTGACGGTTGCAAGAGATGCTTTTGAAAATGGCAATCTCAATGGCCTGCAAGCCCTCGATATGCTGGAGGAGAAGGTTGACGGCATGAAAACCGAGTTTACTGCCGGTCATTTCACCCGTCTTGCAGAAGGTGTGTGCAAGGTGGAAGTCAGCCCCTACTATTCCTCTGCGGTGCTGGGTTTAGAGCGTGTGGCGGATCACCTGGTAAATGTGGGATATAGTATTGTAGACCCCACCGGCGACCAAAATACCAATTAAAAGGAAAGACCAAGTCGAAAGACTTGGTCTTTTTATTCTCTGCAGATGATCCCACAGGCGATTTTCGTTCCTGCATTTCCAGCTGGTTGCGTGGTAAAATCATCCGGGCCGCTGTGAATCACCATGGTTTTTCCAATAATCTCCGACACGCAGAAACGGTTTGTCAGAGTTTCCAGATACGCACCGCAGCCACATAGCATAAGGGGCGGCAGGTCTCCTGCGTGTTTGGGGTGGGGCAGACCTTGCGGATTGTAATGACCGCCGGTATTTGCAAAATCCTTACCACAACAGTTGTTGCCCTCGTGGATGTGTAAAGCAAAAAAACCGGAATCCGAAGGGGGTAGCCCACATACCCGTACCTTTATCAGCACACAATCACCCTTTTGATAGAACCTTGCTTCACCTGCAAGGCGAGGATAGTCAGCACCTCCGTGGATGTGGGCAACGGCATCTGCGCTGACGAAACAATGATGCATAATATCACCTCATTTTCAACCTATGCCGGCATTGGAAAATTGTGCAGCTTCCTGTTATTTATCTTGCAAACGGAGGGAACTGGGGGTATAATTGATGTGATGTGACAGGAGGTGCGTTATGGTTCTTGGTATTGAGCAGATTCAGTCTGCGACCACCGGCGCGGTGAGAATCAGTCAGAAATTGGACGGCATCCACTTTTTTCGCTTTACCCGCGAACAGCAGGAAATGCTTAGCACCAGAAAAGAGGATTTCTACAAGCGTTCTTTTGGAACAACCGGAATGCGTCTGCGTTTTCGTACGGACAGTGCCTTTCTGCGCATAAAGTTTTCTGTGGCGTATTGCGATGTTAAGAGCGTTCCGGTTCCGGATATCTCCGTGGATGGCATTTTTATAGAAGGTACTGAAAATTGCTACAAAACAATGCCTGCTCCATACTACGGCGATCGGGAAGAGCCTTATACTGTTTTCTCACTGGACTATGATTTGGCAGCAGGGGAGAAGGAAATTTGTGTTTATCTTCCCTGGTGCGGTGCGTTCATCCTGAAGGAGCTTACCCTCAGCGACGGAGCATCTTTTGTGCCGGTGCTTGCGGAGAAAAGAGCATTGTGCTTCGGTGATTCTATTACCCACGGTGCGGAGGCCACCCGACCCCGCAATCGCTACATTTCCCGATTCTGTGATTACCTGGGTGCGGCAGAATATTCCAAGGCTATTTGCGGTGAGATGTTCTGGCCGGCGCTGGCGGACACCCTGGAGCCTTTTGTTCCGGATTACATCACGGTGGCCTATGGCACTAACGACTGGAGTAAGACCACACCGGAGGAGCTGCGGGAGAATTGCCTGGGCTTTTACCGCAATTTAATGAAGCGTTATCCCCACGCCAAGATCATTGCCATTACGCCGCTCTGGCGGGCAGATGAGGTGGAAAAGGGCAGGTTGATTACTCTGGCAGATGTGCATGATTTGATTTGCGAGGCAGTCAAAGATCACCCCAATGCCACGGTGATCCGAGGTTATGATCTAGTGCCTCACCAGGTGGAAAACTATGATGATTTCCGCCTCCATCCCAACGATGTCGGCTTTGCGTATTATTATGAAAATCTTGTGAAGGAATATGAAAAGAGGTTTTTGCTATGAAATTTGCAGTTGATCACGATTTGCACATTCACTCCTGCCTTTCCAACTGTGCAGCCAATTACCCTGAGCAGAATCCTCAGCGAATCCTGCAGCATGCAAAGGATCATAACCTGAAGCACATTTGCCTGACTGACCATTATTGGGACGATGCAGTGCCCGGTGCTTCCACCTGGTACCAGGTGCAGAATTTTCCTCATGTGATCGAAGCAAAGCCCTTGCCTCAGGCGGACGGCATCCGCTTCCACTTTGGCTGCGAGTGCGAAATGACCAAGGATAACACCTTGGCATTGCCGCCTGAGAGGTATGATGACTTTGAATTTATCATCATTCCTACCACCCATATGCATATGCGAAAGTACACCATTGCCCTTGAGCAGGAGCACAACCTGGAAGGCCGCAAGTCCTTGTGGATCAACCGTTTGGATGCGTTGCTGGATATGGATTTGCCTTTTTATAAGTTTGGAGTCGCCCACCTGGCTTGCGGTCTGATCTGGCATTTTGATTATGAGAATGAAAAGACCTACCTGAAGATTTTGGACTCCATCGCCGACAGCGAACTTGGCCGTCTTTTCTCCAAGGCAGCAAAAGTCCAGATCGGCATTGAGCTGAATCAGGACGATATGAAGGTAGGCATTACCCACGAAAAGGGTGATAGCGTGATGCGTATTTTCCGGATTGCCAAGGAATGCGGCTGTAAGTTCTACTGCGGCAGTGATGCTCACAATCCCAGGTGGTTTGACGAGTTCCTGCCTGTTATGGAAAAGGCAGTGGATGTACTGGGCCTGACGGAGGATGACAAGTTTGCCTTTTGCAAATAAAAACACCTTTCCTTCGGTTGTGAATAGAATAGAAAGGAAAGGAGTCTGTTTATGAAACTTGTGTTGTTAACAGCCTTGGGCGTTGGCGGCGCCACCATCATCGGTTCTGCTTTGGGCTTTGCGTTCAAGCGGGTATCTCATAAATTTAATGACGTGGTGCTGGGCTTTGCTGCCGGTGTGATGCTGGCGGCCGCTGTGTTAGGGCTGATCATACCGTCCCTGGATTGGGGCGGAAAGTTCCCGTTGATTATAACGATAGCAGGTGTGTTTTGCGGCGCAGTCTGTTTGAACCTGATCGACCGGTTAGTGCCCCATCTCCATAGAATGATGGGTGTGGATCAGGAGTCTCATCCTGCCGGCACACAGCAGGTCAATAAGATATTGCTTTTTGTGTTGGCGATTGGCATTCACAATCTGCCGGAAGGAATCGCAGCCGGTGTGGGCTTCGGTTCCGGTAATGTAGGGGAAGCAATGACCATTGCCGGTGGCATTGCACTTCAAAACATTCCTGAAGGCATGGTGATCATTGCTCCGATGCTGGCTGCAGGTATCAGCAAAAGGCGAACCTTCCTGATGGCGGCCGCGACCGGCCTGGTGGAGGTTGCGGGTACGATGCTGGGTTACCTGGCGGTGTCTCTGTCCACAGCAATTCTGCCCTTTGCGCTGGCCTTCGCCGGTGGCACGATGCTCTATGTGATCAGCGACGAAATGATCCCGGAGACCCACGCCCACGGTTGTGAGCGAGGGGCAACATATGCGCTGCTGGCTGGCTTTTGCGTTATGCTGGTGGTGGATTTTCTGCTGTAAACTAAGCACTTTTTCTTACAAACACCTCCCGGACACCTGTGAAGATCAGAAAAATGCCAAAGAGTTTTTTCATAAGGTCAACAGGTACCCACCGGCTGAGCACATAAAAAAGAATCGCACTGACGCTGCCTGCGATGATCGCAGGCAGCAATTTTTTTATGCGAATGGCGCTGCTTCGTTGCCGGATCAGGGTAGCGATCAGGGCACAGGGGAGAAAGAACAAAAGATTGATTGTTCTGGCTTGAGGATATGGGAGCGACAACATACCGGTGAGCCATAATATTAGCAGACTGCCGCCGCCTACACCCAGACCGGCCAGAAAGCCCAAAACCGTTCCAACCAAAAGACAGACCGGAAATGTGGTCAGCATAGGTATCGGATCCCTCCCCACAAAATAATTACACCGAATACCCGGCGGAGCCAAAGTACCGGGATCTTCGCGCCCAGCAAACCTGCCAATATTCCCCCTGCGGTGCTGCCAATCAGAAGGGGGAGCAGCAGCTGAAAATCGACAGGGCCACCCGAGAAAGAAATTGCCGCTGAGATGACACAGATAGGCAGAATGATGGTTACAGATGAGGGGAAGACACAAGCCTCGGAAAGCTTTACCACGCCCCGAAGCATGGGCACCAGTGCCATACCGCCGCCGGCGCCGAATAACCCGTTGACAGCACCGGCGGCGCCTCCTGCGGCCATAAGTCGAATGTTACGATTCAAAAAAACACCTCCTGCGGAAATTATTTCCACGGGAGGTGTTTTTATTCAAATTAGGGATTACTCTTCAGTGGCAGGCTGCAGGATCAGAGCCAGATTCAGATGGCGGGTATTGCCGATCTTCATTTCCACAGCTTCGGTGGTCTCGGTGTACCAGTTTTCCATCCCGGTGGTCAACATTTCGTTGTCGATGATGCTGTTGCGGTAGGTGGTCTCAGACTTGCCGGAGTAATACATAATGTGGTAGCCATACTCGGTTTCCACGATTTCCACATCGCCTTCCTTACGACTCTCGTCAATGGCCCAGTTCAGGAAGTTGGGAACATAGCTGGAGGAGGGGGAGATGTTTTCATACAGACCGCCGGTCTCAATGGACGCGGTGTCGTCGGTTTCCTTCTTTACCAGTTCGATGAAGGCTTCTTCGGTGCCGGCGCCGGCCTTGAAGTCGGCCAACAGCTTTTCAGCCTCATCCCGAGCGGTCTTCTTCTCGGCGTCGGTGTAGGTGGTCAGGCCGGTGTTGGGATCGTAGGTACCGCCCTGGAAGGAGACCAGCAGATGACGGACATTGGAGAGCTTGTAATCATTATCGTTTCTGCTCTGGTAGAGCACAACGGTGTAGCCGCTGACGTCCTTCTTTTCGTTGCCTTCGCCGTCGATAGTGGTAGTTTCGTTGGCGTACATCATAATGTCGCCTTCCTTACGGCCTTCCTCAATGATCCAGCTCTGCACATTGGTATTGATCTGGGAGTAGAGAACATTGCTATTTTTAACGCTGGTTGCGGGGGGGTCCTTTTCCAGGTTGAACTTCAGAGCGGCGATGGCAGTGTCCAGCTCTTCTACGGTAGTGCTCTGCAGCAGCAGCTCTGCATCAGCCTTTGCAGCTTCCACAGCTGCAGCCTTCTGCTCGGGAGTTGCGTTAGTGACAGTCACACCCTCGCCCAGGTAGTTGGAATAGCTGATAAAGTAGCTTGCGTAGGAGAAGGAGGAGTACTCATGGTAGCGATCCTTGGTGAACTCAGTACGGTCAGCATCGGTGAACTGCAGGCCTTCGCCGTAGGCAGTGTAGTAGGACTGTGCCAGCAGGCCGGTGTACAGATACTCAGTGTAGTTCTCCTCGTTTGCGCCGTTGCAGTAATAAGCGCTCAGGAAGGAATCCAGAT
>JAZRZW010000097.1:0-37068 GCA_045601585.1 Faecousia sp. | reverse complement strand
CGGCGCTACCGCCGACGGCCTGGTGCTGGCTTACCGCGCAGGTGCCCGTCTGCTGTACCCCGACACTCTGCAGTACCATCCCACCGGCGCTGCATTCCCCGCACAGATCTTCGGCGCACTGGTTACCGAGAAGGTTCGTTCTCTGGGCGCTATGCTGATCAATGCTAAGGGCGAAGCTTTTATGAACCCCCTGGAAACCCGTGATGTTTCCGCTGCCTCCATCATCCGTGAGTGCTCCGACCGTGGCAACGGCGTCAAGACTCCTCAGGGCGATGCTGTGTGGCTGGATACTCCCATGATCGAGATGAAGGGCGGCGAGGGTACTATCGAAAAGCGCATCCCCGCTATGATGCGTATGTTCGGCAAGTACGGCATCGACATCCGCAAGGAGCCCATCCTCATTTACCCCACTCTCCACTACCAGAACGGCGGCATCAAGATCACCGACGACGGTATGAGTGATATCGAGAACCTGTTCGTCGCCGGCGAAGCTGTTGGCGGCATCCACGGCAGAAACCGTCTGATGGGCAACAGCCTGCTGGATATCATTGTCTTCGGCCGTAACGCAGGTAAGAGTGCTGCTGCCAAGGCGAAGAATGTTACCGTCGGTGCTCTGAATGTGGATCATGTAGCTTCCTTCTCCAAGGAGCTGGCTGCTGCCGGCATCGAGAATCCTCAGGAGTCTCCCTTGCTGCTGCCTAACTATGCTCGCATCAAGGAATAATCGGAGGCGTACATAGAATGTTAGAAAAGATTCTTAGCATCGGCCAGACCCCGGTGGTATTTATCAGCGTTTTTGTGATTTGTTTTATTGGCTATGCCATTGGTGCGATTAAGGTCAAAGGCCTGAACCTGGGCACTGCAGGTGTGTTCCTGTTTGCTCTGCTGTTCGGTTACCTTTGCACTCTGCCCGGCCTGCAGAATATTCCTGTTTTGCGGAACTTCTACCTGGGCAGCTCTAATGATGCAGAGGTTGTAAAGGCGGTAAGCGGAAAGCTCTCCAACTTTAAGTTCATTTCCAACATCGGACTGGTGCTGTTTGTGACATCCGTTGGTCTGATTGCCGGTCCCAAGTTTTTCCGTGACCTGAAGGCAAATGCCAAGTCCTATGTTCCCATGGGTGCATTGATCGTGCTGATGGGCGCACTGGTTACCGCAGGTTTTGCGCTGATTCCCGGTATCGGTTCTGCCTATGCTACCGGCATTCTATCCGGCGCATTGACCTCTACTCCTGCATTCTCCGCAGCCCAGGGTGCGGTAGAGGCGATTGATCCCAATAAGCTGGGCCTGGTGTCTCTGGGTCACGCTGTGGCCTATCCCTTCGGCGTGATTGGCGTGGTGCTGTTTGTACAGATCATGCCCAGAATCCTGAAGGCAGATATTGCGCACGAGCGCACATTGATCGGAGTTCCTGCAAAGCAGGCAGAGTTGGCAAAGAAGGAAAGAAAACTGCTGGAGCTGGATGAGTTCGGTTTTGGCGCATTCGGCCTGACCGTGTTGCTGGGTATCCTGCTGGGTTCTATTAAGATTCCCCTGGGTGGTAAGGCTTCCTTCTCCCTGGGTATGACCGGCGGTCCTCTGCTGATGGGTCTCGTGCTGGCTCACTTTGGCCGGATCGGTAAGATCAGCCTGAAGGTAGATGAGAATGCTCTGAAGAGCTTCCGGGAATTCGGCCTGATGCTGTTCCTGGTTGGCGCCGGCGTGGATGGTGGCGTGGAGCTGGTGCAGCAGATTGCAAATTCCAGCTACGGCATCATGATCGTGGTTTATGGCTTTGTTGCCGGTGCGCTTATGACTCTGATGCCTATGGTGATCGGCTTTGTGTTTGGAAAGAAGATCTGCAAGCTGCCCCTGCTGAACAACTTAGGTTCTATCACCGGTGGTATGACCTCCACTCCTGCACTGGGCACCCTGATCGGCGTGGCCGGTACCGACGATGTGGCAGGTGCATATGCATCCACCTATCCTCTGGCACTGGTGCTGATGGTGCTGGCATCCCAGTTGATCAACACCTTTATTCCTGCATAAAAATGACCCCGAAGGCTTTTGCCTTCGGGGCTTTTTTGTTGCAGATTACTGCATACCCTGTTCGTAAGCCTCGATCATCTTCTTGACCATCTGGCCGCCGACAGAACCGGCTTCACGGGAGGTCAGGTGACCGTTGTAACCGTTGGTCAGGTTCACGCCAACTTCCTGAGCAGCCTGCATCTTGAACTTGTCCATAGCTTCGCGAGCCTGGGGCACATTGATCTGGTTGTTGTTCTTCATCTCTTTTTTCTCCTTTCGCTTTCTTGGAAAGTCAACACTTTCCGAAGAAAGCATTTTCTTTCCGCAGGGGTATTTTAACCCGGCCCAGAGAAAAAACACTTGTTTGTTTTCGGTAAAAGGCGCAAAATATGGAAAAGACTTTGCTTTTTCGTTGCGGGATGATATAATAGGGAAAACCTTTTGGGAGCGTGAATGATATGGATTGGTTTTTGGAAAAAATAAAAGAGCTGGCGGTCTATGGCCGGGAAAAGGCCGTTCCGGCGGCGATTATTCTGGTGGTGGGTATCTTCCTGATCCGTCTGGTGCTGCGTTTGATCCGTTCGGTGCTGGAAAAGGCCAAAATGGAAGCCGCCGTAATTAAATTAGTGCGCTCTACCTTCCGGGTGATCTTGTATGTGCTGTTGCTGGTGATCGTAGCATCCACATTGGGCATCAATGTTACCGGCGTGGTGGCGCTGGCCAGCGTGTTGACTTTGGCCATTTCTCTGTCGGTACAGAACACCCTGACCAATGTGATTGGCGGCTTTACCCTTTTGAGCAACAAGCCTTTTGAAAACGGCGACTTTGTGGAGATAGCAGCCCAATCCGGCACTGTGCAGGAGGTGGGCCTGACCTACACCAAGCTTCGTACCGGCGATAATAAGACCATTTCCATTCCCAACAATGCGGTGGTTTCCGCAGAGATCGTGAACTACTCCGCAGCCGGCACCCGCCGGGCGGATGTGAATGTGAGCGTAGCTTATGATGCCCCGGTGGAGCAGGTTTTAGAGGCATTGCTGGCGGCGGCAAATGTTTCCACTGCACTGCGGGATCCTGAACCCGTTGCGGCGGTGCTGAACTATGACGGAGGAACGATCAACTGCGTTTTGCGTGTTTGGAGCAAGTCTCAGGATTACGCAACGACTCTGTTTGAAGTGAACAAGAAGGTAAAAACAGAGTTTGAGGCACGAGCTTTGCAGATCACCAGCCCCCACATTCATGTGCATATGGATCCATAAAAAGAACCCCGGCAGGATCACCTGCCGGGGATTTTTTAGAATTTTCTCCAAACCATTTTGTTGACCACGCCGGTGTAGGACTGAATCAGTTTTACCACCTTAGTGGAGACATTCTCTTCTACATAGTCGGGGACGGGGATGCCGTTATCGCCGTTTTGCACCATGGTAACAGCGGTGTCCACGGCTTGCAGCAGACTGTGCTCATCGATGCCTGCCAGCACGAAGCCTGCTTTGTCCAGAGACTCAGGACGCTCCGTGGAGGTGCGGATGCACACTGCGGGGAAGCTCTTGCCAATGGAGGTGAAGAAGCTGGATTCCTCGGGCAGGGTGCCGCTGTCGGAAACAACTGCAAAGGCATTCATCTGCAGGCAGTTGTAGTCGTGGAAGCCCAGAGGCTCATGACGGATGACACGCTTATCCAGCACAAAACCGGAACTTTCCAGACGGTTGCGGCTTCTGGGGTGGCAGGAGTAGAGAATAGGCATATCATACTTCTCGGCCATCTTATTGATTGCAGTGAAGAGACTGGTGAAGTTCTTTTCGGTGTCGATGTTCTCCTCCCGGTGAGCAGAGAGGAGAATGTATTTGCCTTTCTCCAGACCCAGACGGGCGTGGATGTCGGAAGCCTCGATCTTTGCCAGGTTGTTGTGCAGCACCTCGGCCATGGGAGAGCCGGTGACATAGGTGCGCTCCTTGGGAAGGCCGCAGTCGGCAAGATACCGGCGGGCGTGCTCGGAGTAGCACAGGTTTACATCAGAGATGATGTCCACGATTCGGCGGTTGGTCTCCTCGGGCAGGCACTCATCTTTGCAGCGGTTACCGGCTTCCATATGGAAGATGGGAATATGCAGTCGCTTTGCACCGATGACGCTGAGGCAGGAGTTGGTGTCGCCCAGCACCAGAACGGCATCGGGCTTCAGCTCTACCATCAGCTGGTAGCTCTTGGCGATGATGTTGCCCATAGTCTCGCCCAGATCTTTGCCTACGGCGTTCAGATAGACCTCGGGGTCAGCCAGCTCCAGGTCGTGGAAGAACACGCCGTTGAGGTTATAGTCATAGTTCTGGCCGGTATGGGCCAGAATGGTGTCAAAGTATTGGCGGCACTTGGTAATGACCGCAGCCAGACGAATGATCTCCGGGCGGGTGCCCACAATGATCAGGAGTTTGAGTTTGCCGTTGTTTTTGAATTCAGCCATTTTCTTCCACCTCAAATATGTTTAGTTGACCGTAGAGACTACGGCGTTGGTTTGCCTGGGGGATTGCTTCTATCAGGGATTCCCGTTTGCCGGTGAGGATGTTCCAGAGATAACGGACACCCCGGACGGGATAAAATACAATGTACAAAAGACCACATTTTTCGCAGATGGGGTGATGGGCCTTGACGGATAAATGAAAGGTTCTCAAAAGGTTGGAGAGCTTGGAGCGTTTGGTGTCGGCTACCATCAGGCCGCTTGCCTGCCGGCTGGCGTCTTTTTGACCGAAATTACCGCCGGAGAGAATATCTTCCAAGATTGCGGCCCATAAGTCTTTTTCGTCACCTGCCCAAAGGGGAACAGGAGCGTCAAAGGCCAGGGCGCAGACCCCGGTGAGGATCTGGGCAAAGCGGAAAAGACCGATCTTTTTCAGCAGGGGCAGGAGTTCAGCTTCCCAAAAGGATTCTTTGATGGTTTGGTTTACATAACAATGCCAATCCATCAGGTGACGCAGACCCAAACCGGCACTTCGCAAATGGTGCTGAGAATGGAGCAACAGCACAAGGCCGTGGAGCGCCGGGGCAGGGGCATTGAATTCGCCGCTGCCAATGTTCAGGCGTTGCGTGCGGGGGAGATCCTGCAGATATTCTTCCAGAATTTCCCCGGGGATACCTGCCGGGAGACCCGGGAGGGAGTGGTGCATTTCCAGCACACCGCCGGCAGTGGAGTAGGTGATGTGGTGATCGTGCTGTCCGGCATCAAAGCGGTAGCCGATCTCCTGGAACAGCTGATGTAACGGCGCAAAATCTTTTTCGCTTACCCAAAAATCCACATCGCCTAAAGTCCGCAGTTCGGGTTTGGGGTAGTAGGCAGCGGAGCCTTCCCCCTTGAGGATCATATGGGGGATGTTTCGCTCTGTCAGAAGAGCGGTGAGCCGTGCCTGAGTGTTGCCTATGTTGATGTTGGACAGCACCACCTGCATACCGTAGGTTTTGATCTGCTCCTGCACCTGGGGAGGCATTTGGGGCAGAAGATCGGTTACGGCATCGTAGAAGATCAGGCTGACGGCTTGCTGCCGGGCCTCCAAAAAGACCTTTTCCCAATTACAGTCCGTATTCGGCAGGGGCATATCGGGGGAAATTGCGTGCCGCAGCACGGATAAAAGTACGCTCTGTTCCTGGGTCAAGGGGTTCACCTCGTTACTCTACGATCTCAAAGAAGGTGTCCGGTTTTGCGGGGTCGAAAGCTTCGTTGGCCCACATCACCGTGACAAGATTTTCTGTCTCAGAAAGATTGATAATGTTATGGGTATAGCCGGGGAGCATATGGATGGCCTGGATCTTCTCGCCGGAGACCTGGAAATTCAACACTTCTTCGGTGCCGATCTTGCGCTGCTGAATCAGCGCCTTGCCAGCCACTACGATAAAGAACTCCCACTTGGTATTGTGCCAGTGCTGACCCTTGGTGATACCGGGTTTCGAGATGTTCACAGAGAACTGACCGCAGGACTCGGTTTTCAGAAGCTCAGTGAAGCTGCCCCGGTCATCGCAATTCATCTTCAGGTCGAAAATGGCTTTTTCCTTAGGCAGGTAAGACAAATAGGTGCTGTAGAGTTTCTTTGCAAAGCTGCCGCAGGGAATCTGGGGCATCAGCAAAGTGGTGGGTTGATCCCGGAATGCGTGGAGCAGATCCACGATCTCGCCGAGAGTGGCTTTGTGACTCACAGGGGCGGCGCAGTAGCGGCCATTGTCCTGAAGGACGGTATCGATGCCGTTAAATTCGCAGCGGTGCTCACGGCCTTCCAGGGCGTCCAGCATTTCGTCTACCAGGTCGTCGATGTACAGAAGTTCCAGCTGCACGCTGGGATCATTGACTTGGATGGGCAGGTCGTTGGCAATGTTGTTGCAGAAGGTTGCCACGGCACTGTTGTAGTTGGGGCGGCACCACTTGCCAAAGAGGTTGGGGAAGCGGTACACCAGCACTTTGGCGCCGGTTTCCTGGCTGTAGGAGAACATCAGCTCCTCGCCGGCCTTCTTGCTGCGGCCGTAGTCGCTGTCGTAGCGGCCGATGCAGGTTGCCTGAATGGAGGAGGAGATCATCACCGGGCAGGTGTTGTTGCAGGCTTTCAGGGTGTCCAGCAGGGTAGAGGCAAAGCCGAAATTGCCCTGCATAAACTCTTCCTGATTCTGGGGACGGTTCACACCGGCCAGATTAAATACAAAATCTGCCTTTTTACAGAATTCCGGCAGGAGAGCAGGATCGGTGTCGATATCATACTCGAAGATATCTTCGATGGTGATGTTACGGGTACGGTTTTTGCCGTCCCGGATGGTCTTGAGGGTCTCTACCAGGTTGCGGCCCACGAAACCCTTGGCGCCGGTTACAAGAATATTCATATTACTTCTCCCAAGATGCCAGCTCGTCGCGGATGTACTGCAGGGAAAGGAGCTTTTCCTTGACCTGCTCCACATTCAGCAGTTCCGTGTTGCTGGAATTGAACTCGGTGAGGGGGTTGCGGTCCACATTGCCTTCTTTGAAGAACTTATCATAGTTCAGACCGCGCTTGTCGCAGGGAACGCGATAGAAATCGCCCATATCGATGGCGCCTGCGCACTCCTCATTGGTCAGCAGAGTCTCATACATCTTCTCGCCGTGGCGGGTGCCGATGACCTTGATCTCGTGGCCGGGGGCAAACAGACCGGTAACGGCCTGGGCCAGCACCTCGATGGTGCAGGCAGGTGCTTTCTGCACCAGGATATCGCCGGAAGCGCCGTTCTCAAAGGCGAACAGCACCAGATCCACAGCCTCGTCCAGGCTCATAATGAAGCGGGTCATGGAGGGCTCGGTGATGGTGATGGGGTTGCCGGCCTTGATCTGCTCAATCCACAGAGGAATCACAGAACCGCGGCTGCACATCACATTGCCGTAGCGGGTGCAGCAGATCTTGGTATTTTCGGGTGCCACGGTGCGGCTCTTTGCTACGATGACCTTCTCCATCATTGCCTTGGAAGTGCCCATGGCATTGACGGGGTAGGCGGCCTTGTCGGTGGACAGGCAGACAATGTTGGAAACGCCTGCGTCGATGGCGGCGGGCAGCACATTCTCAGTGCCCAGCACATTGGTCTTGACGGCCTCGATGGGGAAGAACTCACAGGAGGGCACCTGCTTCAGAGCGGCAGCGTGGAAAATGTAGTCAACGCCGTGCATTGCGTTCTTCACAGAGGCGAGATCTCTCACATCGCCGATGTAGAACTTGATCTTCTCGGCCACTTCAGGCATCTTGGCCTGGAATTCGTGGCGCATATCATCCTGCTTCTTCTCATCTCGGGAGAAAATGCGGATCTCACCGATATCGGTCTGCAGGAAACGGTTCAGCACAGCGTTACCGAAGCTGCCGGTACCGCCGGTGATCATCAGAGTTTTGTTTGCAAAAAGAGACATAATAGGTTCCTTCTTCCTTTATTTTCTTTTCAGTAATTTCTTTACTTTCTGACGGGTTCGATTGGGGATCATATCCTTCACGCCGTCGATGAGTTCTTCCTTTCGGCTGCGGCAGGTGGCAGCGACGGCATCATAGCCTTGCTCGTTGAGGATCTTGTAGATGCTGTCACGATAGGGGGAACGCTTGGTGGGAGCTTTGAGCTGGCCGTTATTGGCCACGATCTGGGCCACCGGCACTTCCTTGGCAACCACGCATTTTTGGAGCTGCGCCCAAAGGAGCTGACCTTTTTCGGTGTTTACCAGCACGGCGGACACACCGTCGGGATTCTCAAATTCCGGCGCGACACCCTCGATACCCCAGAAATCGCCTAAGGTCAGATCACTGACCCGCTCTTTTTGTGCAAAGGGGCAGACGTAGCAGGAGTGGCGGTAGTTCATACCTTTCAGGAAATGGCGGTAGTAGGGACTAAATGTCGCCATCCTTTCCTGCTTTTTTACCTTACCATCTTTTTCCAAGAGCACACGGTAGGTCAGAGACCAGTCGTGCTTATCCTTGCTGCGGAAGAGAAATTCCTGAACTTTTGCACCGGTTTTCTTTTCCAGCCAGGACAGGTAGGCCTGATAAAGCTTTCTGCTGGGTACACCGTGGCAGATAATGTCGGCGGTGTAGAGATTTTCTTTGGGGCCGACGCATTTCAGAAGGCCGGCAACCTGGCAGGGCGTTCCGGAGAACAGCACCGGCACACCGGTGTCCAGCTTTTCTTTGACGGCTCCATACACGCCATCCATATTGCTCTGGACATATTTGGAGCCTTGCAGCATAGGGAGCTGCTCCTTTTGGGCGATCCAGATATGTCGGGGTTCGCCGGGGGTCTCTTCGGCACAACCGAACACCACACCGTTCTGGTTCAGAATGTGTTCAGCCAGGGCGGCGAAAATACCGCCGGAGCTGCTTTTTCGCAGCTGATCCCGCTTTGCAAAGTAGGCGGCATAGCCGTGGGGCGCAAAGGCGGTTTTGGGAGGGTTCGCAATGGGGCAGGCCTTCAGGCATTTGCCGCAGGAAATGCAAGCGTCTGTGATTTTAGGGTAGTAAAAACCCTCCTGATCCTCACAGAATTGGATTGCATTTGCCGGGCAGACCAATTCGCAGCTGCGACAGCCGCAGCAGTTGGCACCCACGCTTTCAATGGTTTTTACTGACAAGCCAACGCCTCCTTCAAATACTCCGCGGAGGCATTGCGCGCAGCCTCCAGCTTGGGAGCCACAACGGTGTAGTCGATGGGAGTTTCTGCCTTTTCCAGGGCTTCTTCCACGGAAGTGAACATCCGGTTTTCACAGCCGGTCATCCGCAGGATGCTTTCCAGACGGCAGTTATACTTAGGTGCGGGCACGGACAGTACCTGACGGGAGAAATTCAGGGAAAATGCGGTGCCGTGGAAGGAGTCGGTCAGCACATAGTCCGCGTTGGAAATATAGTTGATAAAGTCCATAGGAGTGTTGCCGAAGAGATTTTTAGCACCTTTGACAAATTCCAGGGTGTCGGCAAAGTTCACTATCCGCAGACCCTTCTTCTCAGCAAGGGCAACGGCGGCCTGCTCCAGGACCTTGTTGCGGTTGAGGTTGTAAATAAAGACATAGCCGGGCTCCGGCTTTTTCTCAGAGCAGAATGAGCGCCATTGCTGGGCGGTCAGCAGCAGGGTGGGGTCCACCACATGTACGCCGTCCAGACCGAAATCGTGGAGAGTGTCCAGGGCGGTGTCCTCTCGCACGGACAGGGCACTGTAGTCCTTGAGCCAGGCGGTGACGGTGGCCTTTTCCTCTTGGGAGAAGTCGTCTTTACCGAAGCTGCCGGCATATGCGACCTTTTTGCTGTCACCGGCAAAGGCCAGATAGTAGGCACCCAGGTCTGCGGGAGGATTGCTGTTCTGGGTGTTCCAGACCTGGTCGCTGCCGCTGAGGTACACATCGGCCTGAGGGCAATCCTTTACCAGCTCTGCAAAAGAGCCATAACGCTTTTTGGTCAGATGGATATGTTTTCTCAGGAAGCGATCTGACATGGAAAACTGGATCATATTGACGGCAGTCAGGGGCAGAAGCTTTATTAACCGCTTGACGGTGGAGTGACCTTTCGGCCAGACAGAGCGGAAGAAGGTCAGTCCTTCCGGCACAAAATCGATGGTTTCCACCTGGCAGCCCAACTGCTCCAGACTTTTCTGGGTCGCATAGGTCTGCAACAAGGAACCAAAATTGGTAACTCTATGGAGTGTGATAACCGCAACTTTCATAGATGGGTCTCCCTTTTTTACATAGGTTTCAGTTTTAATTTCACCAGCAGGGCACGGAGGCGTTTTTTGCCGCCGTAGCGGATCCGGCCGGTGAAGCTGTCGTTGGCGTATTTGGCGCAGACGAAATTGTAGCCGTGGGCTTGATAATCTGCCCAGAACTCGCTTCTGCGAGGGTTGGGCTTGCAGGGCTTGGTGTGATTGTGACTCATGGCAGTGTCACGATCCACATCCCACAAAGTAACATTTTCCAGTGATGTGACCAGTGCGTCGCCTTTTTCACTGTTGGTCAGCACCAGGGAAACGCCCCGGTTGTCGTCAATCTGGGGCATCACATACTGCACGCCCCAAAAGTCTGCGATGGTAATGTCTGCAGCGCTGGGGTCCGGGGCATAGGCGCAGGCAGAGCAGGAGGGACGGATGATGTAGTGACCGTAGAAGAGGTCTTTGTGATTCTGGGAGAGCTTAGTGTAGAACTCCTTTTTGCCGCCGGCATAGGTGATACACTCGTTATGCTCGTGCCAGCCGCGAACCTTCGCTCTGTTTTCGTAATTTGCAATCATCTTACCCCGCTTGTTGCGGATATTTTCAATATGATCCCGGAAAAGCTTGGGGCTGGGAACGCCGTGACAAACCAGACCCACGGTGGTGAGGTTGGTTGCGTCCACATTCTTTGCCCGGAGATAGTGGCCCAGACCGTCGATCTGGCAGGAGGTGCCGGAGAACAGCACGGTCTTGCCGTCCTTCAGATCTTGGGCAACCTGGCGGAAGGTGTCGCCTGGGTCACTCTGGACATATTTGGAGCCGCACATAGGATCCCGCTCCCGGGGACTTTCGGCCCGGGCGTGGATTGCGCGGAAATTTTCGTCGTAAATAACGCCATAGACAACGCCGCCGTTGGAAAGAACAGCGTCGCTGATGGCAATGAAGGCACCGCCGGAGGTACAGCGCTTGCGGGTAGCTTCCTCGTTGTGCTTCAGGGCGTAGGCTTTTTTTGTCCCAACCAGCAGGTCGGGGGATAATGCGGGGCAGACCTTTTTACAAAGTCCGCATTCCACACATTTTTCGCTGTCGATACCGGGGTGGAGAAAACCCTCGGCATCGGGGGCCATGGTGATGGCACCCTTGGGGCAAATCTGCTGACAGGCGCCGCAGCCTACGCATTTTTCGGGGGTTGTAATGGTCATATTTATTCCTCCAAAGCGTGTTTCAGGTACTCCATAGAGTCCTGACGCATACGGGAGAGATTGGCGGCAACATTGTCCCAATCTGTATGGATATCATCGGGCAAAACCGGGTTGCTGGCGGGCAGCATCCGCTCCGTTGCGCCCACCTGGGTCAGCAGGGAGGTGATGCGCTCGTGGAGCGCCTTGCCCTTGGGAAGGGTGTCGTTAATGGGGATGTAGCATTCTTTGCCGAAATTCATACTAAAGGCAGTGCCGTGGAAGGAGTTGGTAACTACATACCGGGCACTGGCAAAGTAAGCCAGGAAATCGGCAGGGCCGGCCTTGATGTCGGTTTCGCCCCGCTTATAGGAAAACACCGTATGCTCCTTAATGCCAAGGTGCATGATCGGCAGGCCGGTTTTTTCGTGAAGCTGTTGGGCCAGAGATTCAATGGCATTGGTGACCAGCGTGTCACCGGGCATGAAGTAGCAAAGAATGCCGTTGAAATTTTTGGCTTTTTCAGAGGCACCGGCCATCATAGGCGCCCAGTCCTGCCGGGTCAGCAGCAGGGTGGGGTCTACGCAGGTGGTGGCGGTTCTGCCGCACAGGTCGCGGACAATGGCTTCGCCACTTTTTTCCCGGACGGAAATGTGGGAAAACTCGCTCAGGAGTTTGCCGCACTTTTCCTTATAGTCCTCTTCAAAACCGGCTTTGCCGAAGCTGGAGGCAAAAGAGATCTTCTTTTTGCCTTCCGGCACAAAGTCCAGAAAATAGCTGTAATCGAATACAAACAGCTTGGGATTCCAGATCTGATCGCTGCCGGAGATGTAAACATCAAACTCGCCGGGGTCTGCCCGGAGTTCGTCATTATTGCCGTAGGCCTTTTGTGTGAAGGGGATAAAATTCTCCCGGAAAGCGTCGAAACGCTTTTGGCGGACACCCTGGGTCAGAATGGCCTTGGAAAGGCGGAAGCCTTCATATTTGATACGGGACAGCGCGCTCATACCGTAGGTGATCCGGGACCAGTTCTGGTAGCGGTACACCTGGGCGTCGTGGCCCAAAGTCTTTATGGCATGGGCAAGACCGCAGGTCTGCAGAGCAGCACCGTAGTTATCGGACAAAGCCAGGGTGATAATGGCAGTTTTCATAGTTCACTCTCCGAAAAGCGATAATGGTTACTTCAAGATGGCGTTACAGATCCGATCCACATCCTCCAGTGCCAGATTTGCATACAGAGGCAGGGTCAGCACCCGGTTGGCGATGTGGTTAGCCACGGGGGTCTTTTCAGCACCGGCGGTGGGCAGGTCTGCATAGCATTCGATGTCGTTGGTCAGGGGGTAGAAATACTTTCTGGCCAGAATGTCGATGGTTTTCAGATTCTCAAAGATTTCATCCCGGGTGTACTTATAGCCGTCGAATACCACGGGGAAGTAGGCGTAGTTGGACTCCACACCTGCCTGCTCGGGGCACAAACGGATGCCGGGCACACCGGCGAGATTCTGACGGTAGCGCTCCACGACAGCCTTGCGCTTGGCGATTTCCTCGCCGACATGACGCAGGTTGCAGATGCCCATAGCGGCCTGGAATTCGCTCATTTTGGCGTTGCTGCCGATATAGGCGATGCTTTCCTGGCCCCGGATACCAAAGTTCTTCAGGTCGTTGAGCAGCTGCACCAGGTCGTCGTTGCCGAAGCAGACGGCGCCGCCTTCTACGGTGTTATAGACTTTGGTGGCGTGGAAGCTGAACATGGAAGCGTCGCCGAAATTGGCAGCGCTGATGCCGTTTTTCTTCACGCCAAAGGCGTGGGCGGCATCGTAGATCACCTTCAGGTTATGCTTTTTGGCGATGGCCTCAATAGCCTCCACGTCACACAGATTGCCGTACACATGCACCGGCACGATGGCCACGGTCTTTTCGGTGATCAGGCTTTCCAGCTTTTCCACATCCATGGTATAGTCCACATCGTTGATATCGCAGAATACGGGAATCAGACCGTTGCGGACGATGGCGTGGGTGGTGGAGACGAAGGTAAACGGGGTGGTGATCACCTCACCGCCCTGGGGCAGGTTCATTGCGGCGATCACATTCTCCAAAGCCAGGTGGCCGTTGGTGTACAGTGCGACATGGGGAGTACCCAGGTACTCCTCCAGCTTGGCCTGCAGAGCTCTATGCTTTGCGCCCATATTGGTGAGCCATTTGGTGTCCCACAGTTCTCTGATCTCCTCGCAGTACTCCTCAAAAGAGGGCATAGAGGATTGGGTTACATTGATCATATCATTACCTCTTTTTATGCAGGGTCATTATTCCTGACACTGGGCATACATTTTCCAGAAATCCTCAGTGCAAACATCGGAAAGACCGTGGCTGTCGTAGAAGGCCTTTGCCTTGTCGTTGGAAAGGATGGGAGGGCACATAACCTGCTCGTAGTCTGCGGCGGGGTGGGTGTTGATCTCACACAGCTTCATGCCGTTGGGAGTGATGATGACGTCGAAGCCCAGGTAGTCCAGAGAACCAATATGGTCGCAGACCTGCAGGATCTTATTGCGGACAAAGTTCCAGTTGGGAAGGGCAGTGTCCTTCCAGACCACATGGGTATCGGGGTGCTCGGTGCACTGCCACTGGCCGTCGGGGCAGAAGCGGCGGTAGCGGATGCCAAAGTCACGGAACTGGCCGGTCTGGAAATCAAAGCCAATGCCAATACCGCCGGAGGACAGGTTGCTGGCGCCGCCGGAAATGCAGGTGCCGAAGCGGGCGTAGGACACTACGCACTGCCAGCCGGAGGGCTGATAGGGAGATACATAGGGGAGCTTGACCATAATCACACGCAGGGTGCATTCGCTGGAGGGCCAGATTCTGGCCAGCTCTGCGTGCTGATAAGCATACTCGGTTACAATGTGATTCTTCAGATTGGAAACCACATCGTCAAATTCGCTCCGTGCCATAGGACGGTTGTTGGAGAAGATCTCGCCGTCACGGTATTCCAGCTTCATAAATCCGACGCCGCCGGAGGTGCCGGAGTTGGGCTTCACAGCCAGGGTGCCCTTTTCCTTCAAAAGATTGAAGATAAAGTCTTTGTCCTTGGGGATGGAGGCAGGGGCATCCATCAGATAAGTGTAGTTGCCGTTGTTTTCCACATACAGGTAGTACTCCGGCATAGTGTCTGCACAGCCGTTGCTGTTGAGGACATACTTCAGAGTCAGCTTATCGTTGACCCACATCTTGAAATGGTGATTGATGGGGTGGATCATAAAGTAGGGGTAGTCCGGCAGATAGTTGCGGTAGTTGTCCTCGGTCAGGCCGTACAGCTCTACGCGGCCGGGGTAGAAGCCACGGGACAGAGCCCACTGCTTGGTGGCATCGTCGGCGGGGAAAGCCTTCTCGTCATCGCCCAGCTTCTTCACAAACATCCGGGCCCACTTGTAATCCATGCCTGCTTGGCGCATCATGTCTAAAAGCTTATCATAATTGGTCATTTTCCTAGCTCCTTTATGTTTATATTTAATGTTAATAATATTAAAAGTCTGTGAGCAGATCTCTGCGCATCATATCGTTGCCGTGGATATCCAGCACCCGGAGACCGGCGACTGCGGCAGCGTGCTTGGCACGAAGCTCCTCCATGGTGTCGGCCTGGACGGTGAAACCGCCTACCCGGTCGCCGCTGTTTTCGATGGTATCGAACTCCGCGCCCTTCCACTTGAAGAGGCAGTACTCAGAGATTACGCCTTGTTCCTTTAATTCCTCGAAATTCTCCAGGTGATCGAAGATGCCGGGGTTGCAGTAGATGAACTCGTTGGCAATGAACTTGTTTTCCGGAGTGACCTTGTCCACACGGGGGTGGTTACCCAGGGTCAGGTCGATCACTGCGGAGATCACATCGAAGCCGGAGGCTTTCTTGATGAGCATAAACTTTACACCGCCGCCGGTTCTGGCGCTGAACTCCAGCACAGCGGCACGCTTGCCGTCGGTGATCATCTGGATCAGCATGGGGGAGTTGCGCAGGCCGAAGGCGTCGGCAATCTTCTGGGCAATGCCCTGGACCAGATCGTGGACTTTCTCTACCACCTCGGAGGAGTAGCGGCCACGGAAGATCACAAACTTATCGTTGTTGGCGATCTTGTCCAGAGAGGAGACGCTGAGCAGGTGGGCTACACCGTCTTGCACATACACATCGGCGCTGAGCTCTTCACCGTCGATGAACTCTTCCACGATGGCAGTGTCGGTGCGGCTGTAGCGGATAGCGGTTTGCACAGCGGTTTTCAGTTCTGCGTGGTTCTCGCAACGCTTTACACCCTTGGAGCTGTTGCAGTCCACAGGCTTGACGATCAGGGGAAACTGGAGGCCCTGGAGCTGCTCTTCATTATAGGCAGCCATGATCACATGCTTGGCGGTGGGGATGTCGAAGGCATTGAACACCTTCTTCATATACTGCTTGTTCGTAACATTCAGGCCGGTCTGGTGGTCGATGTAGCAGGGCAGACCCAGGTCCTCGGAGACCTTTGCCACAGTCAGCAGGGCCTGGTCTGTACAGCAGGTGATGAGAAAATCAACGTTCTCTTCCCGGGCGACACGGGTGATGGCTGCGATGTCCAAGGTGGATTCCCGATAGAACTTATCTGCGTAGGGCTTGGCTACGGGGTTTTCGTAGTAATCGGCCAGAACGGTTTCGATGCCACGGGCGCGTAGCTGCTTGAGCAACTCGATCTGGGGAAAACCGCCGGCAAGGACTAAAGCTTTCATATGTAAGATCCTTCTTTCTTTGGATTATTTATCAGTTTGTTTGTGAAGCCGCTTATTGATGCCTTTGACCAGCTTATTGCCTTCGCCGGTAAAGATCAGACGGAAGGTGCGCTCTGCATTGCGCCAGAACTGCTGCCAACGGCTTGCCACGCCCAGCTGTTTTTCCCGTTCTCTTTCGAATTTAGTGTCCGGGAATACATAGTCGGGGTGCTTGAGGGGGAATGTAAACTCGTAGGTCTCCATGCCGTACTGCTTTTGCAAGGCCTTCGGCATAGCGGCCATGCTCTTGCCGGTATGGGTAGAGCCTGCGCCCACGCCGTTGTTGGCGATCATATTATACTTCGGCACGATCACCAGCTTATTTTGCAGGTACTCTGCCTGGCGGGTATAAAACTCGCCGCCGGGGCCGTGGTTGGCATAGGTGCCGGTTTCGGCAAAGGAAACAAATTGCTTTTTTAGGTACCAGGGGAGATCTTTTTTAATGTGGGCCATCACATAGGGGTTCTTGCCATAGTTCATTTGTGTGTCTCTTGTGGCAAAGGAACGACGCCAGATGGCGGCACCGGAGGAAGAAGGCACTCTGGCGAAGAAATAATCGTCAGGAGTGTCCGGCCACTGGCCACAGAGATTCACACCGGTGATCTTTTCAATGCGATAATCGTCTTTATATTTTTCCAGGAGCTCTGCGCAGAAGCGGAAAAAGCTGACGGAGGGGATTTGATCATCCTCCAGGAAAATACAGCGATCTACCTTGCTCCAGATAAAATCACCGCGCTTGCGCATACCGCCGTGCATACCCAGGTTGTTGTCCTCGTACATACGGTAGACGGTACATTCCCAATCAATGTCCTCTGTGATGGCGCGGCTTTGACGGATCAATTCTGCGTCGGTAGGAACGTCTTTTCTGGGGCCGTCAGAACGGACGAAGAGAATGCTGGGACGAGCTTCTTTAATTACTTTCCATTGCTCAGCTAACATTTGAGGACGCACAAAGGCCTGAATGGCCACAGGCACATCTACAAGATAGGGTTTCATAGCAGACTCCTTATAATAATCATTTTTTCAGGGACTTGAGCTTGGTTAACAAATAATTCAGATTCTTATTCCGGAAGATGATGGCGCAGCACAGATACCAGGCAATGCCTGCCAGAACCTGCAGACCCAAAACAGCGATGGGGGAGAAGCTGCTACAAAGGTATCCAACACTGAAACAGACCAATGCCATGGTAAGGGCAGGCAGAACATTTTCCGCAAGGTCCTTGAATTGCTGGCCGATACGATAGTCGAAAATCTTTCGGTTGAATATCAGGTAAGCTGTGGCGGAGATCACGGAGGTTGCCAACACAGCTAATGCGATGTATTTAACACCCAGGGGAATTGCACACAAAACCAGACCGATGCCGGTGAGCTTTGTGAACAGGCCGATTTTCAGGGTCAGGTCGCTGCGTCCGATGCCGTTGAGGGCCTGGGCAGCGGTGGTGCCGATGGGCTGCAAGAAGAAGGACAGACAGAAAATCTGCATATAGATCTGGGCCGGCAGCCATTTGTCGGTCAGGACCACCCGGATGAAGTTTTCGGAGCAGGACAGCATACCGAACATCAGGGGAGACAGAACAAATGTGCTCAGACGGATCGTCTTTCGCATCAGTTCCCGAACCTTTCCCAGGTCATCCTGGTGCTTGGAGTAGGCGGAGAACATGACTTTCTGCAGAGCGTAGTCCGTATTGGTGGCAACAATAGAGGGGGAGGTGTTGCCTTTGGTGTAATAAGCCAGGGTGTCGGGGGCGTAGGTCTTGCCAATGACCAGGGAGCTGATTTGATGGTACAGCATATTCAGTAACCGGTTCAGCAGGATGTTGCTGCCGAAACGGAACATAGAGCCGGATTGACGGAAACGGAAGTTGAGTTTGGGCTTCCATTTCACCGCAAACAGCAGGCAAATAAGCAGGATGGCCTTCGCAGACAGCTGCTGAGCCACCAGCGCCCAGACGCCGAAGTCCAGCAAAGCCATGACAATGCCGATGACGCTGGAAAGAATGGTAACGATGATGTTTACCAGGAAGAACTTTTTGAACTCCATATTCCGGTAGATCACAGCGCTCTGGATACTGGTGACGCTGCCCACCGGCAGGATCAGGGAATAGATCCGGATCACACGGATCAGAAGGGCCCGGTCATAGTTGGAGTAGAAGTCGGCAATCAGGGGAGCAACTGCCCACAGAATACCGCAAAGGACGACTGCCACAGTCAGGTTCAAGGTGAAGATTATGCTGACCTCCCGGGGGGTGATGTCCTTTTTTTGAATGACGGAGGAACCAAAGCCGGTTTCCACCACCACCGTTGCCAGGTTGACAAACACGGTGATCAGCGCCAGGATGCCGTAGGCTTCCGGCATCAGGATTCGCGCCAGAATGATGGACACGATCAGCTGTGCGCCCTGTGTGCCTAACCGCTCGAGCAAATTCCAGATCATGGAAGAGGATATGGAATTGGAAGATTGCTTACTCAATGGAAGGACCCCTTTCGGTGTTTTCGGGAATAGAGACTCTCTTACGGGCAAACTGTCCGTCGGGGAGCTGGAGGCACATTAGAGACAGCCAGATGGGGAAGAACAGACCGGACATAGGACAGCCGGACCAGCAAAGCACGCCCATTGTGAGCAGCAGCACCCGGGTGCAGGCATTTCCCCGCCATGCCAGACGGGAGAAAAATACAAGCCAAAGGAAGGAACCCAGGATGCCCAGGGTAAACACAAATTCTGCGGCGGAGGAGTAGTTGACGAATTCGTAGACCACATCCAGGCCGTACAAGTTGGCCACGATGTAGTTGCCAAAGCCGGTGCCGACCAGGAGCTGCAGGGGGTTCAGCACCCGCAATGCTTCATAGCCGGACATTCGGGCGTCGATGGCGCCGCCTTCCTTGGTGTCACTTGCACGGTCCAGAGCAAAGCCCAGAATACCGGTTTTTAGCAAAATGACAACTACGGCGCCGATGCCGATGATCAGCAGAAGGTCCTTTGTTTTGAATTCACCGCGGATCATCCGAAGAATGCACCAGCAGACCCAGGCAACGCCCAGTGCCAGAATGCCCTGGCCGGAGGTGGAGATGATGATGCCGGCGGAGACAAAAATAGCATCGGCAGAGGCTTTTTTGTCGGCAGAAGTCTTTCCGAACAGATTGCAAACCACAAAGGGCACCAAGGAATAGCCCATGACGGAGGGCTCAGAATAGAAGGAGCGCAATCTGCCCACTTCATGTTCTGAAGAACCGGAGCTGCCGCCGATGCGGTTGGGAAGGGTGATGCCGGCACCGTAGTAGAACACCGCCTGGATCAGAATGTAGATGGTGGCGGCATAGGCGATGATGCGGTATGCCTTCATCAGTCTGTCGTAGCTAAGGCTTTCGTTGCCCATAAAGAAAACGATCACCAGATAGAGACAATACCGTCCCGCGCGCAGGACAATGTCCGATGTGGGAGAGAATTTTTCACCCACGGCAATGTTTGCCGCAGTGATCAGTACAATGTAGGCCAGAATAATGGTGATGACTCTGTTGATCGGGGTGAGCCGAATGATTCTTTTCTGCCAGAATGCCAGCACAAAGAACAGACCCATAACGATAACATCCATATCCAGAGGACCGACTTTGTACTGGGCCAGCACCGGCAGCAGCACAAGGATCCAGGGATATATTTTCTCGCCAAAGACCTTTTGTTGTTCTTGAAGCATAAGGGGTTCTCCTGTTAAGCGTTAAAAATCGATAAGTAACCGGCGGTCATGGCCTGGCCGGGAAAATTCTGCTGAGGAGCAGGTTTGGGCTGGGAGAGCAACGATTCGATGGCGGCCAGCCCTTCTTCAGGGTCATAGGTCTGCAGAACGATGCCGCAGCCCATAAGGGGTTCGGGGCAGGCAGTGGAGTTCATTACCACAGCGGGGGTGCCGCAAGCCAAAGCCTCAGCGGTGACCAGACCGAAGGTCTCCTCGATGGAGGGATTGTAGAACACATCGGCGGCGGTGTAGAGCCGGATCAGCTCTTCCTGATCCCAGGTGCGTTCCATACCGATACAGTTTTTGGAGAGGTTGGAGATCTGGTTCTGCTCCAGACCCACGATCACAAAGCGCCAATCCTCCGGTGCTTTTTGCGCCAGCTCCATCAGCCGGCCATAGCCCTTGCGGTCATTCCAGCCGTCAGAGACGGAGAGGATCATCTTGTGGTTACCGATGCCCAGCCGTTCCCGGTCGTTGCCGGGGATGGGGCGAAAACGGTCGTAGTCGATGCCGTTATACACACATTCCACCGGATAGCAACCCAGGAAAGACTGCTCTGCCTGGCTTTTCAGCCAGTGGGAAACGGTGACAACGGTCATGTTGGGCACGCCGGTGAAGATCCGCTTTTTGTCTGCATAGTTCTTTTTGGAGCGGTCTGCCAGCATGGAGGCGGGGTATTCGCCCTTTTCCGGGCAGGTGTGACAGCCGGTCTTCCAGCGGTGGCAGCCGGCGCAGGTGTAGTGGACGCAGTGTCCGGTAAAGGCCCAGCAGTCGTGGAGAGTCCAGACTACTTTGCCGGTATATTCCGTTTTGAGATAATCGAAAAGGATCTCGATATTCAGGTAATAGCCGTGGAGATTGTGGAGGTGGATCACATCCGGGGCATACTCCCGAATGAATTTCACCAGTTTTTTGGTGGCGGATTTGGAGTAAAAGCCGGCTTTGTCCGTGATGCGGGACAAAAGGGCGTGGGTATAGGTGTGCAGCTTTCCGCCGATGGGGTAGCTGTGCCCGGGGTCGCCGTCAACACCGCGGCCATAGGCAACCATATAAGATCCGCCGGAGTTTTCTACCGCAGCGCCGATCTGGCTTGCGATTCGGCCGGTACTGCCTTTTCCGCAGACGGTGTTGATAAAGAGAACTTTCATTGGGTGATGGCTCCTACATAAGCGTTGACATTGTTTGCTTTTACAAAGCGGTCCAGGAAAAGGCCGTACTGCTTTTCCGGATGGGGATTTTGCGCCAAATCCTCGATGGCCTTTGCCAATTCGGCCGGATCCTCTGCGCTGACGCAGATGCCGGCGTGATATTCCCGGGCAATTCTGGAAAAATGGCAGTCGTTGCCGAAACAAAATACGATCGGCTGACCGCAGGACAGACATACGCCGGTTTTGCTGGGCAGGGCTGTTTTGACACCGTCAGGCACCAGGGGGATCAGGTTGGCACCGGCGGCACTGTAGATATGGGGTGCCAGCTCGGAGGGCTGGAAGGGCAGGAAGGTGGTGTTGGAAAGTTTGAGTTCCTTCGCCATATCCCGGATAGCATCCAGTCTTGCGCCTTCGCCGATCACCAGGAACTGAATGTTCTTTTTCTCTTTGAGCAAACTTGCGGCGTTGAGGATCAGCTCCACATTCTGCATCCTGCCGATGTTGCCGGCATAGATGGGATAGAACACATCCGGAGAGAGATCGTATTTCTTTGCAAATTCGTTTTCTTCCCAGGGAATGCTCACAGTGTCGTCGGTGTAGCCCCAGTTGTAGATCACGGAGATCTGATCGGGGTCAGCACCTTTGGAAGCCACAAAGGCTTTCATATCGTCGGAGATACAGATGAAGCGGTGGGAATGTTTATAGACCGGCTTCTGCCAGGAGGAGAAGAATTTATAGACCAGAGAGTCCTGGCCGATCAGACCGCTTTGCACTGCATTGTCCGGCCAAACATCCTGGAACATAGAAACGATTCGCATCTTTTTCCGCTTGGCTGCCCAAATGCTCCAGCAGGAGGAGTAGGACACATCCTCAAAAAGGATGTCTGCACCGGCCTTTTTAATGAGCCGTGCCATCTTCATGTTGGTCAGGGTGTCGGAAATGTAGCGCTTGATGATATTGCTGTGCTCTGCTTTTTTGCGCACAATGGGGATGTAGGTGATGCCATCGATCCCCATTTTATAGGAGGTGTCCTGAAGATCATCGGTGGCAACGATCCGGGTCACTTCATGACCGGCATCCAGCAGACCCTGCAAAATATCCTTTATCAGGTGGTTAAAGGGGCTGTTGGGGGCATATAGAATTGGCGTTGCAATGACAATCTTCACGGCGTTTTCCTCACTCTATTACAATTTTGATGTTTTCTAAGGCCTTTTCACAAAGGGCCACGGCTTCTTTTGCGCCGGTGCTCTGGGCAACCACAAAGCCCATACGGGCGGCGCTGCTGTTAATCTCGCCCACGGTTTCGCCTACACCGTGGACAATGCTGACCTGGCGGATGCCTTCCATAGCAGCGGCGGCTTCCGCGCCGGAGATGGCGGCAACCCGACCGGGGGTCTGCCGGAAATAACGGATGGCGCTGCCCTTTTGGAACTTCTGGGTCAGATCCGGGGCCTCACCCAGAGCGATGCGGATGCAGCACTCCACCATGTTCACACCGGTGGACAGAGGCACCAGATGGGTAGTGATGCAGTCGCCGCCCAGACGGGCGCCAATCTCCACGATCTTGGGGCCTTCGGCGGTGACGATGACCTCGGTGTGAGAGGGGCCGTTTTGGATGCCCACGGCACGGTTGGCAGCGATGACCACCTGACGGGTCTTTTGTGCGATGTCATCGGGTAGTTGGGTAGGCTGGGAGTGACCCATCTCAACAAAGTGGGGGGCGCCGGTGGTGAGCTTGTCAGTGATCTGGATCACATGGCAAACGCCGTTGGCGCTCAGGGTCTCCACGCTGACCTCCGGGCCGCGCATATATTCTTCCACCACCACATTGCCGTTGCGGCTGTGCTGGCGGCTGTATGCGTATGCATTGGTTACGGCATCCCGGTCGGTGGGGTCATCCACCAGGACGATGCCACGGCTGCCGGAATTGTCCGCAGGTTTTACCACGAAGGGAACCCGGAAAGAAGCGGCAGCAGCCTGATATTGCGCTTCGTTTGCGACTTTATAAAATGCAGGCACGGGAACGCCGGCCTCTTTCAGGCACTGGCGCATCACGGCCTTGTCGGTAGCTTTCAGGGCGGTGTCCTCAGACACGCCAACAAGACCCAATTCCCGGGCAACCACAGCCACGGTGCGCATAGGCATATCGCTGGCCAGGGTCATTACGCCGTCGATTTGGTGCTTGCGGGCAGCTTCCAGCACTGCAGGAATGTCGATGGTACTGATGACTTCTGTATCAATATCGGGGGTTTGGAAGCCGATGGCTTCGGGGTTCATGTCCACAGCCACTACCCGGTAGCCAAGCTCTTTGGCTTTTTCAATGGCGGGCAGCTGCAGAATGCTGGCACCCAGAATCATAATTTTCTTACTCATAAACGATCCTCATAATCTCCCGGCCAATATAGGCCATATCCTCCGGGGTGTACCGCTGGTCGCAGGGGACACCCAGCATATGCTCTGCGGTAAATTCTGCCACCTCACAGACACCCAGGGCTTGCTGCGGTACGGGCCAGATCACCGGGCAGTAGATACCCTTTTGGGCCAGCTTGCCCTGCACTGCGCTCTGATCTTTTACCAGGATAGGGAAATACAGAGTGCTGATTTCCGGGGAGTCGGTGATGAACCGGAGCACAGCCGGGTCGGCCTTCAGGGCAGATAGCAGTGCTTTTGCGTTTTTCTGCCGGCGGGCGTAAATTTCGGAAAAATCCAAATCCTTGAGAAGCTCCGCGGACTCCTGGGAGATACCATAGGGCCGGTTGCTCACATCCAAGGCTTCGGAAGCTTCTCCCAGCATATGGCGGAAACGGTCTTTCAGTGTCTGATCGCCGTTTTCCAGATATTCGCTCTTTGCCATCATGGCTTCCTTGCGGAGAAGGGCAAAGGTGTTGTCGGTTTCGGTTTCTGCACAAACCCGACCCCACAGCAGACCGCCGTCAGGAATGGGGATCCACTTACGGATGCTGGCAATGGTCACATCCGGGGTAAAGCCGCCCTGGCGGGGGGCTAAGATATCCTGGGTTCTGTCCTCCAGAAACAGGGCGTGGGGGAACAGACGGTGCAGGAAGGAAAGGGTCTCCTCATCAAAGGGTTGGATGCCGAAATAAGAGCCGTAGACCAAAATGCTGTCCTCGGTGAGCTTGTGCTTTACATCCAGGGCGTCTGCCCGGTAGTCGGGGTGCATTTTGTAGAACACCGGCTCCATACCCTGCATGGTAAAGGGGGAGACCATAGATTCACAGCAAAGGGCAGGCAGCAGCACCCGGCGGTGACGGCCTTCAGCGGAGACGGCTACGGCTTTCATAGCGTCCCGGCCGCTGCGGAATTTTGCGGCGCTGTCCAGATTCAGTTGGCGGCTGCCGGGCTGAATGAATGGGTTATTGGCATTCCAATCGAACTCACTGCCGAATTCCCGGATTGCAGGCATACTGCGTACCCTCCTTTGTGGTTATTTTTTCAGTTGCGCCGCTTCTTCGGTGGCAGCGGCTTCGTCCTCGGTGTCTTTATAGGTGTTTTCTGCCATCAGCACAGTGGCGATGGTCTTAAAGAAGATCTTGACATCCATCCAGAAAGTGCAGTGGGTGGCGTAATAAGCGTCGTGCTGCATTTTCTCCTCGCCGTCGGCGCTGTTGCGGAAGTAGGCCTGACTGTAGCCGGTGATGCCGGGGCGGACAGTGAGGAATACTTTGATGTCCTCGGGATAGCGATCCAGCCAATCGGGGGGATCGGGACGGGGGCCGATGAGACTCATATGGCCCACCAGTATGTTCAGAATCTGGGGCAGCTCATCGATGCTGGTCTTGCGGATGAAGCGGCCGATGGGGGTGACCCGGGGATCATCCTCGCCGTTGTATGTAGAGCCGTCTGCCAGCCGGATGTCCGGGGCGTTGACATACATGCTGCGGAACTTATACATCTTGAAGAGCTTACCGTCCTTGCCGACCCGCTGGGCGTTGTAGAACACCGGGCCTTTGTCGGTGAAGTAGATGATGGGCGCGAAAATGAGGAACACCGGCAGCAGGAAGGGCAATGCAATCACACTGACCAGAATGTCGATGAGGCGCTTGAAAAAGTGCTTATACATAGGACTCGCTCCTTACAGGTAGGCTTTGAGAATGTTGGTGTAGTGATAGAGCACATAATCCACCTGCTCGTCGGTCAGGTTGGTGTGCAGAGGAAGGGTGATCTCATTTTCAAAATGGGCATAGGCGTTGGGGTAGTCCTTGATGTCGAAGCCCAGGTTCTGATAAGCGGTGTGCATAGGCAGGGGCTTATAGTGGACATTGCAGGCGACGCCGGCTTCTGCCATCTTGATGATGATCTCATTGCGCTGTTCGGCGGTGATGCCGGGGATACGGGTCAGGTACAGATGACCGGAGGAGCTGTAATCGGCGGTGTAGTGATCCAGCACTTTGACGCCCAGGGGCTTGAGGGCTGCATCATACTTTTCGATGATCTCTCTTCTCCGGGCCAGCATACCGGGGTAGCGCTCCAGCTGCTTTAGGCCAATGGCGGCGGTGATGTCGGTCATATTACACTTATACCAGGTACCGATCACATCGTACTCCCAGGCGCCCAGCTGGGTCTTTGCCAGAGCGTCCTTGCTCTGGCCATGGAGGCTCAGGAGCTGGAGACGCTTGTAAATGGCTTCGTCGTCGATGCCCATAATGGTGTTCCAGGTCAGGGCGCCGCCTTCTGCGGTGGTCAGGTTCTTGACTGCGTGGAAAGAGAAAGAGGAGAAGTCGGCGATGGCGCCGGCTTTGACATCTTCTCTCTCAGCGCCGAAGGCGTGGGCGGTGTCTGCCAAAATGGCGATACGACCCAGGGCTTTTTGCAGACTGGAATTGGGGCGGAAGATCTTACTCTTACGCAGGACCATGGGGAAGAGCTTGCTGTAGTCGCAGGGGATACCTGCCAGGTCTACAGCAATGATGGCCTTGGTGTTTTCGTTGATGGCGGCCTCCACGGCATCGTAGTCCATCTCCAGGCTGTCCTTCTGGCTGTCGATCAGCACCAGCTTTGCGCCCACATGGGCAACAACGGAAGCGGAAGCGGTGTATGTATAGGCGGGGACGATGACTTCATCCCCGGGGCCGATGCCCAGAACCCGAAGCGCCATCTCTGCGCAGGCGGTCTGGGAGTTGAGACATACGCACTTGTTGACGCCAATATAGGCGGCAATGTTTTTCTCCAGCTGCTTTGTGCGGGGGCCGGTGGTGATCCAGCCGGAACGCAGGGCGGCGGCAACCTCCTGGACTTCCATCTCAGAAATGTCGGGAGGGGAGAAGGGAATGTTCATTTTGTTGGGAAAACGAGAGTCCATAATAATCGCTCCTTTTCGTTGAAACGACCCATAGGCCGTAAAGTGGCATAATAATACTTATAGCATTATACTATAATATAAAAAGAAAGGCAAGCTTTTTCGGCAAAAAGGTATACAAAAACGCCACACAGTTCTTGTGATTATAGACAAAAAAAGGAGCAAAAACTGTCGAAATGGGGGAGAGAGGATAAAAAAGCGCCGCCTTCCGAAGAAGGCGGCATAATTGTGTTGAGATCAGGTGAACTCCAGAGCCACGGTTTCCAGAATGACTACATCGTCGCCGTGAGCGGCGGCCAGGTTATCCCGGAAGGTGGAGACCAGAGGAGCATCCTCGTTGTCCAGACCAAATGCGATCACAACAAAGTTCTCACCTACGGTGGCAACCATCAGCTTCTCGGGGAAGCCGCAGAACCACTGGTTGTTCTTGATGGCTTCTTTCACAGCCTCGGCAAAGGCGTTTGCGTCCACACCTTCTGCCAGCTCCAGAGCGGCACCGGTGAAGGAGTTGGGGTTCATGTGCATCATGGTAGCAGCGGCCACCACATTGCCGATCTGGCTCTCGGGGATGCAGACCATAGTCTGGAGCATATCCCGGTTCTCAGTCATATTGACGGCCATATCCAGGCTGATGTTGAAAACAGCGTCCTCCTTGGTGTACTGGGCCATAGCGCCGGCCAGGATGGAGATGGGGGTGTATCCGGTTTTTTCTGCGGGTGCGGGTGCGGGTGCGGGTGCGGGTTCCTTGCTGTCGGAGCAGGCGGCAAACAGACCCAGCACCATGACCAGGGTCAAAGCAATCGCAATCAGTTTCTTCATGATTCAGTTTCCTCCGTAATTGTTTGGAATTTATGCTTGCCAATAGCAAGCACGATGGTAAAAATGCCGATACCGGCAATTACGCCTAAAGTGTCAATGCCCACATCACGAATGTGGGGGCCCCGCTCCGGGATCAGCAGCTGGATGCATTCATCCAGAGCGCCCACAGATGCGCCCAGGGGCAGGGTAAAGAGGGTGGGTTTGCACAGCAGGTGCAGCAGCGCACACAGCAAAAAACCCAGAGAGCAGAATTCCAGCACATGGGCGATTTTTCGGACAATGCCCTCGCCGGTGTGAGGATCTTGCGTACCCTCGCCGGGGAAGAGAAAGCTGAGCATATTTCCTACAAAATGGCTCAGGGCCGCGGAGATATGGCCGGGCATCAGGGAATTACCCCAGATGAATAACAGGTTTGCCGCCAAAGCGACGATACACAGACGGACTCTGCGCTTTTTTTGGACATCCATATCAGAACACCAGGATTTCCAGGCCTTCCAGCAGGATCTTCAGACCCAGAAGGATCAGGATCGTGCCGCCGGCGATCTGGGCGGGTTTTTCAAATTTGCAGCCGAACAGGTTGCCTAATTTGACACCTGCGGTGCAGAAAGCGAAGGTGGTGGCGCCGATAAGCAGCACGGCCAGGAAGATCTGGTTTTGCTGCAGCTCCATAGCCAGGCTGATGCCAACGGCCAGGGCGTCGATGCTGGTGGCGATGGCCATAACGAACATGGTCTTGAAGGCCAGGTCGTCGGTGTGGTCTTCACAGTCACAGCAGCCGGATTTTAGGGCTTCCTTCAGAGTGTTGATGCCGATAATGGCCAAAAGGATAAAAGCCACCCAATGGTCAAACGTTTCGATGGCACCGGCAAACAGACTGCCCAGGAAAAAGCCGATCAGCGGCATCAGAGCCTGAAAACCGCCAAACCAGGCGCCGCAGATGATTCCGTGACGCAATTTTGCCTTCGGCATTGCCAGGCCTTTACAAACGGACACCGCAAAAGCGTCCATGCTGACACCTACTGCCAGCACAATGAGTTCCCATAAACCCATCTGTGTTCCTCCGCGAATCTTTGTTTTGTCCGTGGAGATTATAGCAGGTGAAGGCTGCACTGTCAATAAAAAAGAATAGTATAAAATATCGGTAATTTTCGGTGAAAAATACGGACTTTTACAGGGCGGAAAGTTCCTTTGCCAGCATTGCGGTGACGGCGGCACTGCGTTGGGCGGCCAGGGCTTCGAAAGTGGGGTAGTCCATGTGGGCGGAGCCGTCGGCCTTATCGGAGATAGCCCGGATCACCACGAAGGGGATGCCGTTTTTCCAGGCTGCGTGGGCGATGGCGGCGCCTTCCATTTCGGTGCAAAGAGCGCCGGTGTTGGCGATGATTGCATCCTTCAGGTGGGGATCGCTGACAAATTGGTCGCCGCTGGCAACCCTGCCGATGCGGCTATGGCCGGGATGTACCGCCTCGGCTGCCTGCAAAGCAAGTTCCCGGAGCGTCTCATCGGCGGGAAAGGAGAGCACCGGCAGATCCGGCACCTGCCCCACTTTATAGGCAGGGTTCAGACCCTGGCAGGTAAAGTCGTGATACATAGCATCCCGGCTGATCACAAAGTCGCCTATGTCCAGCTGTGCACACAGGGAACCGGCGATGCCGGTGTTGACAATGTGCGTCACAGAAAAACAGTCGCATAATGCCTGGGTGCACAAAGCAGCGTTGACCTTACCCACACCGCAGACCACTACCACAACGGACTGACCTTCCAGGATGCCTTCGTAAAAGTCCATTCCTGCTACTGTTTTGCAGGAAATGTTCTGCAATTTTGCTTTCAGATATTCCACTTCGACGCTCATAGCACCAATGATACCTAATTTTTTCATAATGCCTCCTTACGCGGGATAGACAAAACGGTCGTCGCCGGCTGTTTCCAGAGTGCGGACATATCGGTCACCCCAATAGTTTGCCATAGGCAGGTTCATATCCAGGTAATTACCGCAGTCTTTGGCGCTGGCGCCGGGAATATCGCCCCGGAAATCCCGGATGAAACGGAAGGTCTCCAGCACCAGTGCTAGCACCTCCCGGCTGGTGAGTGCTCCTGCCAAAAGCAGGTAAAAACCGGTGCGGCAACCCATAGGGCCAAAGTAGAGGACCTTGTCCTTCCACACCGGATCGTTTCGCAGATAGGTGGCGGCCAGATGTTCCATGGTGTGCATCTCCGCGGTGTTCATCACCGGCTCATCGTTGGGGCTGGTGATGCGCAGGTCGAAGGTGGTGACCGTCTCACTGCCGATTTTGTCCTGCCGGGAGACATAAAGACCCGGCCGGAGCGCAATATGGTCGATGGTAAAGCTGGTGATCTTTTCCATGAAAATTCTCCTTGCATTTAATATGTCCATTATATCTCAATTTCAAAATGATTGCAACTTGCTTTTTCACCGCTCAGCGGGTATAATTGATGTAGAAAAAACAGAGAAAGGGTGTGCGAAAATATGGAGCAACCCAGAAAAAGAACCAGAAAACGCACCGCAATGGAGGCGTTTAAGCAAGATCGGCTTCCTCTGATTATTGCCGCCACGGCAGTGATCCTGATTCTGATCTTTATCATCGGGTCCATCAGTCTGGCGGTGGAACGGAGCCGGGCCAATAAGCGTCTGGCCCGTCAGGAAGCGGCAGAGCAGGCCCAGCATCAGCTCTGGGAAAAGGAGCAGCATCAGGTGGCAGCGGAGGCTGACGAGCTGATGGCGCAGCTGGATTATGACGGCGCGTTGAAGGTGCTGGAAGCCTTTGAGGGCGATCCTGCCAAGTATCCCGAGGTGGGCAATCGCCTGGAAACCTGTCGCACAGCTATGGAAAACCTGGTGGTTTGGAATGATCCCGGCAAGGTGGTCAATTTGTCCTTCCAGCTGTTGATCGTGGATACCGGCAGAGCTTTCACCGGCGGCTACAGCGATCTGATCAACCGCAATTTTATTACAGTGGACGAGTTTGGGAAAATGCTCCAGCAGCTCTATGAAAACGGCTATGTGCTGGTGGATCGTCACGACATCGTGGAGGCCAAGACCGCCCAGGACGGCACTGTGACCTATGAGGCAAAGGAGATCCGGCTTCCCGAGGGCAAAAAGCCCTTTATGCTGACCCAGACCAATGTGAACTATAATTATTACCTGGTGGATCCCAATGAGGACGGCCAGCCCGATGCCACGGCATCCGGCTTTGCTGCAAAGCTTGTTCTGGATGAGGACGGCAACCTTACCAATGAAATGATGACCCAGGACGGCAAAACCGTCCGTGGCGATTATGATATGGTTCCGATCCTGGAGAAGTTTATCTCCACCCACCCCGGTTTTTCCTATAAGGGTGCCCGGGCAACCATTGCCCTGACCGGCAACGAGGGCTTGTTTGGCTACCGGGATATCGCCGGCGCAGACAAAGAGGCTGCCAAAGAGGTGGCTGATGCCCTGAAGGAGAAGGGCTACATTCTGGCCTGCTACAGTTACAGCAATAAGGATTACAGCTACCATACCGCTTCTGTTATCCGGGAGGATATCGCCAACTGGCAGCAGAAGGTGGAGCCCATCGTCGGCAAGGTGGACACCTTTGTGTTTGCCCAGGGCGCAGATCTGGCCCAGAGCGGTGCCTATAGCGGTGAGAAATTTGACATTCTGCACGAAGCGGGTTTCCGTTACTTTGTGGGCTTCTGCAATGACGGCAAGGCTTGGGCAGGTAGTTATGACGACTATTTCCGCCAGGGCCGCATCCTGGTCAATGCCCCCAATATGAAGAAATACGCCCAATGGTTTGCCGGTATGTTCGACACCGAATTGGTGCTGGACGCTGCCCGGCCGGCGATCTACTGATCTATAAAAAAGCCCCCTGCGGCATCACCGCAGGGTTTCTTTTTATATGGGTAGAATCAGTTGTGCAAAGAGGAAGTACACCAAAAGGGACAGGGCGTCCACGATGGATGTAATGAAGGGACTTGCCATAACTGCCGGGTCTAATTTCACTGCTTTTGCCAGCAACGGCAGGATGCCGCCGATGATCTTTGCCACCAGCACCGTTACCGCCAGCGCCAGACATACCACTGCATTTACCTGCAGGGTGATACCGGTGTTACCCAACAGCATTCTGTCGATCAGCCAGATCTTCAGGAAACACACCGCAGCCAGCACCACACCGCAAAGCACAGCGGTGCGAATCTCTTTCCAAAGCACCCGCAAAAGATCGGAAAATTCCAGCTCTCCCAAGCTCAGGCTACGGATCACCGTAACCGAGGACTGAGAACCGGAGTTACCGCCGGTACCCATCAGCATGGGGATGAAAGCGATCAGCGCTGCCTGGGCAGCCAAAGCGCTCTCAAAACCGTTGATGATCATACCGGTGAAGGTGGCGGACACCATCAGAAGCAACAGCCAGGGAATGCGGTTCTTGAACAGCTCCCAGGCACTGCTCTTGAGGTAGGTTTTTTCCGAGGGAAGCATACCACCCATCATTTCGATATCCTCGGTGGCCTCTTCCTGCATAACGTCCATAGCGTCGTCGAAGGTAACGATACCGACCATACGGTGTTCGTTATCCACAACGGGCAGGGCTAAAAAGTCGTATTTGCTGAACATCCGGGCCACTTCTTCCTGGTCGGTGTGGGTGGTGACGGAGATCAGATTGGTTAACATAATTTCTTCTACCGGGGTCTCATCGTCCTCTGCAAGGAGCAGGTCCTTTACTGTAACAAGGCCCAGGAGCTTTCGGCCTTCGGTGACATAGCAGGTGTAGATGGTCTCCTTGTCCACGCCCTGACGGCGGATCCGCAGGATGGCCTCTTCTACGGTCATCTGGGGCCGCAGAGAGACGTATTCCGTGGTCATAATGGAGCCGGCGGAGTTTTCGGGATAGCGGAGGATCTGGTTGATGGATTTGCGCATTTCCGGGTCGGCCTGTCTTAAGATACGCTTGACCACATTGGCGGGCATCTCTTCTACCAGGTCGGCTGCGTCGTCCACATACAGCTCGTCCACGATCTCTTTCAGTTCGTTATCGGAAAAGCTCCGGATCAGCAGCTCCTGCTGGTCGGGATCCATTTCCACAAAGGTTTCCGCTGCCAGTTCTTTGGGAAGCAGACGGAACAGGAGGGGGATCCGATCCTCCTCCAGGGATTCAAAGACTGCGGCGATATCCGCAGGATTCATGGTTTGGAGAATATCCCGCAAAGTGGCGTATTTTTTCTCCTCCAGCATTTTATGCAATGCTTTTTCTACGATTTCAAATCGTTCTGCCATAGGCGTTCCTCCTTCATTTTAAGATGAAGGCAAAACACCGGGAAAAGGTCAGCACCCCCACGGGCGCCGCATACTACTTCGGCCCGGTATATTGCCACTACTGCCAGCGTCCATGGTTTTCCCTCCTTTTGTGCGCAGATATTGTTATTCTATACCTCTGTCCACCCGTTTGTCAACCCATTTGCACCCCTTGAAAACCGGGAAATTCTTTGTTATAATAGTAGAAATTTTTGATCCGGGAGGGATCTGGATGAATATTATTATTGCAGGTGGCGGCAAGGTAGGCCTGACCCTGGCCCGGAAACTGGCGGTGGAAGGCCACAGCCTGACGCTGATCGACTGGGATCAGCGGGTGCTGACTGCGGCGGTGGAACAGCTGGATGCCATTGGCGTATCCGGTAACTGTGCCTCCAGAGAGGTGCTGCTGCGGGGCGGTGTGAAAGATGCAGATCTTTTGATCGCAACTGCCAGCGCAGATGAAGTGAATCTGCTTTGCTGTATGACGGCCCACGGAATCAATCCCAACTTACATACTATTGCCCGTATCCGGACGCCGGAGTATACCGAACAGATCATGACCATGCGGGAGACCTTCCCGCTGTCTTTGACGGTAAATCCTGAGCATCGTGCGGCAACGGAAATTGAGCGGCTGCTGCGGTATCCGGGCTTTTTGCGCCGGGATACTTTTGCAAAGGGCAGAGCAGAGATCGTGGAGCTGCGTATCGACGAGGGCAGCAAGCTCTGCAATGTGGCCCTGAGCCAGATGAGTGATGTGGTCAAGTGCCGAGTGCTGGTTTGTGCGGTTCTGCGAGCAGGTTCTGCCGTGGCCCCCAGCGGCAATTTCGTGCTGCAGGCAGGCGACCGGATCTTCGTTACTGCGCCAACTTCCGAACTGGAGCTGATGCTGAAGAATCTGGGCGTGATTACCAGAAAAGTACGCAAAGTTCTTCTTTGCGGCGGTGGCCGAGTGAGCTATTATCTGGCGCAGATGCTCCAGAAGGACAAGATCGGTGTCAAGATCCTGGAGAAAGACCCGAAGCGTTGCCGAGAGCTGGCAGAGGTGCTGCCTAAGGCTCAGGTGATCTGCGGTGATTGCAGCGATCACGATTTCCTGGAAGAGCAGGGCCTGGACGATTATGACGCACTGGTGAGCCTGACCGGCATGGATGAGAGCAATATGATCATCTCCCTGTATGCTTCCAGCCAGGGTGTGCCCCAGGTCATCACCAAGATCAGCCGATCTGAGAACGAGGCCATTGCCGACCGGATCAATCTGGGCAGCTCTATCTGCCCCAGAGAAGTTTGCTGTAATATTATCGTCCGGTATGTCCGCGCGATGGAAAACCAGACCGGAGCGGCGGTATCCATTCACTCCATTGCCGACGGTCAGGCCGAAGCTATTGAATTTCTGGTAGATGAGACCACCCGGAATTGCGGTATCCCCCTCAAGCAGATGAAGCTGCGGCCCAATGTGCTGATCGTGAACATCACCCGGGGCACGGATACCCAGATCCCCGGCGGTGATTCTTCCTTCCAACCCGGCGACACCATCGTGGTGGTGACCAGCGCCCAGGGTGCCCTGCAACAGATCAACGATATTTTTGCTTGAGGATCCCGTATGAATTATAAGATGATGGGGCGATTTATCGCCCAGATATTGCTCATAGAGGCGGTATTTCTGATCCCGGCGTTGTTCATCAGTCTGGGATATGGGGAATATGATGTGGTCATCGCATTCGCTGAGACTATGGCTGTAGCCCTGGTGGCCGGCGGCCTGCTGTATTTTCTTTGCGGCAAGTCTCAACGGCTTTTCGGCATTCAGGAAGGCTTTTTGAGCGTCGGCTTCGGCTGGATCGTGCTGTCCTTAGTGGGATGTTTGCCTTTTGTGTTCTCCGGCGTTATTCCCGGTTTTATCGACGCTCTGTTTGAAACCGTCTCCGGATTTACCACCACCGGTGCTTCCATTTTGGGAAATGTGGAGGCTCTGCCCAGGGGCCTGCTGTATTGGCGGAGCTTCAGCCATTGGGTCGGCGGCATGGGCGTGCTGGTATTCCTGCTGGCGGTGTCTCCCAGCGGTAAGGGCGGCGGCTTTACCATGCACCTTCTGCGGGCGGAAAGCCCCGGTCCCGATGTGGGAAAACTGGTGCCGAAAATGCGTCAGACGGCGATGATCCTGTATCTGATCTACATCGTAATGACGGTGATCAATGTGATCTTCCTGTTGGCGGGCAGACTGCCTGTGCTGGATGCGGTGTGCATTGCTTTCGGCACCGCCGGTACCGGTGGCTTTGGCACCTACAACGATTCCTTCGCCTCCTGCTCGCCGTACATTATCAATGTCACGACGATCTTTATGTTCCTGTTCGGCGTGAACTTCAGCTGCTATTATTTGCTGCTTTTGCGGCAGTTTAAGGCAGTGATCAAAGATGAAGAGCTGCGGCTGTATGTGCTGATTGCAACGGTTGCCGCAGTGCTGATCGGCATCAATATTTATAATAAGACCAGCGCCCTTTACGATACGGTGGGGCAAACTGCTATGCATGCGGCTTTTCAGGTATCGTCCATTATGACGACTACCGGCTTTTCCTCTGTGGACTTCAATCTCTGGCCGGCATTTTCCAAGGGTGTCCTGCTGATTCTGATGGTCATTGGCGCATGTGCCGGTTCCACCGGCGGCGGCATCAAGGTTGCCCGTGTGCTGCTGACATTTAAGAGCCTGCGGCGCAATATCCGCCAAACTCTGAACCCCAAAAAGGTGCAGGTGATTCGCAATAACGGCAGCCCTATGGATGAGCAGGTGGTGACCAACACCAATGCGTATCTTGCGGCGTATGTGATCATTGTAGTGATCAGCTTTTTGGTGGTGTCCCTGGATAAGTTCTCTGTGGAGACCAATATTTCCGCGGTGTTGGCATGCTTTAACAACATCGGTCCCGGTATGGATGCGGTAGGACCTATGGCAAACTATTCCAGCTATAGCGCCCTTTCCAAGACGGTTCTGATTGTGGATATGCTGGCAGGCCGTTTGGAAATCTTCCCCATTTTGGTGCTTTTCTCAAAAAACGCCTGGTCACGAAGATAAAATAAAGGATTTGGAGCCTTTTTCCTATGGGAAAGAGGCTCCTTTTTTGTGGAAATTTGTAGGAATAAATAAAAAAACAGTTAAAATTTTGGTTTTTATGGCGATTCTATGAAAAGTTGCTTTTTTGTAGGAAAAAAGTATTGATTTTAGGCCATTTTTCGCATACAATAGGTGCACTGTGGACTTTTCGGGAAACAGAGGTGAGCGTATTGATAAACATTGTGCTGGTAGAGCCGGAGATCCCTCAGAACTGCGGCAATATCGCCCGGACTTGCGCAGCCACCGGCGCCCGGTTGCATCTGATCCATCCTTTGGGCTTTGATGTGTCGGAAAAAGCGGTGAAAAGAGCAGGTCTTGACTATTGGCATCTGGTGCAGGTGTTTGAGTACGAGAACCTGGAAGATTTCTTCGGGAAGAATCAGGTGCAGCAGATGTGGTGTCTTTCCACCAAAGCCCCCAGAAGCTACACCGAAGCAAAGTTTCAGGATGAGTGCTACCTGTTCTTCGGCAAGGAGACCAAGGGCCTGCCGGAGGATTTTCTGGAAGCGAACAGAGAAGTCTGTATCCGCCTGCCGATGCGGATGGAAGCAAGAAGCCTGAACCTTTCCAATGCGGTGGCCATCACCGTATTCGAAGCCCTGCGGCAGTTGGATTTTCCCGGCTTGCAGGACTACGGAAAAATGAAATAATAATGAAATTTTGTATAGGGAGGAACCACAATGAACTACAACAAGAAATCCATTGAGGATATTGAGGTAGCCGGCAAGCGCGTTCTGTGCCGTTGCGACTTCAACGTTCCCACCAAGGAAGGCAAGATCACTTCCGACAAGCGTATCGTTGCTGCAATGCCCACCATCGAGTACCTGGTCAATAAGGGTGCTAAGGTCATTCTCTGCTCCCATATGGGTAAGCCCAAGGGTGAGTGGAAGCCTGAGCTCTCCCTGAAGATCGTGGCTGACCGACTCAGCGAGCTGCTGGGCAAGGAAGTCATTATGGCATCCGATGTTGCCGGTGAGGACTCCAAGGCTAAGGCTGCTGCTCTGAAGGACGGCGATGTGATGCTGCTGGAGAACACCCGTTACATCAAGGGTGAGACCAAGAACGATCCCGAGCTTTCCAAGGCTCTGGCGGATCTGGCTGACATCTTTGTCAACGACGCTTTCGGTACCGCACACCGCGCTCACTCCTCCACTGCCGGCGTAGCAGACTACCTGCCTGCTGTTTCCGGTTATCTGGTGCAGAAGGAAGTTTCCATTATGGGTAAGGCTCTGGCTAACCCCGAGCGTCCCTTCGTTGCCATCCTTGGCGGTGCTAAGGTCTCCGATAAGCTCAATGTTATCAATAACCTGCTGGAGAAGGTTGACACCCTGATCATCGGCGGCGGTATGGCTTACACCTTCCTGGCTGCCCAGGGCTACACCGTAGGTAAGAGCCTGGTAGACAACGAAAAGCTGGACTACTGCAAGGAAATGATGGCAAAAGCAAAGGAAAAGGGCGTCAACCTGCTGCTGCCTGTGGACACTGCTGTTGCAGCCTCCTTCCCCTCCCCCATTGACGCTGAAATCCCCGTAGAGT
>JAZRZW010000096.1:0-5046 GCA_045601585.1 Faecousia sp. | reverse complement strand
GGCTATCAACTCCTTGGCCCACAGAACGACATGGCTACGATCCGACTTCTACAAACACCGGCAGCACGCCGGTAGCCATAGGATCCAGAGTGCCTCCGTGGCCGATCCGCCGGGTATTAAAAACAAGTCGGAGGCCAAGCGGTCTTAGGAAGACAACTGGGGCTATCAACTCCTTGGCCCACAGAACGACATGGCTACGATCCGACTTCTACAAACACCGGCAGCACGCCGGTAGCCATAGGATCCAGAGTGCCGCCGTGGCCGATCCGCCGGGTATTAAAAACACGACGAAGCCGGGCCGTCACATCCTGGCTTGTCCAATCCGGGGGCTTATCCACGATTACAATTCCGTTCATACAAAACCTCTTAATCCCGCGGGTAATCGCCCCCTCAGAGAGGGCGGGGTTTTAGACATTTTTCGTTTTCATTGCCTCAATGACTTGCTTTACAGCTTCTTCCAGAGGCGCCTCGATGCTGGCGCCGGCTGCGCCCTTATGGCCGCCGCCGCCGAATTTCTCGCACAGCTCGGAGGCATCCCAGCCGGGAATTGCCCGGACGGACATCTTCACCACGCCGCCCTTTTCCCGCAAAGTCACCGCAAGGCAAACGCCCTCAATGCTCCGGGGGAATCCGGAAATGTTTTCCATATCATCTTCCACCAGGCCCAGATCTTTTTCCACCTGGGCAGGAATGGCGCAAATGCACACCTTGCCCTCCTGGAGAAAAACGGCATTTTCCACCATCCAGCCCTGGATCCGCAGCCGGCCTAAGGTGTTGGTGTCAAAGAATTTCTGATTGATGGCAAAAATATCGTCGCTGACCGCTGTGCAGTCCGCCGCCACCAGCAGGGTGTGGCTCCGGGTGTTGGCATAACGGAAACAGCCGGTGTCGGTGGACACGGCGGTGTAAATGGCGTTGGCCATTTCCTTATCCAGCTCCACGCCGAAAGCAAACAGCAGGTCGAACACCAGTTCGCCGCAGGCAGCGGTATCCGGCTCCACCCACTCGATCTCCGCAAAAGGCGTTGCGCTGCCGTGATGGTCGATCCGCAGGGTCACCTTTGCATCCTTTGCGTTCACCGGCAGCATCCCGGGGGATGCAATATCCACCGCAATGAGATGTTCCCGGCCGGAGAGAGCAGCCTTCGTCAGGCCCTCCAGATAAGGGGCATATTTCGGGGTAATTTCGGGATTTTCCAGGACAAACGCCTGCTTTCCCATCGCCCGCAGACCCCGGCAAAGGGCAGCAGCAGAACCCACGGTGTCGCCGTCGGGACGGCAGTGGGTCAAAATAGCAAAACCATCGTGTTCCTTCAGGAACTTAGCGACCTCAAGCATCATCTTCGTCACTGCCCTTGTCCAGAGAATTGATCAGCTGCATCATTTTTGCGCCATAGGTGATGGAGTCGTCCAGGGTCCACTGGAGCTCGGGGGTGTAGCGCAGGTTCAGGGTGCGACCCAGCTCCCGACGCAGGTAGCCGGAGGCAGATTTCAGGCCCTTGAGGGCGTCCTTTGCCTTATCCTCCTGCAAAAAGCTTGCATAGACCTTGCAGTAGCGCAGGTCGGGGGTGGTCTCCACATGGGTGATGGAGATCATGGTGTCCTGCACCCGGGGATCCTTCAGGTTCCGGATCAGGCCGGACAGCTCCTTCTGGATCTCCTCATTGATTCTTCCGATTCGATTGGATGCCATAGCGTTCATCCTCCTAAAAGTTATTGCTTATCCAGTTTATTATATCCGCGAAAAACCCAAAAAGCAACCAAAGATTTTCCCTTGCTATTTTGCCACTTTGGGGATATAATGATGATGAGTAGGTATACATTAGTATATAACAATTCACTCTTAGGAGGTCTTTCTATGGATCCCATTTACGTAACCGGCCACCGCAATCCGGATACCGACTCCATTGTTGCCGCCATGGCCTATGCCGCCCTGCGCAACGCTTTGGGCGACCGGGAGTACGAAGCCGCCTGCCTGGGCCATGTTTCTGACGAGACCCACGCTATTTTGGAGCGATTCGGCGTACAGCCGCCCCAGCGCATCTACAATATGTACACCCAGGTCAAGGATCTGGATTTTGATACTCCTCCCATCCTCAGCCCCGCAGTCACTGTGGGCCGCGCCTGGTTCGCTCTGCAGGATAACCCCAAGATCTCCGCACTGCCCGTGGCCGACGAGGACGGCACCCTTTACGGTATGCTGTCCCGGGAAAATGTGGCAAGCTACAATATGAACCTGATCAACACCGGCACCCTGGAGGATGTTCCCCTCTTCAATGTGGTGAGCGTTCTGGAAGGCCGGATCCTGAATAAGGCCGGTGAGACCACCGACACCGTAGGCGGCGAAGTGGTGATCGCACTGCCCCAGGATCAGGAAAACCTGCTGTTCAACAAGCAGGACTCTATCGTGCTGTGCGGCCATCAGCCGGAAATGATCCGCAGAGCCCTGGAAATGAATGTCCGCTGCGTGGTGCTCTGCCAGGCAGAGCTGGATGAGGAGCTCCGCTCCTTCCCCACGGAAACCTGCATTCTGTATACGCCCTACGACGCATACCGCGCCGCCCGCCGTCTGTTCCAGGCCGCCCCCATCGGCAACATCTGCCGCAAGGACGATCTGGTGTGCTTCCACCTGGAAGATCGGCTGGATGATGTAAAAGAGCAGGTGCTCCGCTTCCGTGAGCATTGCTACCCCATCCTGGACGAGCAGGAAAAAGTGGTCGGCGTGCTGACCCGGTATCATTTGATCCGTCCCCGCCGCAAGCGGGTGGTTCTGGTGGACCATAACGAAGCTTCCCAGTCCGTTCCCGGCCTGGAAGAAGCAGAGATCGTGGCCATCATCGACCATCACCGTCTGGCAGATATCCAGACCTCCAACCCCATCCATGTCCGCAATGAACCGGTGGGCTCCACCAACACCATCATTGCAAGTATGTTCCAGGACAAGGGCCTGATGCCGTCGGCAAAAATGGCCGGCCTGATGGCTGCCGCCATCGTCTCCGACACGGTTATGTTCAAGTCCCCCACCTGCACAGAAAAGGACATCCGCACCGCTGAGCGTATGGCCCGCATCGCCAATATCTCTCTGGACGAACTGGGTCGGGATATCTTCTCCGCATCCCTGGTGGGCAGAACCGCAAAGGATCTGCTGTTCTCCGACTATAAGACCTTCCACATCGCCGGTCACGACCTGGCTGTGGCCCAGGTCACCTGCGTGGACAGCCCCAAGATGCTGGAGCGCAAGGATGAGTTCCTCAAGCTGATGGAGCAGACCGCAAAGGAAAAGGGCTTCTCCATTATGATCCTGATGCTCACCGATGTGCTGCTGGAAGGCTCCCAGATCCTGTATGTAGGCGATACGGATATCATCCGCCAGGCCTTCAATGTGACCCCCAAAGACAACGCAGCCTTCCTGCCTAAGATCATGAGCCGTAAGAAGCAGATCATCCCCATGCTGTCTGCATTGTGGGGTTAATTCCCATCTGCAAGCCGGCTAAAGATTATCAAATTCCCCGAGGTATCCTATGAGTTTTGACGCACTGCTTGGAAATGAGCGGCTAAAAGAGAATATCAGCCGCAGCATCCAAAGCGGCCGCAGCTCTCATTTCTACCTGATCTCCGGCCCCCAGGGCTCCGGAAAGCATACTCTGGCCCGGCTTTTGGCTGCCGCCCTGCTGTGTGTGGGCGAACAAAAGCCCTGCGGCGTTTGTCCCCATTGCCGTAAAGTTCTCTCCGGAAACCACCCGGATTTTATCCCGGTCCAGGACCCGGAGCATAAGAACCTGCCGGTAAAAATGGTGCGTCAGATCCGGGACGAGATGTTCATCCGTCCCAACGAAGGCGCCAAAAAGATCTATATGTTCCATCAGGATATGGGCATCGAGGGTCAGAACGCCCTCCTCAAAGTGCTGGAAGAGCCCCCCGCCTACGGCGTGTTTATGATCCTGACGGAAAACCCCGACAGCCTGCTGCCCACCATCCGCAGCCGCTGTGTCCACCTGGCAATGACCGGCCTGAGGGATTCTCTTTTGCAAAAAGAGCTGGCTCAGCGCTTTCCCGACGCCGATCTCCAGGACATCCGGGCAGCGATCGTCCGCAGCGGCGGCTACCTGGGTCAGGCCATCTCCCTTTTAGAGGGCGAGAGCATTTTTGCGCCCCAAAGTCTGTCCTTTGCCCAGCACTACCTGAAAAAGGATGCCCTGAATATGACCCTTTTGCTGGTCTCCATGGAGAAAATGAAGCGGGATCAGGCCGCCGCCATTTTTGAGCAGTGGTACACCATCCTCCACAGTGCCCTGATGTGCCGCTCCGGTATGGATTCCCTGGCGCCCAACGCCCGGGAAATTGCCCAGAGCCGCAGCTCCCGGGAGCTGCTGGTTGCCATCGAGACCCTGCAAAAAGCAATTTTGTACACAAAGAGCAACGTTTCCGTGGCCGCAGTTTGCGGTCATCTGGCCCACGCTCTGCAATAGATAAGGAGTTACCCATGAACGAACAAAACACCATCGAAGTGGTGGATATTCAATTTCGCCCCGGTCAGAAATGCTATTTCTTTGACCCCGCAGGCCACACCTGCCAGAAGGGCGATTATGTGATCATCGACACCGCCCGCGGCCCGGAATACGGCTGCTGCGCGGCCGGCAACCATACCGTCTCCGAAAAAGAGATCGTTGCCCCCCTGCGTCCTGTGCTGCGCCACGCCACAGAGCAGGACCAAAAGATCGCCGCCGCCAACCAGAAAAAGGAAGAGGACGCTTTCCGTCTGTGTTCTTCCATGATCAACGAGCAGAAGCTGGATATGCAGCTGGTCAGCGCCGAATGTTCCTTTGACGGCAGCAAGATCCTGTTCTTCTTCACCGCCGATGAGCGGGTGGATTTCCGTGAGCTGGTCAAGAATCTGGCCGCCGCGTTCCACACCCGCATCGAGCTGCGCCAGATCGGCGTCCGGGACAAGGCCAAGATGGTCGGCGGCCTGGGCATCTGCGGCAGACCCTTTTGCTGCACAGAATTTTTAGATGACTTCCAGCCCGTGTCCATCAAAATGGCAAAG
>JAZRZW010000095.1:0-8456 GCA_045601585.1 Faecousia sp. | reverse complement strand
AAGACACCGCAATGTACGTGGCAGCACCTGTTCTCACTCTGGAGAACAAGGCAGGCGGCATCAAGCTGAACTGGGCTGCAAACGAGCAGGCAAACAAGTACTTCTTCTACCGCAGCGAGTACAAGAACGGCGAATGGAGTGCCGAGACCAGAGTGAGCGTTACAACCGCCGGCTATCTGGATATGGGCAGAACCAACGGTGTTCGTTACCGCTACAGAGTCGTAGCCCTGAAGGGTTCCGTGCAGAGTGCATCTTCCGACTATGTGGAGATCGTGCGTCTGGGCATCCCCTCCACCGGCGGCTCCAACGAAGCAACCGGCATCAAGCTGACTTGGGCAAAGAACACTGCAGCAGAAGAATTCCTGATCTACCGTAGCTATCAGAAGGCAGACGGCAGCTGGACCTCTTGGGGTCTGCCCTACGCAACCGTCACTCCCGATACCCTGGAGTACCTGGATACCGATGTGACCAACGGCACTCTGTACCGTTACTGCGTGAAGGTAAAGAGCGGCGAATTCGTCAGCGCCTTTAAGGATAGCCTGGTAATCATTCGACTGGACCGTGTGGACGCAGTCTACATGGAAAACAAGAGTGGTTCTATCACTGTTACCTGGGATTCCAACCCCGCAGCAGGTAAGTATCAGATCATCCGTAGTGACTATATCGACGGCAAGTGGTCCGCATGGACTCAGATCGGTATCGTTATGGCAAAGAACGGCTGCAAGCTGGACGACAACAAGAGCCTGGTAAACGGCGCAAAGTACCGTTACAGAGTTGTGGCAATGAAGGATACTTACAAGGGCGGCGCTCGCGCATCCGGCGAGATTCTGAGAATGCCCATCACCCTGATCACCAGCGTCACCGCAAAGGCAGACGGCATCACTGTGGTTATCAAGGCAAATGCACAGGCAGTTACCTATGATCTGCAGCGTCGAGTAGTGGGCGGCGAATGGGAGACCATCGCAAGCGACATTACGGATCTGACCTATGTGGATAGCACTGCTGAGTCCGGCGTGACTTACGAGTACAGTGCGATTGCTAAGAACGGAACTTCTACCAGCTCCTTCAAGCAGTCCTCTCAGGTTACCGCAAAATAATAAATCCTAAGCAAGGGGGGCAGGCCTTCGGGCCTGCACCTTTTTTGCATTATATGAACCGGAGATGGGCCGCTATTATCGGCAGACCCGGGAGGATTGGAAAGCCCTATAAAGAATAAGCCTTCTGTCCAATATTTCGGACAGAAGCCTTGCTATAATATCTGCGTAAGATGCGACTGTGATGCAGCCGCCCCCTAACTCATACATTTTTTTGGAGGTATTGCAGATGAAATTGAATGAAAGTTTGGTTGAGCGACCCGTTAATTTGATCCGGCAAATGTTTGCCCATACCGACAATGGAAAGTTGACCATGGAGCCGGAGGACGGTCCGGATTACTACTATCTTTTGGATTGGGATAAAGAAACCTCTGAAATTCTGGCTGTCCGTTGCAAAAACCTGCTCTGTGACCTGGAAGCACTTGCTGAGGAGCACGATCGCTGGATGGAATCCACGGAGGGAATGCCCGAAGATTTGCGCAAGGTCTGGAACACCTACATCCTGCCTTATCCCGATCATGGTATGGATGCGGAGGTGTTGTTTGACATCTCCATGAAGGAGGAGCTGGACGAACCGCTGACAGAGAAGGAGAAGGAATTACTGGAGCGCCAGAGACAGTGGATGCGGGGACACGCCCTGACCCGTCTGCCCTTTAACCGCTGTAACCCTGCCGGTTTGATCCAGCGGGCGAGACGGTACGAAAAACTCCGGCATCTGGGCGCTCCCAAGATTGTCTTGAACAATGAGGCCTGTTGCCTGGCTGAGGAGCTTGTGTTGTATTATTGTATGGTACAGTAGAAAGGAGAGCACCATGGAACTCAAGGAATTTATCGGCAAACCTATGCTGAAAACCCACACGAAAGAGCGTTGCTTTCTCCATCAGATCACCTCGCCCAATATCGTGGTGGTGATGGAAAAACCCGGTTCCACCGGGTACCCCCAGTATTATTCCTACCGCAGTACCAACAGTGATCCGGTTTCTCAGGGTTACCTGGAGTTTGAGGATCCGTCCTTAAAAGAACCTTTTATCCGGGCGTATGACGCCTATTGCCGTAGTGAGGAGGGCCGCTGGGAGGCCTACGACTACTGGCTCCACGCAAGTTATTAAAAATCTTAATATAAAGGAGATATTATTATGAGTTTTTACGGTGTTTGGGAGACTTGGAAGATCGTCTATGTACCCAAGGTGATGAATGGTGGCGTTCGCGGTGTGGCTTTTGTGGAGGCCGGTGACCGTGCCCATGCAATGCAGACTTTCCGGGAGCAGTATTCCGGTCAGTACACCACGGTAGAAAGAGTTGAGAAGTTGATGAAGTAGGAGGATCACTATGGATAAAGAAAGAACACAACGTGTGGAGCTGTGCCTTCACACAGTCATGTCCGATGAATGTTCCGTGATCAAACCCAGAGATGCCATTGCCGTTGCTACGGCAATGGGACATCCGGCGGTAGCCATTACGGACCTGAATTCGGTGCAATCCTTTTCGTTGATAGAAAAATGCTGGGCAAGACAGGAGGATTGGGCCTGCAATGTGATCTACGGCGCCCAGGTCTATTATGAGAAAGCGGGCAAATTCTATGGACTGAATCTGCTGGCAAAAAATCGCGATGGCATCCGGGAGCTGTACCGGGTGATCTCCTCCTTGCACAAAGCGGGGGATCGCCGGGTTGCGGATCGGCAGGTGATTGCGGATAACAGAGAGAATCTTCTGGTAGGAGCAATGTCCTGGACGGGGATGGAAGATGCGGAGCAGTATGACTACATTGCCTTGATTCCCGCCACCTGCCCGGGGGATCAGGAGCAGCAGCGGAAATTCTGTGCCGCAGCCAGGGAGAAACAGATCCCGGTGGTGGCAGTGAGTAATTGCCACTATGTTTTCGAGGAAGAGGGTCCTCTGAAGGCCCACCTGGATGAGATGTTGGGCAGAGAGAAGGAAGAAAATCCTGCCCACCTGTATTCCACAGAGGAAATGCTGCAGGCAGTTGCCTATTTGGGAGAGGACATCGCCCGGGAGGTGGTGATCACCGCTCCGAATGCCATTGCGGAGCAGGCAGCCAATGTCAACCTTCACAGTGGGGACGATCCGTTCTTTTCCCTGCCGGATGATAGGGCGGAGGTGCGCCGTCTTTGCTATGAGAAACTGCACCGGGAATATGGCAACAATCCTCCGGAGGCGGCAGTCAGCCGTCTGGAGCAAGAGCTTTCTGCTCTGGATGAGGGCCTCCTGAACGGTCTTTTTCTGCTAATCCACAGGATCACAGACCAGGTGCATAACCAGGGAGAGCCGATCGGTTACCGGGGTGGCATCGGCTCGACTTTGGTGGCCTGGCTGATGGATATCACGGATACGAACCCTTTGCCGGCCCATTATTGCTGCCCGAAGTGCCGATATGTGGAGTTTGCAGAGTCGGCTTCCGGCTATGATCTTCCGGAAAAAGTTTGCCCCCACTGCGGTGCGGAACTGGTCCGGGATGGCCACGATATTCCCTACGAGACATTCTTGCTCAATCCCTATCTGGGCATCGATATCAACACCACCGACGGGATGCATACCGGGATCAAAGAGGCGATTGCGGAGCATTTGGGAAAATATCGGGTTGCTCTGGCAGGTTGCACCGGTGGGATAATCGAAAAGCGTGCAAGGCTGTATCTGGAGGAATACACCCGCAGAGAAGGGAAAACTCTCACCGAGGATGAAAGAGCCTGGCTGTTGAAGAAACTCACCGTCATCAAAGATGGCGACGGGCAGCAAATTTTTGGCCTGATGTTGTTGCCTGAGGGAATGGAGTGGGAAGATCTGACACCTTTGCGTACGCTGGAAACCCCGTTGGGCAGTATCAGCAAAGCCACCCATGTGGACGGTTGGTCACTGACGCACAAACTGCCGAAGCTGAATATTGTGCGGCATAAGGGTTTGAATCGGCTGAAAAAGCTCTTTTCCGTCACCGGTACCCGTCCGGAGGATATCGACTACTGTGATGCCCTCCGCTTTTTTGATCCTGACGGACTTGCGGAATTTGATACGGAGTTTTGCAGAAAACTGCTGACCCGGGTGGGGGAGATCAATTTCCACAACCTGGTGAAGATCAGCGGCTTTGCTCACAGCACCAATGGCTGGACGGATAACGCAGAGCGTCTGTTGGAAGAACATCCCCTGGAGGAGCTGATCAGCACCCGGGACGATGTGTTCCATACCCTTCGAAAGTATGGCGTAGACAGACAGACCGCTTTCAATGCAATGACCTTGACCCGTAAGGGAGGGTTTGACCCGGAGCGGTCTGTGGAGCTGACACGGATCCTGCGGGAGGCCGGCGTACCGGATTGGTACATCCAATCCATGAGCAAGGTCAAATACCTGTTCCCTAAGGCCCATGCGGTGCATTATGTGAAGATAGCCCTGGCCCTCCAGTGGTTTAAGGTGCACTATCCGGATGCGTTCTGGGATGTGACACAGTAATTAAAAATCCCCAAAGTCTTTTGACTTTGGGGATTTTTTTGAGAAACAGCAATAACATAGTGAAGTTGAAGTGTTCTTTAGTATTTCCGCTTCAGGATCAAGTAGCTGACCCAATACAGTATGAGGATCAGGCAAACTGCGCTACTTGCCACCAGGCTGAGAAGCTCCTGACCGGCGATCCGCAGGACAATGCAGGACAATGCGCTGATCAGAACGAACAGGTAACCTGCCCAGCCCCAGGCTCTGCCTGCCAGGTAGCGGTTGCGCTCGTCCTTGGCGTTGACATCTGTTTGCTCCCGATATTCCGGATCCCGGGCATATTTGATCCAGCGGAAAATTTGCAGGGCTCCAACCACTATAAAGGCACTTCCCATACCGCTCCAGAACGCATCAATCTCCGCAATTCTTGCAGCGATGATCAGTCCGAGCCCCAGCAGCACCCAAAGGATACTGACAATGATTCTGCGATTATTTTTCATAGTGTTCCTCCTCAAAAATAAAGATGTCCTCAATGGTCATGCCGAAAAAAGCGGCAATATTATGTGCAAGGAAGATGGAGGGGTTGTAACGGCCACGCTCCAGAGAACTGATGGTCTGCCGGGAGACGCCCAGTTTCCTGGCCAGTTCTTCCTGCAGAATGCCCCGCTCCTTGCGGATTTCTTCGATCCTGTTGTTCATAGCAACCTCCTTGTGTAAAGTCTGCTTTACATTTAAACAGTATCATATTTTAGGATGAATGTCAAGCATACTTTACATTAAAATTTACCGATACCGGTTGCATATGCTGGACAATTATGGTATTTTGAAAACAGAACATGTTGCAAAGGAGAAAGAATATGAAAAAGCTTTTGATCGTTGTGGATATGCAAAAGGACTTTGTAGATGGCGCTTTAGGTACGCCCGAGGCGGTGGATATTGTTGACAATGTGGCAAAAAAGATCGAGACCTTTGACGGCGATATCATTGTTACCTACGACACTCATCGGCAGGACTATATGAGCACCCAGGAGGGCAAACACCTGCCGGTGCCCCATTGTATTTGGGGCACTGAGGGTTGGCAGCTGGACAGTAAAGTGCAGGCGGCCCTGGATAAGCGCACTTACCAGGTGATCGAAAAGCCCACCTTCGGTTCGGTGGCGCTGCCGGAGTATATCCGGGAAAACTATGACCCAAAGGAGCTGGAGATCCAGCTTATCGGCCTTTGTACAGACATCTGCGTGGTGTCCAATGCCCTCCTGCTGAAGGCCAATTTTCTGGAGACCCCGGTGAGTGTGGACGCAAGCTGCTGCGCTGGTGTGACGGTGGAGAGTCACAATGCTGCTTTGCTGACAATGAAGATGTGTCAGGTTCAGATTTTGGACGAATAAAAATGTTGGAAAAGCAGACTTTCTGTCTGTCCGCGCCTTGACAGCATTTGTCTATTTGTGGTAGAATAATCATGCACATAGGAAATTGTGCCGTTCGTTGAGGGCGGCACAATTTTTACACTTTACGAAACGAAAGGTCAGGAGCTTATGAGCAGGACCATTCAATACTTTTATGCCAGCAATATCGGCCGGATCCGACGGACAAATCAGGATAATTTTCTGGTGCCCCAGGGGCACATGCCCTGGGAAAACAGTGGCACGGAAGGTGTGCTGACGGGAAAAATTTCCGCATCCGAGAACCCGGTGTTTGCGGTATTCGACGGTATGGGCGGCGAGGAGCGTGGCGAGATGGCGGCAGCCATCGCAGCTGAGACCCTCAGCAGGGCAGATCTTTCCGGAGATCCCATCCAGGGAATGCTGGATTTCTGCTTTGCTGCCAACGAGGAAATCTGCCGCTACACCCGGGAAAATGAGATCACCTCTATGGGCACCACCGCAGCGATCCTGCGGTTTTCTCCGGAGGAGGCCTGCCTTTGCAACATTGGCGACAGCAAGATCCTCGCCCTGTCCGGCGGCGCGTTTGTGCAGCTGTCCTGCGATCATTTGGGAATCGCAGTGTGCGGCCGCAAGCCCCCCTTGACACAGAACCTGGGCATTCCCACGGAGGAATTGATCATCGAGCCCTTTGTGGCCCGGGGTAATTACTTCCCCGGAGACATTTTCCTGCTGTGTTCCGATGGCCTGACGGATATGGTTTCCCTGGAGCGCATTGGTCAGATCCTGGCAGAGATGCCCCCGGAAATTGCCCCGGTGCAACTTCTGCAGGAGGCGCTGGATAATGGCGGTAAGGACAATGTTACATTGGTTTTGCTTTATATTACGGATAATGAATGAGATGAGGTAACGATATGGTAGCAGAGAAGATCACCCAGGTATGGCCGGAATGGGTGGCAGAGAAAGCCTTGGGAAAGGGCTCCTACGGCACCGTTTATAAGGCTGTGCGCAGCGGTAATAACATCACCAGCCAGGCGGCGATCAAGGTGATTTCCATTCCATCGGACAGCTCCGAGCTGGACTCCCTGCGCTCTGAGGGCCTGACGGAGGAAAGCGCCAAGACTTATTTCCGCGGCATTGTGGACGATTTCGTAAGCGAGATACAGCTGATGGAAGTCATGAAAGGCGTCCAGAATATCGTGAGTGTGGAAGACTACAAAGTGGTGGAAAAAAGCGACGAGATCGGCTGGGATATCTATATCCGCATGGAGTTGCTGACTCCCTTCAACACATACATCTGCAAGAATCGGATGACTGAGATGGATGTGGTCCGGCTGGGCATCGATATTTGCACTGCGCTGGAGATCTGCAATCGTTGCAGCATTATCCATCGGGATATCAAACCGGAAAACATCTTCATCAATGACTTTGGCTACTTTAAGCTGGGCGATTTTGGTATTGCCAAGAAGCTGGAAAATGCCACCGGCAATATGTCCCAGAAGGGCACCTATAATTATATGGCACCGGAGATTGCCATGGGCAAAAACTACGATGCCCGGGTGGACCTGTATTCTCTGGGCATTGTGCTGTACCGGCTTTTGAACCAGAACCGTCTGCCTTTTATTGAAAATGAACAGCAGTTGCTGAATCCCAATGCCCGCAAAGAAGCTGTGGAGCGGCGGTTGAGAGGCGAACGGATGCAGCCCCCTTGCCAGGCTTCTCCGGCGGTGGCGGATGTGGTGATGCGTGCCTGTGCCTTTGATCCCAAGGATCGTTTTAAAAACGCAACGGAAATGAAGCGTGCCTTGAGTCGTGTTGACTTGGGAATGGATAAGGAATTGTCTCCCAGCAAGCCAGCTGTGGAAGATGATATGGACAAGACCTATCGTGTGCGCCCAGCTTCCGAGACTGTTGACGGAACCATTGGCGCGGGCGGATCTATGCCTGGTGCACCCAGACCTGCGGCAGCACCGGCACCCAGACCTGCAGCAGCGGCATCCGGTAAGTTGATTATGAATTTCGGTAAGGGCAAGAAGGCAGCGCCGCCTTCTGCACCGGCACCCAGACCTGCAGCACCTGTCTATGCACCTCCTGCACCGGCACCCAGACCTGCAGCACCTGCCTATGCACCTCCTGCACCGGCACCCAGACCCACCGGTGTTCCTGCCGGTGTTCCCGTGGACAGATCTGTGGGCAGCTCTATGGCCGGCGGATTCAACGGATGGCATCAGGCAACCCCGCTGACGCCCGGCGCACCCAAGGCGACAACACCTGTAGATATCAATGGCAGTATTCCTGCACCTACAGTAAATTCCGTTCCCTACAGGGAAACAAAATCTCCCTTTGGAGATCTGGAGAAAAAGAAATAATAAAGAGTGGAGAAATCACATATGGATAGTCCTCTGCGTATTCGAATGGGCAAGTCGTCCACCCCGCCTCCTGCGGACCACGCACCTGCCCCCGGCCATGTAGCACCGCCTCCTGCAGGTTACGCACCTGCTCCCGGCAGAGCAGCACCCCCTCCTGCAGGTTACGCACCTGC
>JAZRZW010000094.1:0-31814 GCA_045601585.1 Faecousia sp. | reverse complement strand
TGACGCTGCAGCGGTTCTGCGTGCTTTGAATCGCCATTTCGGTGAGCCGTTATCTATCTTTGCTCTGGCTGAAGTCGGCGCTCAGGTTGGCAGTGATGTGCCTTTCTGCGTGGTTGGCGGTACTGCTATGGTAGAGGGTAGAGGCGAGCACCTGCGCAAATTACCTGATATGCCGGATTGCTGCTTTGTGATTTGCAGACCTGATTTTGCTTGCTCTACTCCGGATCTTTACAGAAAATTGGATGAGCGTACCATTGGTAGGCGTCCGGATCATCAGGCGATGGAGTCTGCAATCCTCAGCGGAGATCTGCTGAAAGTTGCGCAGAACATCTATAATGTTTTTGATCCGGTTGTTACGGAAGAACATTTGGAAATCAACTATATCAAGTCTATTTTTAATACCTATGGCGCTATCGGTCAGCAGCTGACCGGCTCTGGCTCGGCCGTTTTTGCGGTGGTGCCTGATTTTGAGCGCTGTGCGGTCATTTGCAGTATGTTGCGGGAAAATTATCCCAATATTTTTGTTGCAAAACCTGTATAAGCAAAAAACCGTCTGTTATAGACGGTTTTCTGCTATTTTTTGGAATTGAGGTGGAGATATGCTGACATTGTTGTTGGGTGCCGATTGGGTCCGGAATCGAGAGACGATCCTGGAAATGGTTGCTCGCGACGTTGCTGAACATAAAGCAAATCGTGTTTTGTTGGTTCCGGAATTGATCAGTCATGATGTAGAACGCAGACTTTGTGCTGCGGCTGGTGATACCGCCACATTGTATGCTGAAGTTCTGTCGTTTACACGGATGGTTCGTTCGGTCAGCGATTGTGCACAAAAAGGTTACCGGGCCTGCCTGGATAATGGTGGTCGCCTGGTCGCAATGGCAGCAACTACCCGTCAGCTCCACAGCGTTCTGAAGGCTTATGCATCTCTGGAAACAAAGCCGGAATTCCTGACGGATTTGGTTGCAGCAGTTGATGAGTTCAAACAGTGCTGCATTACATCTGCGGATCTTGCGAATGCGGCTTCGGCAACTTCCGGCAGTTTGGCCCAGAAGCTGGAGGAACTTGCGCTCGTCATGGATACCTATGACGGCATTTGCAGTCGCGGGAAACTGGATCCTGCAGACCAAATGAACTGGCTGCTGGAGCAGATGGAGGACTGCACTTATGCTCTGGATCGCGTGTTCTATGTGGACGGGTTTCCGGATTTTACCAGGCAGCATATGGCAATTCTTGAGCATATTATCCTCAATTCCCAGTCTGTTACGATTTCTGTTAATTGCGATAAGGCTAATTCGGACAGTCTGGCATTTGAAAACACAGGCGATACTGCTGCACAGCTGAAACGATTTGCAGATAGTCACGGGATTAAAGTAGACATTCGTTTTATCCCGGAAGAGGTAAATACCCTAAGTAAAATCCGATCCAAGTTATACCGCGGAGATACTACTGCCGAAGAAGAATATAACGATTGCCTTTGCGCGTACCACGCCGGCTCTGTGTATCAGGAGTGTGTAGCAGCGGCTCACCATATTCGCAAGTTGGTCAGTGGGGGAGACCGATATCGGGACATTAGTGTTGTGTGCCCCAATATGAATGGGTATAAGAACACGCTGACAACGGTTTTTCGCCGTTTCAATATTCCTCTCTATATCTCCGGAACGGAGAATATTCTGGAGCGGCCGGTAATCAGCGCATTGCTGACAGCAGTGGATGCTGCCCTGGGTGGATTTGAATCCCACCAGGTTCTTAACTACTTAAAGTCTGCAATTTGTCCTATTGCACTGGATGATTGCGATGAGATCGAAAATTATGCTTTTGCCTGGAATATCCAGGGCTCATTGTGGGCCCAGGAGTGGACGATGCACCCCAATGGACTGGGCGCAAAATGGCACAAAAGTGATTATGAATTGCTCAGTCGTTTGAATCATGCGAAGGATCGCGCTATTGCACCTTTATTAGTATTGCAAAATAGTTTCAAAAAAGCCAGGAATTTGGAAGAACAGGTTCGTGCGCTTTACCGCTTCATGGAGGATGTGCAACTTTCTGATACGTTCTGTCGTCTTGCAGATATTTCCGAGCACAACGGAGATCACAGAAATGCGCAGATTTTCAATCAGTTGTGGGAGATTCTGATGGCAGCACTGGAGCAGCTTCATGATGTCTTAGGTGCTACGATTTGGGATCCGGATACCTTTGCAAGATTGTTGCGCTTGCTGTTGACGCAGTATGATATTGGCACGATTCCTCCGGTACTGGACTCGGTTGTTGCCGGTCCTACCCGCGCGATGCGTTGCCAGCAGGCAAAACACCTGATGGTTCTCGGCGCGGATGAGGGTTGTTTCCCCAATTATTCCGGTGTTGGTGGCGTCCTATCTGATCAGGAGAGAAACACACTCCGAGCGATTGGGGTTTCCTTGCATAGTGGTGCAACAGGTAATCTGCAAAGCGAGTTCTATGATATTTACGGAGCGTTCTGTGGTGCTGAGAGATCGATTTACCTTTCAGCCGGACCCGGACAGCCCTCTTTTGTTTTCCGTCGTCTTGCACAGTTGTGCGGCGGGGAGAAATCGATTGTTGATACACCAACTCTTTATGTCGGCGATGAGACCGAAGCAGGCGCTTTGCTGTCCAGAATCGAGAATGAAGAGGTTGCAGAAGAACTGAATCTTACGGATGTATATCAGAATCTGCATGCTGCCAAAAACTATAGCCTCGGTACAATTACACCTGAAGGAATTGAAGCGGTCTATGGAAAGTCGTTGAGCCTTTCTCCGTCCAGTGCAGATGTTCAGGCACAGTGTCGTCTCCAATATTTCCTGAAATTTGGATTGCGGGCAAAGAAACTTGAGCCTTATTGTGTTGATGCAGCGCAGTTTGGTACCTATGTCCATGATGTTCTTGAACATACGGCCGAAGAAGTTATGAGACGCGGCGGTTTCCATGTAGTCTCTCTTGCAGATACACTGGAGATTGCAAAAGATTGTTCTGATCGCTATATCAATGAGAATTTCAGCGATATTGAGTCCGTCAGACAAAACTATCTCCTGAATCGAAATCTGGATGAAGTGTTGGCGGTTGTTGAGGAATTGTGGACGGAGATGTCCCAATCTCAATTTGTGCCGAAACATTTTGAACTTGAATTTGGCAGAGAAAGCAAAAATCCTGAGATTCCCATTGAAAATGCGAATATGCTTGCGTCCCTGAACGGTAAGGTTGACCGTGTGGATATTTGGTCTGATGATGAACGGAGTTACTTCCGTGTTGTGGATTATAAAAGCGGCAAGAAGGTAGTTGTGGACTATTGCAACATTCAGAACGGTATGGGTCTGCAGATGTTGCTTTATATGTTTGCGCTGGAAGAAATGGGAAAAGGTGTTCTGGGCGTGGATGCCAAACCCTCCGGTGTTTTGTATTTCCCGGCACGGATGAGTATACTCAGCCAAAAGAATTATCCGGATGATAAAAAAGTTGATAAAGAACGCAAGGATGACTGGATGCGCAGCTCCCTGCTGCTGAAAGATGATCGGGTTCTTAAAGCGATGTGTACAGATTTGGAGAAGATCGGCATCAAGGTGGATAAGGAAGGAAAGCTCACCGGTGATATCGTTACCGGAGATCAGTTTGATATGCTAAAGAAGTATGTCCGCGAGATTATGGCAGGTCTTGTAAATGATGTTGCTTCCGGTTGCGTGGATGCAAATCCTTATGATCGTGGTGAACGGTTGAACGCGTGTATCTACTGCGACTACACATCAATCTGTCATCCTGAAGAAAATGCTGAATCCAGACAGTTGGCTGACATCAAATTTGCTGAGTTCTGGGAAAGAATGGAAAGGGAGATGAGCGAAAATGGCTGAAAAGTTAACACCCCAGCAAGAAGCTGCTGTTTTTAACCGCGGCGGTAATCTGCTTGTCTCTGCAGCGGCTGGTTCCGGCAAAACAAAGGTGTTGACGGATCGACTGCTGTCCTACATTCAGGACAGGAAAGATCCTGCCAATATTGATGACTTTCTGATTATTACTTTTACAAAGGCAGCTGCGGCGGAGCTGCGAGTGAAGATTGCTGAGAAATTGACCGATGCAATCGCGGCAGACCCTGATAACCAGCACCTTCAGCGACAGATGCAGCGACTGCATATGGCACAGATCTCCACCGTGCATTCGTTTTGTAACAATCTGCTGAAAGAGTATACCTATCAACTTGACATCACACCGGATTTTCGTATGGTAGACAATAGCGAGATACCGGAGCTCCAGAAGCGCGTTCTGGATCAGATTATGGAGCGTGCATATGAGCATATGGATTCCAATCCCGCATTTTGTGCTTTGGTTGAGAGTCAGGGTATAGGCCGAAACGATCAGGATATTCCCGGTATTATCCTGTCGATCTACGAAAATTCCCGCTGTGACCCGCACCCTGATCAGTGGTTGGACTGGTGTCAGAGAACCGTTGAAAATAGAGGGTTTACCGATGCGTTGGAGACTCCCTGGGGACAGTATTTGCTTTCTGACTTGCGGCAGCTGCTGGATATGCATATCCACACTTTTGAAAACTGCAAAAAAGCTGCGATGAAGGCGGTGGGTATGACGAAAATTCCGGGCATTATGGATAACTGTATTGCGGATTTGCAGTTGATTCAGCAGTCTAATACCTGGGATGAATTACACAACCGCAGAAAAATCAAATTTGCAAGTCTGAAATTTGACAAAGACTGTATGGATGAGGAACTGCGTGAAAAGATCGGAAAAATTAAGGAAGCTGTCACAAAGAGTGTCAAGGATTACATGACTGCATTTGATGCAGATAACGCAACGACCCTGAGTGATCTTGCGTCCGGAGGTCTTGCAGCCAGCGGTTTGATTGCTTTGGTGAAAGAGTTTGACCGTGAATACAGCAAATTAAAGCGTTCCTTGCGCATTATGGACTTTTCTGATTTGGAGCATATGACCCTTGATCTGCTCAAGGGTAAATCTCGAAGCGGTCCCACAGCCTTGGCAAAGGAAATCGGTGCTCGATTCCGCGAGGTGATGGTGGACGAATACCAAGACTCTAACAAGGTACAGGATTCCATTTATATGGCATTGACCGATGAAAGGCATAATTGCTTTATGGTCGGTGATGTAAAGCAATCCATTTATCAGTTCCGTCAGGCGGAACCCCGTCTCTTTATCGACAAATATAATCTTTTTGTCAATGCGGATAAAGCCGGCGACGGAGAGGACAGACGGATTCTGCTCAGTGATAATTTCCGATCTTCTGCTGAAGTGATTGACTGCGTCAACGATGTATTTGAGATCAATATGTCTGAGGCAGTTGGCGGTCTCAATTACGGTGAGGTTGAGCGCCTGCGGGAAGGATTCCCCCATGTGCCTCTGGGTGAGCCTGAGGTTGAGTTGCTTGCTGTGCAGACACAGGATGTAACCTATTATGAAGAAGGCCTGGTGATTGCGCAAAGAATTCTTGAGCTAATTGATGGAACGCATGAGATTCGGGATAAAAAGACTCAGAAACTGCGTAAGGTTGAGTTGAAGGATATAGCAATTCTACTGCGCGCACGCAGAAGTTGGCCGTTTATCAAGCGGGCACTGGATCAAGCAGGTATCCCGTATGTAACGATGGATGCGGAGGATGTGCTGCACTTTACGGAAATCTCCGTGCTGACATCGCTGCTAAAAGTAATTAATAATCCGTTGCAGGATGTGCCGCTCCTGTCGGTGCTGTGCAGTAATATATTCCAGTTCACCGCAGATGATATGGCACGCCTTCGTGGCTTAGATAAATCTGCGTCAATTTATCAACTACTACGAATTGACATGAATCAGAAGTCCAAGGATTTTGTGGCACTCTTGGAAGAGCTCCGTACGGATGCGCGCATTTATTCAGTTTGCCAGTTGCTCGATGACATTATGCAGAAAACTCGCTTTGATACCATTTATGGCGCTATGCGCGATGGCAAGGAGCGGATGGAGCATATTCAGAACTTTATGAAGATTGCTGCGGCGTATGAATCGTCCGGAGGAAGGGATCTGCGTCAGTTTATTGAGCATTTGGACGCCTCCCAGAATAAGGGGTTGACGGATGATAGTCAGAAGCAGGTGGTTTCAGCCATTCAAGTGATGACGATCCATCAGTCTAAGGGCCTGGAATTCCCGGTTGTAATCTGCGCTTGTTTGCAAAGAAAAATCAGTTTTAAGAGCGTGGATGATGCAAAGGTCCTGTGCGACCGCGACCTGGGGTTGGGTTTGTACTGTGTAGATTTAAACAGACGAATCCGTTATCCCAGCTTGTCCAGAAAAGCGGTGGAAAGGAAAATGAAAGCAGATACTATTTCTGAGGATCTGCGAGTGCTTTATGTTGCGCTTACCCGCGCAAGAGACAGGCTGATTATGACCTTTGCCGAAAAACGCTTGGCACAGCAGATTTCTGGGGTAGTTACAAAACTTTCTATGTACGACCGGTCGTGGATCTCTGCGTATCCAGGCTGTCCCGGCACTTGGGTGTTGCAGGCTGCGTTGCGTCGAACTGAGGCAGGGGAGCTGTTTGCAATAGGCGGAAATCCCGGCTGTGCATCCGTATCGAAAAATCCCTGGCACATCAAGGTTCTAACACCTCCGGATGCCATTAATCTCTATGGAGGTGGAGATGATGAGGATAAGTCGCAGTTGAAAACGATCTCCAAGGATTTGAAAGATATTCTTTCGTTCAGTTATCCTTATGAAGCCTATACGAAAATTACTTCCAAACAGACTGCAACCCAAATTAAGGGACGCTTAAAAGACGCGGAAGCGGCTGAAGCAACTGCTACTGATGCGACTGTTCGATATTTCCGCAAGCCTACTTTTGTATCCGGCGGTTTTGCAGGCAAAGAATATGGTAACGCATACCACGGCGTTATGCAGTATATTCGCTACGAAGCCTGCGACACGCTGGAGAAGCTGGATGCAGAACTGGATCGTTTGGAAAGCCTGCTTCTAATTACGGCAGAGCAGAGGAAAATGATCAATCCTGCAAAGATCGTGAATTTTGTATGTTCTCCTATTGGACAGCGTCTGATCAAAGCAGACCAAGTCAAACGCGAATTTAAGTTCTCCATTATGACAGATGCCGTAAACAAGGATACGGCTTGTGATGAGAAGATTCTCTTGCAGGGTGTTGTAGACTGTATGATGATTGAACCGGATGGTATTACAGTCGTTGACTTTAAGTCTGACCGCTTTGATGTTAAGGATCTGCCGATGAAGCTTGAGGAACACAGACCTCAGGTAGAAGCTTACGCAGCTGCTATGGAAAGAATTTTTAAGATGCCGGTGAAGGAGAAAATCCTGTATTTCTTCTCCATCGATCAAGCTGCAAACCTATAACAGATACCCCCTGAAGCTCGGCTTCAGGGGGTTCTTTTTAGCGCTCGTTTCTGTTCTGATTCTGATTCTGATTCTGATTCTGGTTCTGGTTCTGATTCTGGTTCTGATTCTGGTTTCTGTTCTGGTTCTGATTCTGGTTCTGATTCTTGTTCTGATTGTTCATAATTGAATCCTCCGGTTAATAATTGCGGTAATCCGCTAAAATAGTGTAACCGATTTTTTATGATTTATCCTTTGCTTTGAAAATCAGGCTGACTATGATAGCAGATATAATGGCAGCGGTGATGCCACCGGCAGAGGACTGAAGGCCTCCGGTAAAAATACCGATAAATCCGTTGCTGTCGACTGCCTTGCGTACGCCTTTTGCCAACAAATGACCGAATCCGGTGAGGGGTACGGTTGCGCCAGCACTGCCTATTTCAACAATTTTTCCATACAAGCCGATTGCGCTCAGGAGTACGCCGATTACCACATAACTTACAAGTATTCGTGCCGGCGTCAGTTTTGTTTTATCAATCAGAATCTGACCAATAAGACACAAGATACCACCGACAATAAATGCATTGATATAATCCATATTATCTTCCTTCAATTACAACGGCATGGCAAATGCCGGGGATAGGGAGCCCCTGTTGCGTAGAAGTAGGGGACAGCAATGCGCCGGTGCCGCAAAAGAGAATTCGTTTGAGTTTTCCGGCATGCAGTTTTCCGAGCAAATATCCGCAAAGCGTTACTGCACTACAGCCGCAGCCGGATCCGCCAGCGTGGACATCCTGATGGGTACAGTCATACACCAGAGTACCGCAGTCGGTTAGCTTTCCGCCTAAAGGGATTCCGTGACGGCTTGCGAGTGTCAGAAGGGCATCTTTTCCAAGTTGCCCCAGATCCCCGGTTACGATCAGATCGTAATCATTAGCAGAGGTGTGAAAGTCGGAAAAATGAGCAGCAATGGTATCTAATGCAGCCGGAGCCATAGCTGCACCCATATTATTTGCGTCTTTAATGCCTAAATCGGTAACAGTGCCAATGGTTGCTGCTGTGATTTTCGGCCCTTTGCCCTTATTGCTGACCAAAGCAGCGCCGCAACCGGTAACGGTCCATTGAGAAGTAGGCGTGCGTTGCCCACCATACCCAAGAGGAAAGCGGTACTGCCGTTCAGAGGAGGCGAAATGAGAGGACGTCATTGCGACTGCGTGGGGTGAAAAACCGCCTCCCACAGTCATGGATGCCACTAAGAGACTTTCAGCCATGGTCGAGCAGGCTCCGTATAGCCCAAGATGAGCAATGCCTGTGTTGCGCAGAGTAAACGAGGAACCAATGCATTGGTTTAACAGGTCGCCGGAGATGACCAATTCAATATCGTTTAATTGCATACCGGCTTTTTGTGCAATTTTCTGCAAAGTCATTTTTTGCAGTTGTTTTTCGGCTTGTTCCCATGTTGCCTGACCAAAATGCGAATCAGAGTATGTGCAGTCAAAATATTCTCTTAAAGGTCCTTCCGATTCCTTTTGACCTGCAATACTTGCCCAATGGGTGATTGTTGGCGGTTCGGGCAGTTTAAAACTTCGTTTGCCGACTTTTAGAGTTTGCATACACACCATCCTTTTGTCGTAGTGTGCGTAATAAATGCAAAAAAATACCGACACCGTATTGGTGTCGGTATGATTTGCTATTTACCTGCAAGGGCTCTTTCAAGCCAGACGCAGCCAAAGTCCAGGGCAGTGTACAGACCGTCTTTTTCGCTTTTCTTTATCACGCGGTCGCGGCTCTTGGCGTTGGGGTCGGTCAGCTGCAGCTGAACGGATACGCGGGTTGCAATGTCGGTGTCGCCGACTTTCTTAGTCTCGAGGATCTGAAGCATAACAATATGGCTGTCTGCCATAGAACCGTAGTAGATCAGAGAATCCTTGCGCATAAGGGGATGCCCCTTGTACATCAGGACATTAGATGTTTCGGACATAGTTACCTCCTGAAAAAATGATGGGAGGCTTTTGCGGCGGCAAAAGCCTCCCGGTGATGTTGTTACTTGTTGAACAGGTAGCACTGTACCAATTCCTGAAGAAGTTCATCCCGATCGATCTTGCAGATCATATTACGCGCATTATTGTAGTTCGTAATGTAGGTAGGATCTTCGGTCAGAAGATAGCCAACGATCTGATTGATAGGGTTGTAGCCTTTTTCATTCAAGGCATCGAACACACTCAGGAGAATACGGCGCATATTCTCTTTGTCATCACAAGGTACGGTGAATTTAATGGTATTTCTGGTATTTTCCGTCATGGGTACGACCTCCTTCCGTATATTGGGCTTATTATAACCCACAATTTTCAGTCTGTAAAGCCTTTTTTGTCAATTTGTTTGAAAATAATGACAATTATCTGATAACAGCGCCTAACTGCTCCTTCAGTGCGAGAAGAACCTTGTTGATTACCTGCTCGGAGTCAGTATCAGTTAGAGTACGGTCATCGGCGCGCAGCTCCAGGGAGAATGCAAGGCTCTTTTTGCCTTCGCTGATACCTACACCGCGGTAGATATCAAAAAGCTTAACATTCTGCAGAAGCTTTCCGGATGCGGCGGTAATGATAGATTCTGCCTGAGCAACGGTGACTTCCTCGTCACAAACAATAGCAAGGTCACGAGTGACGGAAGGATACTTGGGCAGGGGAGTATAGGTTGCGTCCGGCAGTTGAAGCTGTGCCAAATTGGTAAAATTGATCTCTGCGCAGTATACCTCGCAATCCATGCCGTAATTCTTGGCAGCAAGGGGATGGACCTGGCCGATATAACCCATCTCAATATCACCGATTGCGACCTTTGCGCAACGGCCGGGATGATAGGAGGGGTTGTCCTTAACGGCAGTATAGGTTGCGTTGGGCAGGCGCAGGTTGCGGAAGATTGCCTCCAAATTACCCTTCAGACTAAAGAAAGTGGTGCCTTCGCCGTAAGCGCCAAGGACAAGGATCTTGGGTTCGTCGGGGAGCAATTCGCCTTCTTTGGGCAGATAAATCTTTGCCAGCTCGTAGAGCTTTGCGGTCTTATTATGATATGCATTGTTCCGGGAGAGAATGTCCAGCATAGATGCCAGGGCAGTGGTACGCATGATGGAGGTGTCCTCGCCCAAGGGATTCTGAATGCGGATCACATTGCGCAGAGGAGAGTCCTGGGGCAGTCGGATCTGATCGAAGATGGTGGGGGACACGAAGGAGTAGGTGATGATCTCACTGAAGCCAAGGCTGCGGCAGACAGAACCGGCCTTCATCTCGAATTTCATCATTGGGGTATAACCACCCTGAGTGGAGGTCTTAAAGGCGGTGGTGGGGATCTCGTTATAGCCGTAGGAACGACCCACTTCTTCTGCAATATCTGCCATCAGATTTAGGTCAGGACGCCAGGAGGGAACGAGAATGTCGTCGCCGTCTACTGGGATCTCCAGAAGCTTCAAATATGCGACCATCTGCTCCTTGGAAATGTCGGTACCCAGCAGGGAATTGATCTTATCACACTCCAGAGGCACAGTTTTGGGAGCGGGAACATAGTTGATGATGTCGATCATTCCGTCCATCACATCGCCGCACTCCAGCAGCTCTACAAGCTCACAGGCGCGCTGTACGGCAGGAACCGTCATCATGGGGTCGATGTTTTTCTCAAACTTGCCGGAAGCGTCGGTACGCATGCCAAGAGCCAATGCGGTCTGGCGGATGGAGGTGCCGTTAAAGTTGGCGGATTCAAAGACGACAGTGACGGTATCACCGACGATCTCGGAATTCTCACCACCCATAATACCGGCAAGACCAATGGGCTTGTCGCCATCAGCGATTACCAGCATACCGGGCTTGAGGTTGCGCTGCACGCCATCAAGAGTAGTGAGAGTTTCACCATCTTCGCTTTGGCGAACAACAATTTTACCGGAGCCAACATAGCGGTAGTCAAAAGCGTGCATGGGCTGGCCATACTCCAGCATAACGTAGTTGGTGATGTCGACAATGTTGTTGATGGGACGCACGCCGTTTGCACGCAGACGCTGACGCAGCCATTTCGGAGAGGGGCCGATCTTCACATTTTTGACCATTCTTGCGGTGTAACGGTTACACAGCTCTTCTGCGGGAACTTCTACATCCAGCATATCATACATAGAGCCGGCGTTGCTGCCCTTGACAACGGGCTCGTGATGACGCATTTCTATGCCGAATGCTGCGGCAGATTCTCTTGCAAGACCGATAATGGAGTAGCAGTCAGGACGGTTATTCGTGATTTCGAAATCTACAATGGTGTCGTCGTTGCCAATGACCATGTTGATGTCGTCACCGGGCTTGCAATCTTCGTTATTCAGGATCCAGATACCATCAGCATATGCATCAGGTAAATCGTTCTGAGTCAGACCCAGTTCTGCGAAGGAGCAGAGCATACCATTGGACTTTTCGCCGCGGAGCTTACCCTTGGTGATATGAATGCCACCGGGCAGCCAGGAGTTATGAAGGGCGGCAGGTACAAGATCGCCCTGCTTTACATTCTGTGCGCCGGTAACGATCTGGACAGGCTCCTCCTGACCCACATCGACCTGGCAGACCCACATATGGTCGGAGTTTTCGTGGCGGACAATAGAAATCACCTTGCCTACAACCACATTTTTGATCTCGCTGTCCATACGCTCGTAGGTCTCTACCTTTTGACCGAAGATGGTCAGCTTTTCTACATATTCTTTATCAGACACGGAGGAAAGATCCACAAATTCCTCGTGCAGCCATTTTCTGTTCAGTTTCATTGTGGAACCTCCTTAGAATTGATTCAGGAACCGGACGTCGTTATCGAAGATCAGACGCAGGTCGTTGATGCGCATGCGGCCCATTGCCATACGCTCCAGGCCCATACCAAAAGCAAAACCGGAGTATTTTTCAGGATCAATGCCGCAGTTACGCAGGACCTCGGGGTGAACCATACCGGCACCCAGCAGCTCAATCCAACCTTCACCATGGCAGGTGGAACATACCTGGCCGTCAACCTCGCCGGTGCCGTGGCACTTATGGCACTGCATATCCATCTCGCAGCTGGGTTCGGTGAAGGGGAAGTGGTGGGGACGGAAACGCATTTGAGAATCCTCACCGTAGATCTGCTTCATAATGGCAACCAGTGCACCCTTTAAGTCGCCCATGGTGATGTTCTCATCCACGACGAGGCCCTCGATTTGGTGGAACATAGGGGAGTGGGTCGCATCAGCCTCGTCCTTACGGAACACGCGGCCGGGAGCCAGCATGCAGAAGGGAGGCTCATTTTTTTCCATAAAACGAATCTGCATAGGGCTGGTTTGGGTACGCAGCAAAATAGAATCGTCATCTGTGAAATAGAATGTATCGCTGCGGTCTCTGGAGGGGTGGCCCTCTTCGATGTTCAGACGGGTAAAATTGTAGCTTGCAAGCTCGACTTCGGGACCGTCAACAATCTGATAGCCCATGCCAACAAAGATATCCTTGATCTGCTGAAGAACCTGGTTCATGGGATGCTCGTGCCCCAAAGCAACAGAGTCGCCGGGGATGGTGACATCGAGGGATTCTTCTGCCAGCTTTGCCTCAAGGACAGCTGCGCCGATTACGGCCTTGCGTGCCTCCAGCTTTTCTTCAATTTCAGCTCGCACAGAGTTGGCCAGCTGACCCATAACGGGACGCTCCTCAGCACTGAGCTTACCCATCTGCTTCAGAACAGCAGTCAGCTCACCCTTTTTGCCCAGGAAACGAACACGGAGTTCATCCAGATCCGCAGGAGTTGCTGCGGATGCCAGAAGGGTCAGGGCTTCTTGCTTAATGGTCTCTAATTGTGTCTTCATAATATAAACTCCTTTCAACGAGAAAAGTATAAAAAAACAGCCCATCATCCCATACAATCGGGACGAAGGACTTTCCTCCGCGGTACCACCCGCAATTCGCCATACGGCGCAGCTTTATGTGCTGACACACACTTGATTGTTAACGGAATCACCCGGCGAATCCTACTGTCAGTTCAGATTGCGGCTCCTGGGGGAAGGCCCGGTGTTTAAACGTGAGCGGATCTCACCATCCCGCTCTCTCTGCCATCGTCGGATCAACACAAGACAACCCATTCACTGCCTGTCAATATCGTTGTGATTTTAGCACATTTTATACACAAATGCAAGGCTTTTTTCATATTTCTTCCGGTAGAAAATAGATTATATCAAGAATATTGAAAGGGGTGTGTCATGAAGCGAGTATTGATTTGGGTGATGACTGTAGTGTTGTTGTGCGGGTGCGCAAACTCGGATAAGGATCTAAAGGCGGCGTTGGATTTGAGAAGCAGGTTACAAAATGCAGCTGGTTGCAGTTTCGATGGAGTCATAACGGCTGATTATGGTGAAATGGTTTACACATTTACAATGCGCTGTGTTATGGACGATTCCGGTCGGATGGAGTTTGAGGTCCTGGAGCCTGAAACGATTTCCGGGATTACGGGAGAGGTCTCCGGGGACAAGGGAACAATCACATTTGATGAAACCGTTCTGGCGTTTGATACAATCGCAGACGGTTATATTACGCCGGTAGTTTCACCCTGGGTGATGGTGAATGCTTTGAAAAGCGGTTACATTACATCCTGTGGGGCGGTGGAAAACGGTCATCGCATCTCTCTCAACGACACATATGCGGATGATGCGTTACAAATGGATGTATGGGTTGATCAAGAGGGCTCTCCGGTCTGTTGCGAGATATTGTATAAAGAACGCAAATGTCTGAGTATAGAGGTGAGAAGCTTTCGTTTTATGTAGCAATTTGTCGTGTTTTGCATAGGATGAATCACCGACAGGGCGGTATAATTTGGATTAGGTCGTGGGAAAATATGATCATTGATACGGTGAGCGACGTGTCGGTAAGTACTCTCACGGAGCGTGAAACAGATGGATGGTACTGTCAGAAGGGGAGATATCTTCTATGCAGACCTGTCGCCGGTGGTTGGCAGCGAGCAAGGAGGAACAAGGCCTGTGTTGATTGTTCAAAATGATACCGGGAACAGACACTCTCCAACGGTAATTGCAGCTGCGATTACCAGCCAAACAGGCAAAGCAAGATTGCCAACTCATATCAACATTGCCGGTGGCAGTGTTGGATTGAGCCGTGATTCTGTGATTCTGCTGGAACAGATCCGCACAATCGATAAAAAGCGTTTAAGGGAGCATATGGGGCGTCTGGACGAAGCCCATATGACTCAGGTAAACCAGGCGATTGCGGTTAGTTTCGGTCTGGATTCCAATCGGTACACATGAAGAATAGCGATCCCCCCGAGGTCATAAGATACCACGGGGGGAATTGCTTGTGTTTCGTGTGTATTATCAGGGTGCTGTAGTGGGAACGGCAGATATGAGACGAAAAGGTCTATACTATGAGATTACTTGTAAATGTTGTTTCGATAATAGACAATTATACAGAATCGTCGCTATCTGCGGAGATAACCGAAAGGACATAGGGGTTTGTGTGCCCTCAGGATTCCGAACAATAGTTCCAATAAAGTCTCTGGGGGAGGGAGCTGTTCGGTTTGAGGCGGTTCCAGAAGGTGCGCAGGAGAGGTTTGTTGAGGTGCATGAAGAGAAAACTTTTTGCTATCTGAAACAGTTGAGATGTGCTCGTTTTCAAAGAATAGAAGGAAAAAGCGGGGTTATTCTTCCAGAGTAAGACCAATCGGACAGTGATCAGAGCCGTAGATATCGTGATAGATAGGTGTTTGTGTGATTTTATCTGCCAGGCGCTGAGAAACAACAAAATAGTCAATGCGCCAGCCTGTGTTGTTCGCACGGGCATTATACATATAGCTCCACCAGGTATAGGCACCTGTGGTATCCGGATATAAATGCCGGAATGTGTCAGTAAATCCGCTTTCCAAAAGTGCCGTAAAGCAGGCGCGTTCTTCATCGGAGAATCCGGCGTTTTCGCGATTGCTTTTGGGGTTTTTTAAGTCAATCTCCTTATGGGCTACATTCAAATCGCCACAAAGTATAATTGGTTTGACTTGGTCCAGGCTGACAAGATACTTACGAAAGGCTTCTTCCCATTTTATCCTATGTTCCAGACGGGCCAGTTCACGCTGCGCATTGGGGGTGTAGCAGGTCACCAGAAAAAAGTCCGGATATTCCAGCGTGATGACTCGACCTTCATCATCCAATTCAGGAATGCCAATACCGCAGGTGCTGGATAGTGGTGCGGCTTTGGTAAAGATGGCAGTGCCAGAATATCCTTTCTTCACGGCATAATTCCAAAATTGATGATATCCCGGCAGATCAAGTTCCAATTGACCCGGTTGCAACTTCGTTTCCTGCAGGCAGAAAAAGTCGCTGTTTTCGTTGTTGAAAAAATCCAAAAAACCCTTTTGGAGGCAGGCGCGCAATCCGTTTACATTCCAGCTGATAAATTTCATAATCATACCTCTTGTAATTATTCGACGGTTATATATTTCAGAATTTGTGACAATTTTCCCTCGCCAATACCTTCCACATTCATCAGGTCATTGACGCTGTCAAATTTGCCATTTACCTCGCGGTAGGCGATAATGCGTTCTGCCAAGGTTTCACCAATTCCCGGAAGTAGTGTCAATTCATCCACACCTGCGTAGTTTATGTTGATTTTTCCGTCGCCTAAAGCATCGCTGACGGAGGGATTTTCAGGTGTGAATTTGTTTTGTTTGCCTGTTTCGATAGACAAAGTGCCGTTGATTGTTCTGCGTCCAAGAAAAATGCCGCCAATCAGAAAGACAAATGAGAGAGTTATAACCAAAATCAGTTGGTAACCTTTTTTCACATTCTCCACCTCCTGATTGACGGATTTTGATTTTGCTGTTATAATACAGATATTATACACGATACTATCTGTGCGTACAAGCACAACATTGAATATAGAGGTCATAAATGATGAAAAATGCCGTGTTACGCCGCATCCTGGCGTGCGTCATACTTTGCGCGTTGCTGATTCAACCGGTTTTTGCAACTGAAACCGAGGATGATATTTCTATCGCCCAGGGTGCACATTCTCTGGATGCCCGCTGGAGTGTTTTGGGTGGAGAGCAGTTGATCATCAACTGCGATTCTGCGATCCTTTACGAATTGAATAGCGATACTATGATGTATTCCTGGAATGCAGATGCGCCTGTTTATCCTGCCAGTTTGGTCAAAATCATGACTGCGTTGATGGTTGTGGAGCGAGGCACCTTGTCCGATGCGATTACGGTACGGCAGGATGTTCTGGATACCGTGGATCCCAATGTGAAATCCCTGGAATTGCAAGCGGATGAAGTGCTGACGGTTGAAGACCTTTTGTATGCTGTGATGGTTTATTCTGCCAATGATGCAGCTGCGGTCCTTGCGGACCATATTGCCGGCAGTCAGGAGCAGTTTGTTACGGATATGAACAGCTATGCCCAGGAGCTGGGCTGCACAGGCACTAAGTTTGTAAATGTGAACGGACTGCACCACTCTGATCAGGTCAGTACTGCCCGTGATATAGCAAAGATTTTGGCACACGCCAGCAAAAATGAACTGTTTATGCAGTTCTACGGTGCTACATATCATGCCATTGCCAAGACCAACAAACACGACGCCACAAGAGAATTGTCAACCGATAATTATCTCTTGGTGAGTCAGGTGGAGAGATACTATGATGGCCGTATTATCGGCAGTCGAACCGGTGCAACGGCGTTGGGTGATCGTTGTGTTGCCTCTGTTGCGCAAGAGGGCGATATGAAATTGCTGTGCATCATTATGGGCGCAGAATCTGAATATGAGGAAAACGGTAATAAGGTGACAAGCTATTGCGGTTTCCCGGAAACCAGCAAATTGTTGGATTATGGATTTGATGGATATAAACCGGTTCAGTTGCTGTACCAGGGTCAGTCTTTGGAGCAGTGTAAGGTTCAGGGCGGAGCAAACGATGTGGTGCTGGGTGTAAGCGGGGACATTTGTACAGTGTTACCCGAGGATTGTGGCCTGGAGGATATTCGATTCCAATTCAGTGATGGCTATAATCAAATAAAAGCACCTGTGGAAAAAGGACAGATCGTTGGCAGTGTTACCTTATGGAACGGAAATGTTTGCATAGGATCCACTGAACTGTATGCCATGTCTGCTGTTGGCACCGGTTCTCCCACGGTTGAAAATGATGACAACAGCCCCATTACCGCCGGAAAAGTGATATTGATCATTTTAGCTGTGGTGGTGCTGGCATTCGGCGGTGTTGTGTGCGTGCGCTGGATTCGTACAATTCGCGTGGTTAAGCAAAAGCGTCGTCGCAGACGCAGCCACAGAAGGAGTCGCTGATGTTAAACTGGGAAGAATTGAAAAGTGCCTGCAACCACTGTCAGAAATGTGATTTGTGTCAAACCAGAACCAATGTTGTATTTGGCGTTGGCTCAGAGGATGCAGATATTTTGTTTGTTGGCGAGGGTCCCGGTGAGCAGGAGGATCTGCGAGGAGAACCTTTCGTTGGTCCTGCAGGTCAACTGTTGGACGATATGCTTCGGATTATTGATATTGACCGTACTAATTGCTATATTGCGAATATAGTGAAGTGCCGTCCACCCAGGAACCGCGACCCAAAACCCGAAGAGCAGGCAGCGTGTATTGACTATTTGGACAATCAGATCAAGTTGCTGCGTCCCCGTGTGATTGTATGTTTGGGCGCTGTGGCAGCAAAGCGGTTGATGGATCCCGAATTCCGCATGAGTGATTTTCACGGTCAATGGTACTGCGTGGATGGCATTTGGCTTACGGCAATCTATCATCCGTCAGCGCTATTGCGCGATCCTTCAAAGCGTCCGGATACTTTCCGGGATCTTCTGTCAATTCGTGCAAAGCTGAAAGAGGCAAGATTACAATTATTTCGCTAAAAAAGAGGATGCTTATGCATCCTCTTTTTTGTCGTTATTCAGAACCTCTCTGGCCAGGTAAATGGGACGCTGCTTGCTTTGTTCGAAAATTCTGCCAACATATTCACCGATGACGCCGATACAAAGAAGTTGAACGCTTCCCAGTCCCAAAATCAAGACGATAATAGTGGCATAACCGGGAATGTCGATGCCGGCAATCAACTTTTGCAGCACCACAACGATCAAATAGGTGATGGCAGCAAATGCTGTGAATCCACCAAGGAATGTTGCAATCCGCAGAGGCTTTGTGGAAAAACCGGTAATCCCCTCGATGGCATAGCCCGTCAGCTTGCGGAAACTCCATTTTGACGAACCTGCATGGCGTTTTCCGGCCACATAAGGAATGAATTGCGTCTTGTATCCTACCCAGGCAAAGAGGCCCTTGGAGAAGCGATGGGTCTCTCCCAGTGCCAGGATGCTCTCCGCAACGCTGCGACGGAAGGTGCGGAAATCGCTGGCGTCAGGATGGACATCTACATTAGAGAGGGAGTTAATGATTTTGTAAAAGGTCTTTTTGAAGAAGGATAAAATCCTGCCTTCGCGCCGGCGATCCTGATATGCGGCAACAACATCATATTGCGGATCGGAATCCAAGATTTCCACCATCTGGCGAACTGCGTCGGGATGTTGCTGGAGATCTGCATCGATGAGGGTGATATAATTGCCTTTAGCGTGGGACAGGCCTGCATACATAGCCGCCTCCTTGCCAAAGTTTCTTGAAAGGATAACGACCTGCATATTACACTTTTTTTCGTTATATAGCTTTCTGAGCTCGTGCGCGGTAGCATCGGTGCTGCCGTCATCTACAAAGACTATTTCGTAGTCATAGCCGCAATGGAGGAATGTTTCCATAACGGTGTTACGGAAGGTTTCAACATTTTCGGCTTCGTTAAAGCAGGGAACGACGAGGGATAGTTTCATACAATCACGCTTTCGGAAGTGAAATTAGTCGCCAAGACGGATGCTGATACCGCCTTTGCTGTCAGAATCGGTGTCAACTTTAATATAAGGGGATAGAGCAGCGGCTGTGTTAATGACCGGCATAGATTGAATGTAGACTTTGCCGGGGCCGTTGACTTTGGTGTGGAATAAACCTTCGCCGCCGAACAGAATATTCTTTGCTCCGGAGATCGTCTGAATTTCCATAGTGCAGCTTTCTTCCATTGCGGCAAGATAACCGGTGTCCAGAATAACGCTCTCGCCAGCAGCAAGTGTGTATTCCTTGCAGTAGCCGTCGATCTCCAGAAATACCAGACCGTTTCCGGAGATTTTTTGCATAATAAAACCTTCACCGCCAAAGAAAGCATTGCCTAATTTCTTTTGAAAATATACTGAAATATCCAGTCCTTTTTCCATAGCAAGAAAGCTACGCTTTTGAACGATGATACCGTTTCCCGAAGTGACGCGGTAGGGGATGATAGAGCCAGGGAAGGTAGATGCAAATGCAATCATACCGGTACCGCCTTCTGCAGTATATTCATTTAGAAAGATGGATTCGCCGGAGAACATGCGGCCAAGAGCTTTGCGAAGACCGCCGCCGGTTGTTGTATTCATTCTCATATTGGGGCTCATCCAACTCATAGAGCCGCCTTCACAGCACAGAGTCTGACCGTTTTCAGGATGACAGATTACAACCGGAAGGCTGCCGCCTTCAATTTCATAGCGAATCATATTTACCCCTCCATATAAGATTGGAAACTTAGTGATATATTATCACAATTATATTTTGAATTCAATAAATAAAAAACCGGATGCAGGTGCATCCGGTTTTATGGCGGAGAAGGAGGGATTTGAACCCTCGAAACCCTTTTGGGGTTTACACGATTTCCAATCGTGCGCGCTCGGCCAGCTACGCGACTTCTCCATAAGCGCTGCAGTCAGCCTAAGTATAGTATCGCATTTAGTATTATTTGTCAAGCATAAATTTAAAGATAAAGAAAAGTTTTATCGAATACTCTCAAAATAAATGCAGTGGTGAGTTTTGTCCCGATATTCGATGTCATCTTCATAGTCGGATTTAGTCATACCTGCTTTCTCCATTACACGGCCGCTGGCCGGATTTTCCTGGAAGTGTCCGGCGCAGACGGTGTGGAATCCTTCAGCGTGGAGGTGATCGATCAGGGCTTTGAGTGCCTCGGTGGCGTATCCCTTGTTTTGATGATCCGGATGAATGACATATCCTACTTCAATTTTGCCGTCAATCATCTCGACATCGTTCATAAAACCTACGATCTTGCTACCATTACTGATGCCAAACACATACCTTTTGTCATCATTAGAAAGTTTTATCAATTTCTGCAGTAACGGTTCTGCATCGGCAGGGGAAGTAAAGTCCGGGATCATATAGGTCTGCTTTATAGAATTGTTCATTAATATGGACAGCAAATCGTCGTGATCGGTAGGATGAAATGATCTTAAAACAAGTCTCTGGGTGCAGATAGGGGACTTAGACATACGGTTCGCCTCCTTTTTCTTGAGTATATCAGCCATAGAACGGGAAATCAATGCGTAAAACACAAATCTTTTTGGCGGATTGTGGTTGATTTTCAGAAAAGAGGTGCTATAATAAACTTGTCTTTTAATGCAGTCTGATATGATTGCAATTTTACGGAAGGAGATCATTTCCATGATTATTACTCAGAAGAAGCCTGTCGAAGAAATTATGGCGATGGTTGGCGACGCTAAGACCGTTGCGATCATCGGCTGCGGCAGCTGTGCAACTGCCTGCCAGACCGGCGGCGAGCCTCAGATTGCCGAGCTGACCAAGGTACTGGAAGCTGCCGGCAAGAAGGTAGTGGCTACCACCATTGCTGATTACTGCTGCATGAACCTGGGTGTTAAAGCCAAGATGAAGCCCCTGGTGGCTGCAAATCCCGATTGTGTGATCTGCATGTCCTGCGGTGACGGCGTACAGTGTGTTGCTAAGAATGCCGGTAACGCTCCTGTTTCCCCCTCCAACAACACTATGTACTTAGGCGAAGCTGTTAAGTTTGGCGTTTGGGAAGAAGCTTGCCGTTTCTGCGGTGAGTGTGTCTTGGGCCAGACCGGTGCTATCTGCCCCATTACCCAGTGCGCTAAGAGCTTGGTGAATGGCCCCTGCGGCGGTCAGAAGAATGGCAAGTGCGAGGTCAATCCCGAGAATCCCTGCGCCTGGATTAAGATCTACGAGCGCCTGAATGCAACCAATCAGCTGGATAAGCTGGCAAAGACCCGTGAGGATAAGGGTTACGGCGCATTTGCTTATCCCAGAACTATTAGCTTAAGGGGGAAGAAGTAATGAGCAATCTGAGAGACGCACTGGAATCCGGCAAGTTTGGCGTAACTGCCGAGATGGCACCCCCCAAGGGTTATGACTTTGCTGAGCAGATGGAGGCAGCCGAGGTTCTTCGCGGCAAGGTTCATTCTGTAAACGTGACTGATATGCAGTCCGCTTGCCTGAAGGCTACCGGTCTGGGCCTGTGCATTAAGCTGAAGCAGGCTGGCCTGGATCCTATTCTGCAGATGACCGGTCGTGACCGTAACCGTATGGCTATTATGGGCGATGCACTGGCTGCTGCCGGTTTTGGTATCGACACCATGCTGGCTCTGACCGGCGACCATCCCGTAGTTGGCGACTGCAAGGACTCTAAGCCCGTTTATGATCTTGACTCTGTTGGCATTCTGAAGATGCTGAGCAAGATGGAACAGACCGGTCTGGACTGCGGTGGTAATGAGATCGCCGGTGGCGCACCTAAGTTCTATAAGGGCGCAGCTGTTACTCCTTTGTACGATCCCATGTACCTGCAGATCAATAAGCTCCGCCAGAAGGTGGAAGCCGGTGCTATGTATATCCAGACCCAGGGTATCTTCGATCTGGACGTGCTCAAGCGCTTCCTGGAGGAAGTTGACAAGGCTGGCATCAAGACTCATATCATGGCCGGTATCATCCCTCTGAAGGGTGCTGGCGGCGCTAAGTACATGAATGAGAATGTTCCCGGTATTGCCGTTCCTCAGGATATGATTGACCGTCTGGCTGCCGCTGCTGCTGAAGGTAAGGCTAAGGGCGTCAAGGGCCTGCCCGCGAAGCTGGGTATGGAGATGGCTGCTGAGATGATCGCTAAGATCAAAGACGAGAAGCTCTGTGACGGTGTCCATGTTATGGCTATCGGTGCTGAGAAGAGTGTTCCCACCATCCTGGATATGGCTGGTGTTACCATCTAATTGTTACATAAGAAAACCGCAGACACGAATGTGTCTGCGGTTTTTGTTTTATCAACCTTCAGGATACCATTCTTGTTTTGCAAGTCCGAAACGGAATGCGTCATCCATCAGTGCATAACGGTCATCGAATCGGCAGTTACGCCAGGGAGCGGTCATAAAGCCAAGAATGTTGTTGTCGTTCATTTCGTTCTTTGCCATCTCCATAGTTTCGTAGGAACTCTTAGAGTAACCCTCAATACAAGAACTGGTTAGGATTTGCTTGTATCCGGCTTCATCAAGGTATTTGTAGATATCGCACTGAATTGCGGAATACTTTCCGTCGGGCATTTTTTTAAATCGGTTATACCAACCGTTGGACTGCAATACGGATTTGGGCATTCTGCGGATAAATTCCTCAAGATGGCCAGGTGCCCAGGAATAGGTGGACCATACCCAGGGGGTGCAGCCGGTTGCTTCGCAGTCATCCAGGAGCTTATAGACATCATGCCAGTAAAGCTCCATCTGGCGGACGACCATAAAGCCCTGGGCACCCTGGTTAACAGTATCTTCCTCGTCCAGACCAAGGTGGAAGTACTCGGGATAGTCAAACAGCTCAGCTACTTCCTCAATGCAATCCTTGCAAGCCTGATAATAGGGAGGCGTGGAGAGCATCCGGGAATAGTCGCCCAGCCATGCGTCGTGACCGGCAGAGAAATTCAGCTTGGGGAAGGGGGTCATGCCCAGAGAACGGATACGATCCAGTTCTTTCTTCAATTTGTCCTTGCTCCAGGCGCCTTTTACGGAGATTTCGGGATGACGATCATACTCGATAGCATCGCCTACATCTATCAGCACCATATTGATGCCCTGAGAAGGAAGAAAATCAATGGTGTTTTTCCACACATCCTCATCCAGAGAAAGCTCGGGGAAATAACGAGCCCAGCGAATGCGGGACCAAGGATCGCCCCACATATTATCACTCAGATGAATGAGATAACCCCAATACTTACCGTTCATATCATTATCTCCACTTAGTCCTCAGGATACCATTCCTTCTTGGCAAGGCCAAATTTCAGCGCATCGTACTTCAGAATATATTCTTCAGAGGAGCGAGGATTATGCCAGGGAGCGGTCATGAAGCCAACAATGTTATTATCGTTAATTTCATTCTTGAACATCTCCATAGTCTCATAGGCGCTCATGCCATAACCTTCGCAGGTGGAAACACAAGGTACCTGCTTAAAGCCATGTTCGTCAAGTATACCATAGATATTACAGGGATCAGCAAAATACTTGCCATCAGGCATTTTCTTGAATCGGTTGTACCACCAGTTGGACTGGAGAACGGACTTCGGCATACGCTTTAAGTAGTTGTCGATTTCCTTGGGGTTCCATGTAAGGCCGGGCCATACCCAGGGGGTGCAGCCGGCGCCTTCTACATAGTCAAGGAGTTTGTATACATCGTGCCAATACAGTTCCATTTGACGGATGCAGATGTAGCCCTGGCCGCCCTGCATTTCAGCATTTTCCTCATCCAAACCGATGTGGAAATACTCAGGACGGTCAAACAGTTCTGCAACCTCTTCAATGCAGTCCTTACAGACCTGATAATAGATGGGAGTAGACAGCATTCTGGAATAATCGCCCAGCCAAGCGTCATGGCCTGCAGAGAAATTCAGCTTAGGCAGGGGAGTCAGACCCATTGCACGCATACGGTCCAGTTCTTTTTTTAGCTTATCTTTGCTCCATGCGCCCTTAATGGAGATCTCAGGATGACGCTCATACTCAATGGCATCGCCTACATCAATCAGGACGGTGTTGATGCCCTGGGAAGGTAGAAAATCGATGGTTTCTTTCCAAACATGCTCATCGACGGACAGTTCGGGAAAGTAACGAGCCCAGCGAATTCTGGACCAGGGATCGCCCCACATGTTGTCACTCAGATGCATCAAATATGCCCACATTTTGCTCATATGTTATTACCTCACTTACAGTATTCAGGATATACTTCTTTTTTTGCAAAACCGAAACGATAGGCATCGTTTAATAGGTTGTATCTTGCCTTAGTACGGGGATTGAACCAGGGTGCCGCCATAATGCCGATGACATTGTCGCTGAGTTCTTCTTTTGCCATCTTCATGGTTTCGTAGTAGTTGGCGCTATAGTTCTCGTAAAGAGAACCGGTCATAACCTGCTGGTAACCAGCCTCATCCAGGGCCTTATAGATGTTGATTTGCTTAGCGGAATATGTGCCATCAGGCAGCTTTTTGAAGCGGTTATACCAACCGTTGGATTGCAGAACAGACTTAGGCATTCTTCTGAGATATTCTTCCAGATGTCCATCGGTCCAGGAATAGGTAGACCATACCCAGGGGGTGGTACCAGCTTCTTCGCAGAAGTCAAAAAGTTTATAGACATCGTGCCAGTACAGTTCCATCTGGCGAACGATGATCATGGATAGGCCACCTTGATTGACGGGATCTTCTTCGTCAAGACCCAGATGGAAATACTCGGGGGTGCCAAACAACTCGGAAACCTCTAAAATCAGATCCCGACATACCTCATAGTATTTGGGAGTGGAGAGCATTCTGGAATAAATACCCAACCACGCGTCGTGACCTGCAGAGAAATTCAGCTTAGGGTAAGGAGTCAGGCCCATTGCACGCATCCGATCCAATTCGGCTTTGAGCTTTTCTTTCGGCCAGGCACCCTTGACGGAGATCTCAGGATGAGAGTCGTATTGAATGCCATCACCTACATCGATCAGGACCATATTAAAGCCCTGAACGGGGAGAAAATCAATAGTATCTCTCCAAACAGAATCATCTACCTGGAGCTCGGGATAGTATGCAGGTTCGTAACGAAGCCGGCTGCCCGGATCGCCCCACATATTATCGCCAAGATGCATCAGGTATCCCCACATCTTATCTTTCATTGGATAACATCCTTATTCACACTCTTCGGGGTAGATTTTCTTCTTGGCCAGACCAAAGCGGTACGCATCATCCAGCAGAGAATAGCGATTGTTAGGTCTGGGATTACGCCAGGGAGCAGTCATGTAACCCAGCAGCAGGCTGTCGGTCAGGTCGTTCTTGCCCATGGTCAGAGTCTGCTCAGCATTCAGACTGTAACCTTCAAAGAAGGAGACGGTGGGGATCTGCTTAAATCCTGCCTCATCCAGAATGCCATAGACATTGATAGCGTGGTGCTGATACTTGCCGTTAGGCAGCTTCTTCAGACGGTTGTACCAGTAGTTGGACTGCAGAACATCACGGGGCATACGCTCCAGGAAGATGGGCAGGTCTTTTTCGTTCCAGGCAAGGCCGGACCAGATCCAGGGAGTGCAGCCTGCACCCTCAACAAAGCTGAAGAGTTTAAAGATGTCGTGCCACAGCAGTTCCATCTGACGAACGATGATCATAGAAAGAGCGCCCTGATTGGTGGAGTCTTCTTCTTCAAGACCCAAGTGGAAATATTCGGGGGTGCCAAATACCTCAGCAACCTCTTCAATACAGTCTTTGCAGACTTGATAGTAGATCGGTGTGGAGAGCATTCTGGAGTAATCACCCAGCCAGGCATCGTGTCCTGCGGAGAAATTTAGCTTGGGGTAAGGGGTCAGACCCATAGCGCGCATACGATCAAGTTCCGCTTTGAGCTTGTCCTTGCTCCAGGCACCCTCAACAGAAATCTCGGGATGGCGCTCGTATTGCATTGCATCGCCAACATCGATCAAAACGAAGTTGATACCCTGAGAGGGCAGAAAATTAATGGTGTTGTCCCAAACATCCTGGTCGGTGGTCAGAACAGGGTGGTAGCAGGGTTCCAGCAGACGGCTGCCGGGGTCGCCCCACATATTATCGCTCAGGTGCATTAAGTAGCCCCACATTTTCTTACTCATAATAAATCTCCTTTATTTGTTCTCCTGGTGATACTTCCAGGGATTGTGGTCTTTAACCTGGGATTGGCCAACATGGTAGGGGAAGGTCAGAATTCTAGTGCCTTCGCCGTAGAGGAACCATTCATCAGCAACATCACGCAAATGACCGTTTTCTTCGGGGTGCATGGCAGGAGGTGTCTTGCAGGTTACGAGAACCGTCTTTTTCTTGAAATAATCGGTGAACTTATTGGTTGTGTTATGGCAGTGGTGCAGTGTGGAGAAAACTTCACAGTCAAGATACACACCGGGATAGATCTTCATGATGTAATCCATACCGCCGGTATCGCCGTCGCCACCGAGGAGCACCTTCTGACCCTCAATAATGAGCATCAGCCATGTAGAACTGTCGTTGATATCGCCGGAATAACGCTCCTTGGGGAGTTGCTCCTGTGCAAAGAGGATCTCAGCAACCACATCATTGAAGAAATAGCGCTCGCCGGTACGGGGACGATAAACAGGTGTGTGATCACCCTTTGTGGTCTTCAGGATCCGGCTGACTTCATAGATCACCTGTACATCGGCGCGTGAACCACAATCGAAGTCCACAACAGGACCTGCAGGCTCGTTAAAATAGATGCCTTCCACGAAGATTCGGTCCGCATGACCATCTTCAAATGCCATGTTAAGCAGTACGCCGGTGTGATCGCGGTGGGGGTGTGTAATAAACCAACCGTCAACAATCGGCTTATCGCCATCAGCCAGCTCCTCAAGATAATCGAGGATGTATCGCATCTCCACAGGCATACCGCCATCCTGAACAAGGAAGTGACCGTTCTTCAGGCGTACGATAAAGGAACCGCCGAAGAAATAGAGCTCAGGCATATGCAAAGTAGTTTTGGCGTCAGCGGGATTGGCAGCCACTTCCTCAGAGTTGTAGGTTAGTTTATCAGAGAAAGGTTGATCAAGTGCTGCAGAGACATAGCTTGTTGCCATCCGTGTCAAATGCGTTACACTGATGATCAGGTTGTCTTTCTGATAAGAAGCGTTGAAAACGTTGCCGCCAAAACCGGTTTCGTTGTCAGCGACCAGCTTGAAGCCGTTGGTTTCAAGGGTGGTGCGGTAAGCGTCGAAGTCGGTTTTTGTGGTATTGGGTGCAGTCAGCATATAGGTGTTTGCACCAACATCTTCGGGATCGCCGGCACCGGGGAACGGAGGGATGTTCGCGTAGAGTTCTTCACCGGTGTAGGGGAGCTCTTTGCAAATTTGGAATGTCAGATTGATGCGACGCCAGTAGAAATTGTAATTGGTACCTACAACCCGGTCGCCTTTTTGATAGGTGGCAGTGATCACGGAACGACCTTCGGGTGTGTCCACACCGCCAATCTTTACAAAACCTGCATCCTCAAGTTTATTTAGATAGGCATAATAGTCCCGAATGGTCCGCTGTTGTTCCATATATCTGTAAACAGTTCCACCTACATGCTCAGGTGCGATGAGGATCAAGTCCTCATCTACTTCCGGCATAGGAATGCCGTTAAGAACTTCTTCCTCGGTAGGGTATTGGTATGCCATATTATGTACCTGCCTTATCAGTTCTCGGTGTAAGCAAACAACTTGTCTGCACTGAGTTTGTCGTAATTTCTAATAAAAGCAGCCAGCTCTGTAGCGATTTTCTTTGCACCGCCAACCGTGTTGCTTTCGATGTTCAGGGGCAGCAGGGGATCGTGCAGGGAAAGACGAAGCAGGAACCAGCCGTCACCGTGATCGGCATCCAGGTTCACACGGACACCCTCAAAGTTGCTGGGTGCCAGAGACCAGCCGTCCTGGTTTTTTGCGTATTCAGTCAGCTCATCAATTACATTTTGACCGTAGGGCTTGAATTCATCCAGAAGGATATTCATGCGGAACTCAACGCTTTCGGCAGGTTCTGCCAGATCAGCAATGAGGGATTCAAGTGTATAACCGTTCTTTTTACTGTTTGCCAATTCAATGAGCAATTTTGTCACAATATATGCACCGTCATCCAGGAAATAGTTTTCTTTGAATGCGCCATGGCCGGAGGTTTCAATAGCCAACTGGCTGTCCTGGCCCTGGTTGTTAAGACGAATAGATTCATTGATAACATTGCGATAGCCACGCTTAAATCTGTGATGCACACCGCCAAGCTTTGCAATAAAGTCTGCAAGGCCGGTGGAGGTGATAGAGTCGGTAACAATAGTGGTGCCGGGGTGGTCACGCAGTAAAATGGCGGAAAGCATAGCAATAATACGATTTCGGTTCAGCTCGCTACCGTCTGCCAGGACTGCACCTGCACGGTCCACATCCGTATCAAAGATGATGCCAAGATCGGCACCGGTCTCTTTCACGGCAGCGGTAATGCTTGCCATTGCGTCCTTGTCTTCCGGGTTTGGGATGTGGTTGGGGAAGCTGCCGTCGGGATCCAGATAACGGCTTCCGTCAGTGTTGGCACCCAGGGGCTTGAGGACTTTGTCAACATAGAAGCCTCCGGCACCGTTGCCGGCATCTACTACTACACGGAATCCTTCCAGAGGCTTGTCTTCGCCGGTCGCAGCACGGATCTTATCTGCAAGAATCTTACCGTAGGTATCCATAAACTCACCGGAAACAAGGCTACCACTGGGCAGACCGGTGGTTTCACTACTTGCTGCGTAAGCCAAAATTTTCTTAATGTCTGCAGATTCCAGACCGCCGTTTTCGGTAAAGAACTTGAAACCGTTGCGGTTGAAAGGAAGGTGACTTGCGGTGATCATTACAGAGCCGTCGAAGCGGAATCCTTCCGTGACGGTACTCATAAACATAGCGGGGGTGCTGGCCATTCCAAAATTGGTAACTTCAAGACCTTGAGCTACCATAGCCTCACAAATCCAGTCGCAAAGAGCGGGGCCGGAGAGACGGGAGTCACGGCCTACGGCGACGCGAAGAGTCTTCTTTCCGGTCCTTTCGCAGAGCCAGAGAGCAAAACCTCTGCCGATATCCTTACATACTGTTTCAGTCAGGTTTATGTGCTGACCATCAATGCCTTCCAAAGCAATTCCACGGATGTCGCTGCCGTTCTGAAGTTTGTTGTAATCCATAGGAAACCTCCATATTTTTATAGTCCATTACATTCTATCATACTGCTACTTTTTAATCAATCATTTTGCAGGAAAAGATGACCAAAATTTCATAAGTTTAATTGGTGTAATTTACAAAAAAATATGCAATATATGGGTTGAAAAAATTTTGGAAATGATGTACTCTTATATGTGTAAGATGCATAGTGTTCTCTTGTGATGGATTTTTCTCCATGCGCTGAGAACAAAAATGCAACAATTTCTACTGACAGAAAGGATAGTTAATATGAATATTCTTGCTATTGGCGCCCATCCCGATGATGTTGAAACCATGTGTGCCGGCACTCTGGCTAAGTACGCATCCCTGGGCCATAAGGTCTATATTGCAACTGCGACGAACGGTAATATCGGCTCTGCCCACCACACCATGGAAGAGATCGCAAAGATCCGTAAGCAGGAAGCTGCCAACTCCGCAGCTATCATTGGCGCAGAGTATATCTGCCTTGACTATGGTGATGAGATGTTCTACGTGACTAAGGAAGTCCGTTTGGCGTTTATCAATCTGGTTCGCCACTGCAAGGCTGATGTGATCTTCACCCATAGCCTTCACGACTACAACCCTGACCATATGCTCACCAGTAAGATCGTTAACGATATTGCTGTGATGATCCCCATTGCGCACCTGAAGACTGAGGAAGAACCTTATGATGTAATTCCTTCAATTTGGATGTTTGAGCCTGTTTGCGGTATGGGATTCCAGCCCACCGATTATGTGGATATCACAGATTTCTTTGAGACAAAGATGAAGATGTTGGACTGCATGGAAAGCCAGAAGGCCTGGATGTCCGACAATTACGCTTCCCTGCGTGATGACCAGGATCGTTTCTTTGACACCATTCGTATTATGTCTGAATTCCGTGGCATGCAGGCTGGTTGTAAGTATGCAGAAGGTTTTGTTCGCGCTATGGACGGCTTCCGCACCCGTATGACCGAGCGTGTTCTGCCCTAAGTTTAAGGAGATGTGTTTTTATGAACAGCTATGTTGAAAGTGTAATTGAGAATGTTAAGAAAAAACACGGAAATGAGCCTGAATTCGTTCAGACCGTGGAAGAGGTTCTGAGCTCCATTGCTCCCATGGTGGATAAGCACCCTGAGTATGAAAAGGCTGATTTGTTGAACCGTATGGTAGAGCCTGAGCGCATGTTTACCTTCCGTGTTGTTTGGGTTGATGACAACGGTCAGACTCATACCAATATTGGCTATCGCTGCCAGTTCAACGGTGCTATCGGCCCCTACAAAGGAGGTCTGCGTTTCCAGCCCAATGTTTACTCCGGTGTCATTAAGTTCCTGGGCTTCGAGCAGACCTTTAAGAATGCGCTGACCGGCCTGCCTATTGGCGGCGGTAAGGGCGGTTCTGACTTTGATCCTGCCGGTAAGAGCGACGCTGAAATTATGCGTTTCTGTCAGAGTTTTATGGATGCTCTGTATCGTTATATCGGTCCTGACATCGATGTTCCCGCTGGCGATATGGGTGTTGGTGCCCGTGAGATCGGCTATTTGTTCGGCCAGTACCGCAGACTGAAGGGTGTTTGGGAAAACGGCGTTCTGACCGGTAAGGGATTCAGCTATGGTGGTAGCCTGACCCGCCCCGAAGCAACCGGCTATGGTGCTATGTACTACCTGCAGGAGGTCCTGAAGCACGAGGGCGAAGACATCAAGGGTAAGACCATTGCCTGTGCAGGTTTTGGTAATGTTACCTGGGGTATCTGTAAGAAGGCTCTGCATCTTGGTGCCAAGGTTGTGACTTTGTCCGGACCTGATGGTTATATTTATGACCCCGAAGGTGTTTCTTCCAGTGAGGAGAAAGTGGATTACCTCCTGAAGATGCGTGCATCCGGCAGAAACCGCGTACAGGATTATGCCGACAAGTTTGGCGTGCAGTTCTTCCCCGGCGAGAAGCCCTGGGGTGTTAAAGCTGATGTGATTATGCCTTCTGCTATGCAGAATGATGTTAACATGGAGCAGGCCAAGCGGATCGTTGCAAACGGCGTGAAGTATTATATTGAGGTGGCAAATATGCCCACCACAAACGATGCGCTGTATTTCCTGATGCAGCAGCCCGGTATGATTGTTGCTCCTTCCAAGGCAGTTAACGCCGGCGGTGTTGCTGTATCTGCTCTGGAAATGAGCCAGAACAGCGAGCGCCTTGTCTGGACTGCCGAGGAAGTTGATAATCAGCTCAAGCGTATCATGCAGAATATTTACAGCGCTTCTGTGGAAGCTGCCGAGGAGTATGGACTGGGTTATAACCTGGTAGCCGGTGCCAACCTGGCTGGCTTCAAAAAGGTTGCAACTGCAATGATGGAGCAGGGTATCTTCTAAAATACATAAGAAACAGCCGACTTTCTTTGGAT
>JAZRZW010000093.1:0-7549 GCA_045601585.1 Faecousia sp. | reverse complement strand
CGTGGTGGATACGTTCTCTCCCGATTTTTCCGCCTTCGTGTTCAAGATTCAGGCAAATATGAACAAGGCGCACCGTGACCGCCTGGCATTTATGCGTATCTGTTCCGGCAAGTTCAGCCGTGATACCGAATATTATCACGTACAGCGAAAGAAGAAAATGCGCCTTTCCCAACCTCAGCAGCTGATGGCTGCCGAGCGTGAGATTGTGGAAGAGGCCTACGCAGGTGACGTTATCGGTGTGTTTGATCCCGGTATCTTCTCTATTGGCGATACTATCACCGTACCCGGCAAAAAATTCCTGTATTCCGGTATCCCCACCTTCGCGCCCGAGCATTTCTGCCGCGTGAGTGCCAAGGATTCCATGAAGCGCAAGCAGTTCGTCAAAGGCACTGAGCAGATTGCTCAGGAAGGTGCGATCCAGATCTTCAAAGTTCCCAATTCCGGTATGGAAGAAGTCATTGTGGGCGTGGTGGGCACCCTGCAGCTGGATGTGTTCCAGTACCGTATGAAAAACGAGTACGGCGTGGACCTGCGTATGGAAATGCTACCCTACGAGGAGATCCGCCTCATCGACAGCTACCCCGGCGATCTTTCCGACCTGAATCTGGGTTCGGATGCCGAACTGCTGGAAGATTACCGCGGCAGAAACCTCTTGGTATTTTCCAGCTTCTGGGCCATCGACTTTACCGCAAGACGCAACCCCGGCCTCCAGCTCAAGGAGATCGTGGTTTCCGAAGGCTAATAAAATCCCCGCAGACTTTTTCGTCTGCGGGGATTTTATTATCTCACATTCTTCAGGACCACTGCAGTGCGACTGGGCAGGTACAGCAAAATACCAGGCTTGCCGTTTTCATCTGTAATGGTTTCATAGGTCTGGTGGCCAATTCGACCCATACCGCCGTAGCAGGTATCATCAGAGGACATTATCACCCGGTATTTACCCTTACGGGGAACCGGAATCCAGCAGCTCTCATAGGAATTGACTGCGTGGAAATTAAATGCGAAGATTCCATTACCCTTCTTGTAAACCAGGAGTTTATCATCATTATGGACCCGGAGTTGATAATCCCCACCCGACAGAACCTTGCGGTCCTTGAGGAGCTTTACCATATCCTTCTCAAAAGCAAGCAGATAGGAATATTTCAGGTTGGGGTCATCCGCCAGACTCCATTGTCGGCGGCAATAGTGATAGCTCCAGCCATTGCCCTCCCGGGGGAAATCGATCCACTCAGGATGGCCGAACTCGTTGCCCATAAAGGTCAGGTAACCCTCGCCGCCTAAGGTGGAGGTAATGAGCCGCAGCATCTTATGCAGGGCCATGCCCCGATCCACCACAAGGCTTTCATCGCTCTTGCGCATACTCCAGTACATTTCCTTGTCGCAAAGGCGGAACATAATGGTCTTATCGCCCACCAGCGCCTGGTCGTGGGATTCACAATAACCAATCACCCGCTCATGGGGTCGGCGGATGGCCAGCTCATAATAGATATGCTGCAGATCCCAATGCTCGTCCGGAACTTCCTTGAGGAGCTTGATCCACATATCCGGCTCACCCATCGCCAAGCGATAGTCAAAACCCACACCGCCATCCTCAATCGGCAGACACAGACCGGGCAGTGCAGAGGTGTCCTCTGCGATGGTGATGGCGTTGGGATCCACCTGGCGGATCATCTCATTGGCTAGTTGAAGGTAGGTCACCGCTTCCACATCGGTATTCATAGAGAAATACTTGCTGTTGTCGGTAAAGGCAGTACCCAAACCGTGATCCAGGTACAGCATCGAGGTGACACCGTCAAAACGGAAGCCGTCAAAATGATACTCCTCCAGCCAGAATTTCAGGTTGGACAGCAGGAAATGGATAACCTCGTTTTTATCGTAATTGAAGCACTTGGTATCCCAGGCGCCATGGTCACCCCGGGAGCCTTCATGGAAGAACTGCACGGAAGTGCCGTCAAACTCGTTGATGCCCTCCCGGGTATTCTTATTGGCATGGGAATGGACCACATCCAGGAGCACTGCAATGCCCATTTTATGGGCATTGTCGATGAGTTTTTTCAGATCCTCAGGCCGGCCAAACCGGGAAGATGCGGCAAAGAAATTGCATACCTGATAGCCAAAAGAGGCATAGTAGGGATGCTCCATCACCGCCATGATCTGAACGGTGTTATACCCCAATTTCTTGATTCTGGGCAGGACATATTTGCGGAACTCATCGTAAGAGCCCACCTTGCCCTCCTCCTGGGCCATGCCGATATGGCACTCGTAGATCAGAAGGTCTTTCTTGGGAACAAAGCCGCTGTCTGTCCAACGGAAGGGTTCTGGGGGATCATAGATCACTGCATCCCAGCTGTTGTCGTTGGGATTCTGCACTACCCGCTTTGCATACAGAGGAATGCGATCCAACTCCTTGCCGCCGCTGACCACCACCGCCACTACGGTCATACCGTCTTTGAGGGTGTCCGCTCCGGGGATAAACAGCTCGAATACACCGTTTTCCTTTTTCTCCATAGGAAAGGCGTGCCGATCCCAACCGCAGAAATCGCCGGTGAGATACATTTTTTCCGCAGCCGGGGCCCATTCCCGGTAGTACCAACCATCGGGGGTCTTATGGAAGCCAAAATAGAGATGGCCATTGGCAAACTCCGCAAGGGTCTGACCGACTCCCAGCAACTGCCGCTTCTTCTGGGCAAAGCGCTGGGCCCGGAGGTCAAAATCTGCCTCAAACTGCCGCATGGAAGGATCGTAATCAAAGATCTTATGCACCATAACAGCTCATCCTTTCCCACATTTTTTCCTACTACCATTTTAACGCCGGGAAAAATAACTGTCAAGAATAAACTGCGGCGAAAAAAGAGAGTGTACTTGCCGCACACTCTCTTTCATCTGTTTATCCGATTATTTCGTCAATATACTCTGTGGGAGCCAGGACGGTTGCCTGGTCATCACCAAAGGGAATATCACCAATGGTCATACCTTCATCACTGTAGAACTTGCCTCGCACCAGTGCGCTGATGGCGCCGTCATCATAGAAATCACTATCGATAACGGTTGCAACCCAAATGCCGACTGCCTGGGCAATATATGTCTCGTTGGAATAGACCATGACAGCATCGATATTGCCATCCTCATTGTGATGGAAAATGAATGCGCCGTAAGCTCCGTCAGGATCGGAGAAACTATATGCAGTATTTCCGTCCACCATGTCCTCAATTTCCATGGGCGTATCACTGATGTCCAGGATGGATTTGTCATTGACCCAAGCAATAAACTCGTCATCCTTGAAATTAAAGGACTTGTCCACAACCTGGGCAACCTTCTGATCTATGGTGCGGGTATTTAAAACAGCATCACAGGTTGCGCAGTGCAGCTTTTCTTCACCGGTTTCCATCAGAGTGGCTTCCTTGGATACTTTCCATTTGCCATCGGTATGGCCCAAGGGCATACCCTGGGTCTGGCCGCAGTGCATACAAGTCTGGGGAACGGTACAAGTGGCCGGGTTGTAATCATGGAAAATGCAGATCACATGGGTCAGGACCAGAGCCGCCAGCAGAATAATAGCGCCCACCACAGCTGCGCTGATAATAATCAGAGGCTTCTTGCTCTTCTTTTTAGGTGCTTCCGTCATCACAGGAGTGGGGATAGGCGCAGGTGCGTAGGTGGGATCCCGGAAAGGAACATAGGTGGGTTCCTGAACAGGTGCATAAGTAGGTGTCTGGGTAGGTGCATAAGTGGGCTCCTGAACGGGTGTATAAGCAGGTGCCTGAGTAGGTGCATAAGTGGGCTCCTGAACGGGTGCCTGAACAGGTGCCGGCTCGTTACTGCTTTGGCAGCGAGGGCATACGGTCATTTCATCGGGGTAAGGGGTTCCGCATTTGATGCAATACTTCATTTTTCATTCCTCATTTCTCTGTTGTTGCAGATGACATCTTATAAGCGAAACGCAATACGGCAGAAAATGATCATCCTGCTAAAATCATACTACATTTTGATTTTTTTGTCAAACATTCCACAAAATATTGAAATTTTCCTATAATTTTTATTTACAGAAGGGAGTATTATGTGCTATAATGTTCGTAAGTATTGCAAACGAGGTTAGTCGCATGAACTACATTGTGCTGGATATGGAATGGAATCAGCCCTGGCCCGGCTCCCCCTCCTCCCGAAAGGTGCTGCCTGTGCAGATCCGGGGTGAGATTATCCAGATCGGTGCTGTCCGCATTACCGATCAAACTGTAGCCGATGAATTCCAGGCTCTGATTCAACCCAAATATTACCGCCGCTTAACCCGACGGGTCAGCAAGCTCACCGGCATCCGGGAGTCTCAGCTCCACGAGAACGGACGCCCTATGGTAGAGGTCATGAACCAGTTCCGGAATTGGTGCGGCAAAGACGCCATTTTCCTGACCTGGGGTTTTGACGACATCACCATTCTGCGGGAAAACCTTCGGCTCTACGGCATCAGCGAAGATTGGGTAGGCCGTTGGTACAATGCCCAGATGATCTTCAACGCTCAGACCGACGGTTCTTCCAATCAGAAGGCCCTGAAGTCCGCCATGGAAACCTTCGGCATTGAAGCTTCCCGCCCTGCCCACGACGCCTTGGGCGACGCCTACCACACCGCGCTGATCTGTGCGAGACTGGACCTAAAAAAAGGTGTAGAAGAATATGAAAGCGCCCTAAAAAGCCATGTCAACGGCTTTCACGGTGCGGAACTCCCCGGCTGCATTAGCCGCAAGGTGTTTTACGATTACCCCAACAAGCAGGCAGCTATGACTGCAATGTCGGGTCCGCAAAATCTCTGCCCCATCTGCGGCAAGCAGATGAAGGTCACTCGCTGGTTCACCCAGCCCGGCCATCGGCATATGGATCTGCCTACCTGCCCCGAACACGGACAGTTCCTTGTACGCATTCGTCTCTCTCAGCAGCAAGATGGCACTTACCGAGTCAGCCGTCTGACTTATGAAGCCACCTCTGAGGCCGCTGAGGCCTATGCCCGCCGTGCAGAAAAGGCGGATCCCGAAGAGCGCCGCCCCTCTCAACAACGCCGGCGCCGTCGCAGCCGTTTACCTGAGACAAAATAATGGAGGATCTTTATTATGGATAAGATTAAATTCCGCACCGCCTTGCGCGGCTTTAACCGTCAGGATGTGGTGTATTATATCGACATGCTCAATCAGCAGCACGCCACCCAGATCAACCTGCTCAACAGCCAGCTCCAGGCCGCCAAAGAAAGCACTGGCAACAATGCAGAACTGCTCCGCCAGCTGGAAGCGATCAATGACCGTTGCGCAGAGCTGGAGGCAACCCTTCAGCAGAACGCCAAGGCTGCCGAGACCGCAACCAACGAGTTGGAGGCTTACCGTCGGGCAGAGCGTGCTGAGCGTGTAGCCACCCAGAAGGCCGACCAGATCTACAACCGTGCCAACGCTGTCTTGGCTGACGCTACTGTAAAAGCCGAGGATGCTTCCAACAGCCTTGCCGATGCCGCACAGCTGTTCTCCGAGCAGTTGGCTGCTTATCAGGCCTCCGTTCAGTCTGCACGGGATGCCCTGCAGGAAGCAGTTTCTGCCCTGTACGCCATCCGTCCTGCCGACGAAGCAGAAGACGAAGAAGAGTAAACGAAATGGGAAAGCATTCTGCTTTCCCATTTGCTGATTTGAGAGTTATTTATGAATGTTTTCTACCCGGAATATTATAAGCATTTTCGCTGCATTGCCGCAGATTGCCCCGATAGCTGCTGCAAGGAATGGACCGTGGATGTGGACCCGGATGCCGCAGAGCGTTACCGCTCACTGGAAGGCGACTTGGGCGACCGGCTTCGCGCTGTACTGAAAGACGGTCCTAACGGTGCTTATATGGAGATCGAAGACGGCCGCTGCCCTATGTGGCGCAGAGATGGTCTTTGCCAGATCCAGGCTGCGTTAGGTCACGATGCTCTGTGTAAGACTTGTCGGGATTTCCCCCGCTTATGGCACGAATACGGCGACTTTGCAGAACTCGGTTTGGAGCTTTCCTGCCCTGAGGCCGCAAAATTCATCCTCTCACCTGATCTTCAAACCCTTTGCATGGAGCGTACCGCAAAAACTTACGAACCGGAATATGATAGTGAGCTGATGCACACGCTGTTAAAAAGCCGGTCCTGTGCATTGGATCTTTTGGCGAATCCAGCCTTTTGTGTGCCTGAGGCTCTGGCTGTGCTGCTGCTTTACGCTTATGAAGTGCAGAATGAAATCGATGGCGGAGAAGCCCTCTCCCCCGACTTTACTGCGAATCTGGAGCAGGCAAAGCAGTTTGCAAAAGAAGGAAATGCCGCCGCATTTGTGGATTTCTTCAAAAATCTGGAGATCCTGACTCCTCATTGGAAAGCACGGCTCAGCGCACCCCTTTGCGGACAATGGCATAGGCAATTTCGCCTGTTGGCAAAATACTTTGTAATGCGCTATTGGCTCCAGGCAGTCGCGGATTATGACCTGGTTTGCCGGGTGAAATTCGTGATTGCCGGTTGTCTTTTGGTGTATCTTTTAGGCGGAGATGTGGTGGAAACCGCCCAGCTTTTCTCCAAAGAAATCGAAAATGATCCCGACAATATGGAAGCTCTGCTGGATGGCGCATATACCTCCCCTGTCCTTACCGACCTGAATCTTTTAGGACTACTGTTGAAATAAAGCAAAAGCCAAGCTGATGTCCAGCTTGGCTTTTATCGTTACAGTTCAACATTGATTGCTTAACGGTATTGAAAATCTGACAATCAGTTTACGGGATGTGCTTCAATATACGCATCCATGATCCGCACTGCTTCCATTACCATCCGGACGCAGGGGCGCTGCTCATAAAAGCTCTGGGTTCTGGGGGTGGGGTTGGGGTCAGAAGGAGGATTCTTCAGAATCTCACGGCAGATAATACTGCCGTTGGACTTGCGGAATTCCTCTGCCAGCGCCTGGACGCAGGAATAGTGGGCTTTCTTGATCTCGCCCTCTTCCGGTCCGTCGTAGCCGTAAAGCAAGCCCGCCACCATAAACATACCGCTGACTGCGCCGCACACCTCGCGCATACGGCCCATGCCGCCGCCAAAAGAGGAGCTGATCTTTGCGCAGAATTTGGGTTCAAGATTTAATTTATCCGCATAGGCCATGATCACCGCCTGGGCGCAGTTATAACCTTCCATAAAATATTGGGCCACGCGTTCTTGTCTGTCCATTTTTATTGCCTCCTTTTTGATTTATTGTAACACAGTCCGGCCCCGTTCGCAACAACTATCATTTTCGCTTACTTATGTGTTTTTTTGCGAAATACCCTTGACAAACCGCCCCCGGATTGCTATAATGCTAAAGCTGTCTACAATCGCGGACGCAATATGGGGGTATAGCTCAGCTGGGAGAGCGCTTGAATGGCATTCAAGAGGTCAGCGGTTCGATCCCGCTTATCTCCACCACAGAAAATCACACCGTAAACCGTTTGGTTTGCGGTGTTTTTCTTTGTTTTTAGGTAAATTCCAAACTTTTTACGCAAAATTGATTTTTGCCCAAAATCGTCAAAACGGGCATTTGTC
>JAZRZW010000092.1:0-8054 GCA_045601585.1 Faecousia sp. | reverse complement strand
CTATCAACTCCTTGGCTCACAGAACGACATGGCTACGATCCGACTTAGGGGAACTGGTATTCGATATCGGTAGTAGCGCGGGAGTAGAAAGCCAGCTCTGCGGGATCGTGATCCCGGAGGCGCAGAGACTCTTCCTTGATGCCCAGGGAGATCAGCCATTTCTTGCAGAAATCCTTCCAGTAGGCAAACCACTCCAGGTCGGTGCCGGGCTGGCAGAAGAATTCGCACTCCATCTGCTCGAACTCGCGGGTACGGAAGGTGAAGTTGCCGGGAGTGATCTCGTTACGGAAAGCCTTACCAACCTGGCAGACGCCGAAGGGCAGCTTCTTGCGGGTGGTACGCTGAATGTTATCGAAGTTAACAAAAATGCCCTGAGCAGTCTCGGGACGCAGATAAGCGATGGAGGAAGAGTCCTCGGTAACACCGATCTTGGTCTGGAACATCAGGTTGAAGTTCCGGATAGAGGTGAAATGATGCTTGCCACAAACGGGGCAGACCACATCCTCATGCTCCTCGATGAATGCGTTCATTTCCTTAGTGTCCATAGCGTCAACATTGACGAGCTTGCCGGACTCGGAAGCGGCGATCAGCTGGTCGGCACGCTGACGGGAACCGCAGCCCTTGCAGTCCACCAGAGGATCGGAGAAAGAACCCACATGGCCGGTGGTGACCCAGGTGGTGGGGTTCATGATGATGGCGGCATCCAAGCCTACATTGTAGGGAGACTCCTGCACAAACTTTTTGAGCCATGCCTTATTCACATTGTTCTTAAATTCCACACCCAAGGGGCCGTAGTCCCAGGAGTTGGCCAAACCGCCGTAGATCTCAGAACCGGCATAGACATAGCCGCGGCTCTTGCAGAGATTTACGATCATATCCAAAGTCTTTTCGCTGTTTTTCATTTTTATCCTCCTAAAGATGTTCCTACGGGGCATTATATCTGCGCCACCGCAGAAAATCAAGTTGTTTCCTTCAAAACCAGGTCAGGTCCCAGGTCATCAGCCATCATGCGATGGACACGGTTGCTCAGCTCCACGGCGGTAACTGCCTTCGCCTCCTCCGGGGAGATCACATCCAGCAGATGAAGATGCACATGGGTTGGCTTTAACTTCAGCGCATTTCCGAAGGCTTTATTGGTGTTTTGCAGGGTGCAGACCACCACAGGCACATTGGCTTTCTGTGCGATTTTGAATACACCGGGACGGAAGGGATGGAGCAGACCGTCCAGGCTGGTGTAACCCTCAGGGAACACGGCGATGGACGCCTTGTCCTCTTTGATAATGCTAATGCATTTCAGAATGGTCTTGAGCGCCTCTTTGTCATTTTCCCGGTTGATGGGCTGGCAAAGGATCTTATGCATCAGCGGACCGGTGAGACGGCGCGCGCTATTTTCCCGCTTGGAAATGAAAGCCAACTGGCTCTTGGGAAAATGCGCCAGAATCGTCAGGGGATCCAGATCGTGTATATGATTGCACACCAGCAGAAATCTGCCCTTGGGTAATTTCTCCATGCCGGTCTTATGTACCCGCATCATTAGGATATTGATTGCCGCCTGGACGTAGAGGAAGGTCAACACCCGGTAGAAGCGACTGGCCTCTTCCTGGGGCTTTTCCATATCCACAATGCCGGTCATCAGCAACAGGAACAAAAATGCCAGCACCGCCAGCACCAAAAATGTGCCAACAAAGCTCACCGGCAAAATCCACAACCAGGCCAGCGTGTCATAGGCATTGGCTGCGAAGCCGGTCAGCCCCGCCACCATAGCGGAAACCACTGCAACTCCGATTATCAGCATAAAAACCTCCACACAGAAGTCATTTTATTTATTATACTCGTATCTCCCCCTGGAAACAAGTGTAATTTTTCATAAAAAAGGTAGCAATCCGGGTCGCACACTGGTATAATAAGTTTAATTGTATCCTGCGTCCGCATTTTAGGAGGGACTGAACATTGAAAGAATCTCTGAAAACCGTGCTGCTGCCCGTCGGCACGCTGGTCGCCAGTCTGGGCGGTTTGGTATTGTCGTCTCAATTTTATACCGCAGCTACCGGCACCGGTAATCTGCTGAACCACAGCCATCCCCTGGCCGTGGTGTTGCTGATCTTCAGCGCGGTGGTGCTGGCAGCTCAGTTCCTGGCCACCCGGAAGCTTCCCACTCAGGGCAAGCTGGAGGATCTTTTGCCTGCCTCTCCCCTGCGAGGCATAGGCTGCTTTGTTGGCACCGTAGGTATCGCCTACTGCTGCATCCTCAACGCAAAGTTTACGGATTTTCTCACCATTATCGCCCTGGTCACCGGCATCGTTGGCGGCATCTGCCTGCTGTTTGTGGGTTCTCAGCGGCTGTTCCGGATTGAGCCCCACTACCTGTTCTACGGCATTTTGACGGTGTTCTTTATGTTCCTGGGTTTGGTGCGCTGCCGTCAGTGGGGTACCGAGACCCAGATCCTCCGGTTCTTCTTCAGTCTGATTGCCCAGGTGTTTCTGCTGCTGACGGTTTTTGAGTACACCTCGGTGTGTTCTTCCCGGAGAAATCCCAGATCCCTGATCTTTTTCTCCCACGCCGCCATCTTCTTCTGCTGCGTGGCCTTCCCTGTAAACTACGATCCCTTCTATCTGACCAGTGCCCTTTGGCTGGCCCTGGACGGCTGTTTCTTCAAAATCCCCCCACAGGAGTGAGTTTTTATGTATCTGCCCCCGTCTCCCCAAAAGTGCATAGCGCTGTTGCAGGCGGCGGGTTACTGCGCCTATGTGGTAGGCGGCTGCGTGCGAGATGCCCTGCTGGGTCTGATGCCCAAGGACTATGACCTTTGCACCGATGCCACCCCGGAGGAAATGTGCCGGGTGTTTGCCGACTATCCTTTGGTGAAGGCCGGCGAAAAGCACGGCACCATCGGCGTGGTTATGGACGGCGCGGTTTATGAGATCACTACCTTCCGCACCGAAGGCAACTACCGGGACAGCAGGCACCCCGATTGGGTAGAATTTGTCCGGGATGTAAAAAAAGACCTGGCACGGCGGGATTTTACGGTAAACGCCATGTGCTATGCCCCGGAAAGCGGTTTGATTGATCCCTTTGGCGGTCAGATCGATCTGGAAAAGAAATGTCTGCGGGCAGTGGGCGATCCTGAGGTCCGCTTCACAGAAGACCCTCTGCGGATCCTGCGGGGTGTCCGCTTTGCGGTGACTTACCACCTCACCCCCGATCCTGCCACAAAAGAGGCTATGTTCCGCCTGGCACCCCTGATGGACAAGTTAGCCCGGGAACGGGTGTTTTCTGAATTATGTAAACTCCTCCCTCTGGTGACCGCAGAAGATCTGCTGAACTACGCACCGGTACTGACCCAACCCATTGCGGAACTGCAAAAGGCTTTGGGCTTCTGTCAGCACTCCCCTTACCACCGCTACGATGTGTTCACCCACACAGCCTATGTGGTGGAAAATTGCCCCAAAGATCTTCCACTGCGTTGGGCGGCACTGCTCCACGATGTAGAAAAGCCCGGGGTGTTCTATCAGGACGAAACCGGTCGGGGACATTTCCCCAACCATGCAGGTCAGGGCGCCCAAACAGCTGAGGACATTCTTTATCGCCTGAAAGCCCCTACCGCGTTGCGGGAAGAGGTAGCGCTGCTGATTCGTCAGCATATGCTGAAGCTCCCCCCGGACAAGAAGATCCTCCGCCGTTGGCTGGGAAAATGGGGATACGATACTGTCCTGCGGCTGCTGCAGCTTCAGGAAGCGGATATGCGCAGCAAGGGTTACGGCATTCCCCCTGAGGTGACCCAATTCCCCATCCTGAGAAACCTGGTAGAAGAAATTATGGCGGAGGATGCCTGCCTGACTGTCAAAGATTTGGCCATTGACGGCCGGGATCTGCAGGCCATCGGTATTCCCGCAGGTCCTGCCATGGGCAAATGCCTTGCCTGGCTTTTGGAAATGGTGCAGGACGAAGTGATCCCCAACGAAAAGCAAGCCCTGCTCAAGGCTGCAAAAGAAAATTAAAACTCCCTTCCGGAAGGGCGGGGCACCAGATGGCGCTCCGCTCAATGGAAGGGAGTTTTTTGTTCTATTTACTTGTGAATTGCTCTTTGAATCACCTTCACAAGCTCCACAACGGGAATCACCAGAATTGCCAGACCCATAGCGATAACATATTCCTTCAGGTTGATGGTGGTAAAGCCGAAGGCGTTGGCAATGAACGGAACCTCGATGACCAGGGTGGTCAGCAGCAAGCTGCCCAACATAGCCGCCCAAAGGATCTTGTTCTGCTTTTTCAGACTGAACACACTCTTGCGCTGAGAGCGCAGGTTGAAAGAATGGAAGATCTCACACATGCTCATGGTGAGGAATGCCATGGTCATACCGTCACCGGACTCGCCTACCTGACGTAAGGTTGCAAACCAGTTACTGCCAAATTCCATAGAAGCACCGATCAGGTATGCGGCAATGGTGATGACAGTCACCAACAGGCCCTGGTAGATCACATCAAAGCCCAGACCGCCGGAGAAGATGCCGTCCTTGGAGTCACGGGGCGGACGGTTCATAGTGTCGGGTTCCGGCTCTCCCATACCCAGTGCCAATGCGGGGAAGCAGTCAGTGACCAGGTTGATAAACAGCAGGTGGACAGGGTTGAGCAGCACAAAGCCCATCAGGGTTGCGCCGAACACGCCCAGCACCTCACTCATATTGGAAGCCAGCAGGAACTGGATGGCCTTACGGATATTATCATAGATCCGACGGCCTTCGCCCACAGCGGAAACGATGGTGGCAAAGTTGTCGTCGGCCAGCACCATATCTGCCACATTCTTGGTAACATCAGTGCCGGTGATGCCCATACCCACGCCGATATCGGCGGACTTGATAGAGGGCGCATCGTTGACGCCGTCGCCGGTCATAGCGGTGATATAGCCGTTAAACTTCCAGGCATTGACAATGCGGGTCTTATGCTCAGGCTGCACACGGGCATAAACGCTGTAGCGCTTGACTGCCTCAGGCAGCTCTTCATCGGAAATGTTGTCCAGCTCGGCACCGGTGATAGCCTGGGTGGCATCGTCGATAATGCCCAGCTCCTTTGCAATGGCCACGGCGGGGTCCTTATGGTCACCGGTGATCATCACGGGACGGATACCTGCGGCAGCACACTCGCGGATCGCATCCTTTACTTCCGGACGCACCGGGTCGATCATACCGGTCAGGCCCACAAAGATCAGATCCTGCTCCAGGAATTCGGGGGTATTATCGGCAGGCTTTTGTGCCCAATCACGCTTGGCGCAAGCCAGTACACGCAGGGCCTTATCCGCCATACGCTTATTCTCTTCCATGATCCGCGCCCGGATCTCATCGGTCATAGGAACAACCTGACCGTTTTCCAGGTACCCAGTGCATCGGGCCAGGACCACATCAGGGCCGCCTTTGGTGTACTGCACAAAGCCGTTGCCGAGGGCGTGAACAGTGGACATCATCTTACGGCCGGAGTCGAAGGGAGCTTCATCCACACGGGGGGTGGCTGCTTCCAGATCCTGCTTCTTCATACCCAGCTTGCAGGCAAAATTCACCAGCGCACACTCGGTAGGTTCGCCTTCGGCCTGCTCCTCTTCGTTGAGCTCTGCGTCAGAACACAGCGCCATAGCAGTGGCCACCAGCTTCTCATCGCCGAAGGACTCCACAACGGTCATCTTGTTCTGGGTCAGGGTGCCGGTCTTATCGGAGCAGATGACCTGGGTGCAACCCAGAGTCTCCACAGCGGTGAGGCGGCGGATGACCGCATTGCGCTTACTCATTTTGGTAACACCGATGGACAACACCACAGTCACCACTGTGGCCAGGCCTTCGGGGATGGCGGCAACCGCCAGAGAAACGGCTACCATAAAGGTCTCCAGAATCACATTGAGATGGAAATCGCCCTCCATCAGCAGGGTGAATGCAAAAATGAACACGCAGATGCCCAGCACGATCCAGCTCAGGGTCTTGCCCAGCTGATCCAGCTTCTTCTGCAGGGGAGTCTCCTCTTCCTGGGCAGCAGCCAGAGCGCCGGCGATCTTACCCATCTCGGTGTCCATACCGGTGGCGGTGATCACGGCCTTGCCGCGGCCGTAAACCACGGTGGAGCCCATATAGCACATATTCTTCCGGTCACCCAGGGGAACATCCTCCTGACCGGGATTCATATAGAGAGCTTCGATGATCTTGTTCACGGGGACGCTTTCACCGGTCAGGGCTGCTTCCTCGATCTTCAGGCTGGCGCTCTCAATAATGCGGCCGTCTGCAGGCACAGCATCACCGGCCTCCAGGATCACGATATCGCCGGGAACCAGCTCATCGGAATGGAGCACCATATGCTTGCCGTCGCGGATCACCTTACAGGTTGCTGCCGTCATAGTCTGCAGGGCTTCGATGGCCGCTTCTGCCTTGCTTTCCTGCACCACGCCCAAAATGGCATTGAGCAGCACCACCGCTATAATAATAATGACTTCTGCCCATTCGCTGTGGCCGGACAACATACCGGTCAGGGCGCTGACTGCAGCCGCCACCATCAAAATGATCAGCATCGGATCCTGAAGCTGCTTCAAAAAGCGCTGCAGCAGGGTAGGCTTTTTGCCCTCTGCCAGCTTGTTGGGGCCGTACTTTTCCAGGCGCACAGCTGCTTGCTGGCTGGTCAAACCGGAAGTGTCCACTTCCAGACTTTTCAGCACCAGCTGACTGTCTTGGGTATAGGTTTTCTCCATCCTTACCTCTCCTTTTGTAAATAATAAAAGACTCATGCACCCAGAATTACTGTGGTGCATGAGTCTCATTCTACAGCATTCCGGGCCGCAAGGCCGTACTGACGAAAACACTTCACCCGAACGGGTGGAATTACTCCCTCATGTAGCACCTCCATTCTATTGGAATTTTTTAATTTTGTCAAGTATTTTCCCCCATTCCCCTGAGGAAATATACCAAAATTTTTCTTGAAAAAACCAGAAATGGTTGTAGACATTTTTTGCGCCTTGTGTTAGAATTGTATTTGGTGGAAATTGGATTTCTTCCAAGGTTCACCCACATCCATAAGTGAGCGGTTTTCCCGCATACTATATTATAGGAGGAAAGAAACTATGCAAACCAATTTCTTAGAAAAGTACGGCATTACCGGCACCACCGAGATCGTACACAACCCCTCTTACGAGGAGCTGTTCCAGGCTGAGATGGATCCCACTCTGGAAGGTTTCGAGAAGGGTCAGCTGACCGAGCTGGGTGCTGTGAATGTTATGACCGGCATCTACACCGGCCGTTCCCCCAAAGACAAGTTCATCGTTATGGACGACACTTCCAAAGACACCGTTTGGTGGACCAGCGATGAGTTCAAGAACGACAACAAGCCCGCTTCCGTGGAAGCTTGGAAGGCTTGCAAGGATCTGGCTATGAAAGAGCTCTCCAACAAGAAGCTCTATGTCATGGACCTGTTCTGCGGCACCAACAAGGACTCTCGTATGGCTATCCGCTTCGTGATGGAAGTGGCATGGCAGGCACACTTTGTTAAGAATATGTTCATCACCCCCACCGAAGAAGAGCTGGCTAACTTTGAGCCCGATTTCGTTGTTTACAACGCTTCCAAGGCTAAGGTTGAAAATTACAAGGAGCTGGGCCTGAACTCCGAGACTGCTGTCCTGTTCAACCTGACCTCCAAGGAGCAGGTAATCCTGAACACCTGGTACGGCGGTGAGATGAAGAAGGGCATGTTCTCCATGATGAACTACTACCTGCCCCTGAACGGCATGGCTTCTATGCACTGCTCCTCCAACACCGATATGAACGGTGAGAACACCGCTCTGTTCTTCGGTCTGTCCGGCACCGGCAAGACCACCCTGTCCACCGACCCCAAGCGTCTGCTGATTGGCGATGACGAGCACGGCTGGTACGACGAGGGCGTCTTCAACTTCGAAGGTGGCTGCTACGCTAAGGTCATCAACCTGGATGCCGAGTCCGAGCCCGACATCTACAACGCTATCCGCCGCAACGCTCTGCTGGAGAATGTGACCGATGACGAAAACGGCAAGTGCGACTTCGCTGACGGCTCC
>JAZRZW010000091.1:0-7944 GCA_045601585.1 Faecousia sp. | reverse complement strand
ATTTAACGGCTACATGATGAAAATATGCGAAAAAGCGGCATTTTTACAAAGGTGTTTTTATCCGTGAAATTGATGTTTTTCTATGTTTTATGGTAAAAACGCGAAAACTGGGTCTCAAAAGTTGAGACCCAGCATCGTGGTACGCCGGAAGGGACTCGAACCCCCAACCCTCGGAACCGGAATCCGATGCTCTATCCATTGAGCCACCGGCGCATAGCCTGAGTATTATAGCAAAACTTTTTCCGTTTGTAAAGTGTCTTTGGGATGATTTTTCTTGCAAATTCCGGTGTCAGCGAGTATGATAATAACAGAAACTCGTAGGAGGTTATAATTATGAAACGCAAGATCAACGTTTGGGACTACGCACCCCAGATTCTGGAGGCGGTAGGCAAGGGCGTTCTGGTGACTACCAAGGCCGATGGCGTTGTGGACACCATGACCATTGGCTGGGGCACTCTGGGCATCCAGTGGGGCAAACCCATTTTTATCGTGTTTGTTCGCGAGAGCCGCTACACCAAGGAACTGTTGGATCGCAATGGCGAATTCACCATCAATGTTCCTCTGGGTGATTACGATAAGAATATCATTTCTGTCTGCGGTACCAAGAGCGGCAGAGATATGGATAAAATCAAGGAACTGGGACTCCATCTGGAAGAGCCTGAGACGATTTCCGTTCCCGGCATCTGTGAGTTACCCCTGACTCTGGAGTGCAAGGTGATTTACCGTCAGGATCAGGATCCCGATTCCATCAACGAGGAGAACACTGCCCGCTACTATCCCCGCAATGAGCAGTTCCCCCAGGGTGATTACCACACCGCATATTACGGACAGATCCACGCGGCCTATATTATCGAGCCGGAGGCATAAACGATGTTAGAAAGATGGATTGTGGAGATTTGCCGTCTGTTCCGGATGGACATGGACACAGCCCGCACCCTCCTCGTCGCTGCAGCGGCGGTGTTGGTGGTGAGTGTGCTGGTCTGGCTTTTCGGTGCTTTAGCGCTCTCTGCTATGGCAAAATACCGCTGGCTTAAAGGTCGCTGGATGGCCTGGCTGCCGGTGTTCAATGTGATCCTGCTGGGTCGGATCCACGACCGCTATATGGATGAAGTAAAAAAGATCCCCAGTGTCAGACGCGTGAGCCTTCCGGTGATCGGGGGCGTGGCAACGCTGTGCGCTGCGGCTGCAGTTTACTTTTGGCTGTTTTGGCAGCAGAGCGTTGAGATCTCGCCTATGTTCGAGATGATTGTTCTGGCAGCCGGTCTTTGCACGCTGGCGATGCTCATTGTGTTCTTGGTGTTGCTGTATTTCACCTGCTACAATATTTGCTATTCCTGCGTGCCGGATGATGCCCTGGTTCTGACTATTGCGATGGTTGTGATACCGGTGCTGATCCCCTTTGTACTGTTCATTCTTCGCAAGAAGGTAAATGGACTGCCTCCCAGCCGTTTCCATATCTCAAAATAACGAAAAAAGGCAGTGTCTTATGACACTGCCTTTTCTTATTTCATAAGCTTATCCACTGCGGTACAGATGTCGTTGATAGCATCCTCATCGCCTGCGGCCACGGCGTCCACCATACAGTGACGCAGATGGTCGATCAGGATCACCTTGCCGGTGTTGTGCAGAGCGGAATTTACCGCTGCTAATTGCACCAGCACCTCGGAGCAGTCCTCACCGTTTTCCACCATCCGCTTAACCTTTTCCAGGTGACCGATGGCACGAGCCAGGCGATTGATCACAGCTTTCTGATTTTCGTGCACATGGCCGTGGGAGTGGGCAAGACCATGGGCGTGCATATATGCGTGATCATAGTGATGATCGTGTTCGTGATCGTGCATCATGGCCTCCTTACTCCTGGTTCCGCTTCTTCATCAGCTGACGCATGCGGGCGGCGTGGTCCAGTTCTCTCTTGCGGATTCGCAGGCTTTTGGGGGTGCATTCCAGCAGCTCGTCATCAGCCAGGAATTCCAGGCATTGCTCCAGAGAGAAGACTTTGGGGGAAACCAGGCGCAGAGCTTCATCAGAACCGGAAGCGCGCATATTGGTGAGCTGCTTTTTCTTGCAGACATTCACATTCATATCTTCATTGCGGCTGCAAATACCAACCACCATGCCGGCATACACGGGGGTGCCGGGGCCGATAAACAGCGCGCCGCGTTCCTGGGCTGCGTGCAGGCCGTAGGTAACAGCCTCGCCGGTCTCAAATGAGATCAGAGAGCCGGTGAGACGGCGCTCAATCTCACCCTTCATAGGTGCATATGTCTCCAGCACGCTGCTCATAATGCCCTCGCCCCGGGTGTCGGTGAGGAACTCGCTGCGGTAGCCAAACAGACCTCTGGAAGGCACCAGGAATTCCAGGCGGTAACGATTGCCAACGGGAGCCATAGAAAGCAGATCTGCCTTGCGGCGACCCATCTTTTCGATAACGGCACCCATGCATTCCTCCGGCACATCTGCAACCATTCTTTCGATGGGCTCACAGAGCTTGCCGTCGATTTCCTTAGTCAGGACGCGGGGGGTGGAGACGGAGAACTCATAGCCTTCCCGGCGCATAGTCTCCATCAAAATGGACAGGTGCATTTCACCGCGGCCTGCCACATTAAAGGCGTCAGTGCCCTGCTCGGTAACATGGAGAGAGACATCCTTCAGCAGCTCCTTTTCCAGGCGATCACGGAGGTTTCTGGAGGTGACGAATTTGCCTTCCCGGCCGGCAAAGGGGGAGTCGTTGACCGCAAAGGTCATTTCGATGGTGGGGTCGCTGATCTTCACAAAGGGTAGGGGCTCGATAGCGTCGGGTGCGCACAGAGTACGGCCGATGGTGATATCTGCCATGCCGGAAAGTGCTACGATCTCGCCGGCGGAAGCATGCTGGATGGGCGCCTTGCCCAGGCCATCGTATTCATAGAGAGCAACCACTTTGCCCTTCTGTTTGATTTCGGGATCATGGTAGTCGCAGATCACGACTTCCTGGTTCACCTTGATGGTGCCTCGCTCAACCCGACCCACAGCAATCCGACCCACATATTCATTGTAGTCGATGGAGGATACCAGCAGCTGCAAAGGCTCCTCTGCGTTGCCGGTAGGTGCGGGGATATAGTTGACAATGGTCTCAAAGAGAGGTACCAGGTCTTTGCCTGCATCGTCAGGACCGTAGGATGCGGTACCCTGGCGACCGGAACAGAACACGGTGGGGGAGTTGAACTGCTCATCGGTGGCATCCAGATCCAGCAGTAGCTCCAGAACCTCGTCCATAACCTCGTGTACGCGGGCATCGGGTTTATCCACCTTGTTAACGGCAACGATGACCTTGTGACCCAGCTCCAGGGCCTTTTGCAGCACGAAGCGGGTCTGGGGCATAGGACCTTCTGCAGCATCCACCAGCAGAATAACGCCGTTGACCATTTTCAGAATACGCTCCACCTCGCCGCCAAAGTCGGCGTGACCCGGGGTGTCCACGATGTTGATCTTTACATCTTTATAATGCACAGCGGTGTTTTTGGCCAGGATGGTGATACCACGCTCCCGTTCCAGGTCGCCGGAGTCCATGACCCGGTCCACCGTTGCTTGATTTTCACGATAAATACCGCCCTGCTTCAGCATTTCGTCCACCAAAGTGGTCTTGCCGTGGTCGACGTGGGCGATAATGGCAATATTACGAATGTTTTCCTGAGTTGCCATCTGCGTTTCTCCTTTTTGTGTGATTTTCTCATATACTTCTAACTTTAAAATATAGCATAAAAGTTGGCAAATTGCAACAATATTCCCACCCTTGTGTGAAAAAATCAGCGGGTCAAACATTGAGAAAAGTCTTGACCCCGGGCGCAAGCTGTGGTAGTATATACAATAATATATAATCCCAGAAGATGTCGAAATTCTGCATAGGAGGAATACTGAAATGGCTTATATTTACCCCGAACCCAGCCACACTTTTAGCGAGTATCTGCTGATCCCCGGCTACACCTCTGAGGAATGCGTGCCTGATCGCGTATCTCTGCGCACCCCTCTGACCAAGTACCGCAAGGGTGAGGAAGAACCTGCAATCTCCCTGAATATCCCCCTGGTTTCTGCAATTATGCAGTCCGTTTCCAATGATTCTCTGGCTATCGCACTGGCTAAGGAGGGCGGCATTAGCTTCATCTTCGGTTCTCAATCCATTGAGTCCCAGGCAGCTATGGTTGCAAAGGTCAAGGGCTATAAGGCCGGCTTTGTGGTTTCCGCTTCCAACCTGACCCCTGATAACACCCTGGCAGATGTGCTGGCGCTGAAGGAACAGAACGGTTTCTCCACCGTTGCCATTACCGACGATGGCACTGCCAATGGCAAGCTCCTGGGTATTGTCACCGGCCGTGACTATCGCGTTTCCCGCATGGATGTCAATGAGAAGATATCCACCTTCATGACCCCCCGCGAGAAGCTGATCACCGCGCCTGTAGGCACTAGCCTGAAGGCAGCAAACGATATCATCTGGGAGCACAAGCTCAACAGCCTGCCGATCGTAGATGAGAACGACAACCTGATGTATTTCGTATTCCGTAAGGACTATGCTTCCCACAAGGCACATCCCCTGGAGCTGCTGGACGAAGCAAAGCGTTATCTGGTAGGTGCCGGTATCAATTCCCGTGACTATGCCCAGCGTATTCCTGCTCTGCTGGAGGCCGGTGCAGATGTCCTGTGTATCGACTCTTCCGAGGGTTACACCTGCTGGCAGGCAAAGACCATCGCTTGGGTTCGTGAGAACTACGGCGACAGTGTGAAGATCGGTGCCGGCAATGTGGTTGACCGTGACGGCTTCCGTTTCTTGGCTGAGGCTGGCGCAGACTTTATTAAAGTCGGTATCGGCGGTGGTTCCATCTGCATTACCCGTGAGACCAAGGGTATCGGCAGAGGTCAGGCGACTGCGCTGATCGAGGTGGCTGCTGCCCGTGATGAGTATTTTAAGGAAACCGGCGTGTATGTGCCCATCTGCTCCGACGGCGGTATCGTGCACGACTATCATATGACCCTGGCCCTGGCTATGGGCGCTGACTTTATGATGCTGGGCCGCTACTTCGCCCGCTTCGATGAGTCTCCCACTCCTAAGGTGATGGTCAACGGTGCCTACATGAAAGAGTACTGGGGTGAAGGCTCCAACCGTGCCCGTAACTGGCAGCGCTACGACCTCGGCGGGTCTACTAAGCTGAGCTTCGAGGAAGGCGTGGATTCCTATGTTACCTACGCCGGTTCTCTCCATGACAATGTAGAGGCCAGCTTGTACAAGGTCAAGTCTACTATGTGCAACTGTGGCGTTACCAACATCCCTGATCTGCAGAGAGACGCAAAATTGACTCTGGTGTCTTCTGTCTCTATTGTAGAAGGCGGCGCACACGATGTCACCCTGCGCTCCACATCCTCTACCAAGTAAATGATAACCGCCCTGAGAGCAAATACTCTCAGGGCGGTACTTTTTGATATAAAGATACCGCCCTTGCATTTTGCAAGGGCGGTTAGTATTTGTTTAGTCAGCAAAGCTGCTCTTAGCTTTGCGCTCTGCGCGCTCTTTCTTAATGGTCTGAATCAGAACAACGATTCGCAGGATCAGCGTACCCAGGGTTGCCAACAATGCGATGATGTTGATCGCCAGGTTCAGCTCGTAGACACCGGCAATAGCAGCGGTCTTGAAGAAGTCGACGGTCAGGAAACCGTATACGCCAACAGCGGGAGCCAGGACGCCCCAGATGCTACAAGCAACGCTGTAGGTGTTCTTGCAGTATGTAACAATGGAAGCGACAGCGAAGAGCAGCACCAGAACAGGCATAAAGATGATGTCGTTGGTGCGGTTCACCTTGAACATCCACACATACTTTGCGATGGAGTAGGTGGTGAGGGTGGGATATGTAACAGTGGTATCTTCCTCGTAGAAGTCGATGCCCAGATCGATGGCAGGCTTCTCGGTGGGAGCTTCGGTGGGCTCCTCAGTAGGAGTCTCGACGGGGGTGTCGGTGGGCTCCTCAGTGGGAACATCAACGACAGGCAGATCAGTGGGATCCAGCTTTGCATAAGCTTCGTCGATAGCGGTTGCAGTCTTAGGACCAACAATACCGTCAACGACCAGACCGTTGTCAGCCTGGAAACGCTTAACTGCGCGCTCAGTCTTGATACCGAACATATCGTCAGCACCCAGGCCGCCGACATTGTAACCCAGAGCGATCAGCTTCTGCTGTACCACGCCAACATTCTCGTTGTAGTTACCGAAGCCCAGGGGCTCATCAACATTGATAGCGGGCAGGGCAGGGGCCTTGTTTTCGTTCTCGGTTTTATTCTCTGTGTTTTCCTCAGTCTTCTGATCGTCCTCAGGTTTGACCGGGGGCTCAGTTACTTCAGCCTCGGTCTCTTCGGGAGCGGTAGTGGGCTGAGTGGCGTAATCCTTCTTGTTCTGCAGGTACTGCTGCTCAGTCAGAAGTTTACTGTCGGTCTCGGTGTACTCGCCATACCAGTAGGGAAGAAACTGTGCGCCGATCACCAGTACCAGCAGAATGGTACAGATCAGTTTGCACGTCTGAATCAACTTACGAGTGGACTTTGACATACTAACTCATTCCTCCTAAGGGTTTATGAAAAACATACAATTATAGTAGGATATTTTTCTTATTATAGTATACATTTTATGGCTCTGTTTGTCAACCACAAAAGCGGAGAAACCGCAGATAAAAAAGAGGGTTTTCGACTTTTTTTACAGATTGCTTCCGTCCACCATCAGCCTGGAGTGTAAAATCATTACTTTACCGGTAATGGGGTGGGGGAATTCCAAGCTGTGTGCGCAAAGCGCCTGGGTCTGCAACTTGAGTGCTTCTGACAGGGAGCGGGCGTCTTCGGTGGTGTACTGCGGGTCGCCGAGAATGGGAAAACCTGCATACAGACAGTGGACACGGAGTTGGTGGGTTCTGCCGGTAATTGGGGAGAGGGCTAATTTGCTGTAGCCATCATATTGCTCTAAAACCCGGTATTGCGTGCGTGCGGGCTTTCCGTCGGGATGAACCTTGCGCAAAAGGCTGGGAAGGGGACACCGGGCAATGGGGGCATCGATGGTGCCCTCCGCTGTCTCCGGGGTGCCGTAAACCAATGCATGATATGTTTTTTGCAAGTTGCCTTCGCTGTGCAGTCGATTCAGCAGCATATGAATATGGGCGTTTTTTGCCAATAGCACAACGCCGAAAGTGTCACGATCCAGCCGGGTAATTGGGTGGAACGCACAGTTCTGTCCGGTTTTTTGGTAATAGGCAATTACTCGATTTGCCAGGGTGCCAGTGTTCCGGTGAGCAGAGGGATGAATCAGCATGCCTGCAGGCTTGTCTACAGCCAGAAAGTGTGCATCTTCGTAGAGAATATGCAGCGGCAGATCTTCCGGAGGGTAGTCCGGTGTGGGATCGTCCAGCATTGCGGTGATGGTATCGCCGATCTCCACCGGGAAATCTGCGTGGCGGGGGACACCGTTGACCAGCAGTTTTTCCTGCCACTTCAGACGGTTCATCAGCCCGGTGGAGAGGCCTAATTCATTTTTTAGAAAAGTGGACAGTCGGCCTGCCCGTTGGGCGATGTGTGTCAGTTCCATAGTGTATCCTCAGTAGCAAAAAGACCCTGCACTGGGCAGGGTCTTTTCAAATTTAGATAAATTACAGAGCGGCCTTAGCCTTCTCAACCAGAGCGGCGAAAGCAGTAGCGTCCTGGATAGCCATCTCGGACAGGCTCTTTCGGTTCATCTCGATGCCGGCCTTCTTCACACCGTTCATGAAGGTGGAGTAGTTCAGACCGTAGGGCTTAACGGCAGCGCTGATACGGGTGATCCACAGTCTGCGGTAATCACGCTTCTTCAGCTTGCGGCCAACGTAAGCATAGTTGCCGGACTTCATAACGGCCTGCTTGGCCATCTTAAAGTGCTTGGATTTTGCACCCCAGTAGCCCTTA
>JAZRZW010000090.1:0-15567 GCA_045601585.1 Faecousia sp. | reverse complement strand
ATCAGAGGCAGTTCCTTCATCTCGCCTTCCTGCATTCTGGCGAACAGGTTATCCAGGGTGACCTTCTGCATTGCGTTGGCAGCGGCATCCTTGGCGGCCTGCTTACGCTGCTCAACCAGTTCTCTTGCCATACGCTCGTCGGTAACGGCATTGAACTCGTCACCGGGTGCGGGAACTTCAGCCAGGCCGGTGATCTCAACAGGAATGGAAGGACCTGCGGTCTTGACGGTGCGGCCCTTATCGTTCGCCATCACGCGGACACGGCCCACGGCAGTGCCGGCAATGATGATGTCACCCTGGTTCAGAGTGCCGTTCTGGATCAGCAAGGTAGCGATGGGGCCACGGGTCTTATCCAGACGGGCCTCGATCACAGTGCCCTTTGCACGGCGGTTGGGATTGGCCTTGAGCTCCTGGACCTCAGCGGTGAGCAGCACCATCTCCAGCAGGTTGTCAAGACCCATGCCGGTCTTTGCGGAAATGGGGCAGATAATGGTCTCGCCGCCCCACTCTTCGGGGATCAGGTCATGCTCGGTGAGCAGCTGCTTGATCCGGTCGGGGTTCGCCTCGGGCTTATCCATCTTGTTGATTGCCACGATGATGGGCACCTTCGCTGCCTTTGCGTGGTTGATGGACTCAATGGTCTGAGGCATAATGCCGTCGTCGGCCGCCACCACCAGAATGGCAATATCGGTACACTGAGCGCCACGGGCACGGATAGAAGTAAAGGCTGCGTGGCCGGGGGTATCCAGGAAGGTGATGGGCTGGCCATCCAGCTCTACGGTGTATGCACCGATGTGCTGGGTGATGCCGCCGGCCTCACCGGAAGTAACATTGGTCTTGCGGATAGCATCCAGGGTAGAAGTCTTACCGTGGTCAACATGACCCATAACCACCACAACAGGTGCACGGCCCTGGAGCTCCTCTGCGGTATCCTCGTGATCGTCGATGATCCGCTCCTCGATGGTAATGGTGATCTCCTTCTCCACCCGGCAACCCATTTCCACTGCCACGAACTCAGCAGTATCAAAGTCGATCGCCTGGTTGATACCGGCCATCACGCCGTTCTTCATCAGAGTCTTGATGACTTCGCCGGCAGTTTTCTTCATACGGCTTGCCAGCTCGCCAACAGTGATCTCCTCGGGGATCTTCACAGTGACAGGCGCCTTGCGAGCCACCTCCATCTGCAGACGGCGGAGCTTCTCCTGCTCCTCATTGCGGGACTTATTGCCTTTGAACTTATTGTCCTGCCGCTTCTGCTGCTGACCCTTCTTGTTAAACTTCTGCTTACCGCCGCGGAAATTCTGCTCCCGCTCAGAAACCAGATTATCCACATCGTCGAAACGGCGGGTGTTCACCTGCACAGCAGAGGTATCCACCACCCGGCGCTCACGCTTACGCTCAGGCTCTGCGGGCTTCTTGGGCTCTGCCTTGGGAGCATCGGCTTTAGCCTCTGCCTTAGGGGCGTCAGCCTTGGGAGCCTCCGCTTTCGGCTCAGCCTTGGGAGCTTCCTTCTTGGGCTGCACTGCAAATACCTGCTCCAGAGACTCGATCTGGTGATTCTGGGTCATTACATCAAACACCACATTGAGCTGCTCTTCCGTGAGCACCACGGTGTTGGACTTGGGTTTTTCATAAAACTTAGCGAGGATCTCGGTGATCTCCTTAGATGCCACCTCAAAGTCGGTGGCAACCTCTTTCAAACGATATTTCACTAAACTCATATACGCACCTCCAAACGATTATGCAAAGGCATCAGGGCTTGCGACCCCGTTTTACATTTTTGCGGTGGGCCTTTGCCTCCTGCTGTCGCTTGCGGATATGCTCCGCACGCTTTTGCAGGCTCTCCACCACCTCCGGGCAGGCTGCCTCCTCCGGCAAGCTCTGGGCAAAAGCCTGCGCCAGGGCCGGATCGGTAAAAGCGGCGATGGCCAAAGCCGTCCGCCCGATGGTCACGCCCAGATCATCCTTGGTGTAGGGGACCCGGATACAAAGTTGCTCTGTGCCGGACACAAAACTCTTTGCTCTGCGCCAGGTGTGATCGCCGGCATCCTTCGCCACGATCACCAGGTACGCCTTTCCCACCCGGGAAATCGCGCCCACCGGCTCTTCGCCCAGCTCCACCCTGCCGGCTTTCCGCGCCAGCGCAAGGTAATTCAGGCTCTTATCCATTGACGCCGTCCTCCATCTCCTTGGAAAGCCGTGCATAGACTTCTTCAGGAATGGGAACCTCCAGACTCCGTTCCAGAGACTTGGATTTCTGCGCCTTTTTCAGGCATTCAGGGTCGGGGCACAAATAAGCACCCCGGCCATTGAGCTTGCCACCAAAATCCAGACTCACCACGCCGTCCGTACCACGAACCACACGGATCATCTCTTTTTTGGCTTTGCGCTCCCGGCAGCCCATACACTGCCGCTGGGGGATCTTCTTCTGCATACGCTGCCTCCTTCCGGGTTATTCGGCGTCGAATTCGTCAGCCTGGCTTTCAGGCTTGATATCGATCTTCAGGCCGGTCAGGCGTGCTGCCAGACGGGCATTCTGGCCTTCCTTGCCGATGGCAAGGCTCAGCTGATCATCGGGGACGATGACACGGCAGGCCTTGGGTCCCAGCAGGTTGACGGAGATCACATCTGCGGGGCTCAGTGCTGCCTTGACATACTCGCAGGGATCTTCGTTCCAAACTACGATGTCCAGCTTCTCGCCGCACAGCTCACGGACAACTGCACCAACACGCTCACCACGAGCACCAACGCAAGCGCCCACGGGATCCACATTCTCCATAGCGGCACGGACCGCCACCTTGGAACGGGAACCTGCCTCACGGGCAATGTTGCGGATCTCTACCTGGCCGTCAGCAATTTCGGGCACTTCCAGCTCGAACAGACGACGCACCACATTGGGATGGGTGCGGGAAACATGAACCATGGGGCCACGGCCGGCACGGTGCACTTCCAGAACATAAACACGGATCAGCTGACCCTCGCGGTAGCTCTCGCCGGGGATCTGCTCGTTGGCACCCAGCACAGCGTCGCTCTGCTCGTTGCCCTGGCCGATGCGAACAAACACATCGCCGGTGGGGTCGATCCGCAGGACGGTGCCGGTGAGCAGCTCCTGGCTCTTGGAGGAGTAGCTCTCATAGACCATGCCGCGCTCAGCCTCACGGATGCCCTGGATGACCACCTGCTTTGCGGTCTGGGCAGCGATGCGGCCGAACTTCTGGATGTCTACGGGAATATTGATATTATCGCCAACCTGGGCATTGGGCTCCAGGTTCCGGGCTGCATCGATGTGGATTTCCAGTGCGGAATCCTCCACCTCTTCCACCACGGTCTTGACCAGGTGCATATAAAGACCCTTCTCGCTGAGATCCACCACCACATTCTCTGCGGGCAGATCGCGGTGATCTTCACGATCCTTGCGATATGCGTTGGTCAGCGCCTGCTTCAGACGCTCTACCATATACTCTACGGGAATGCCCTTGAGCTTCTCCAGATCCCGAAGGCTGGAAAAAATCTCAGCGCCGATCTCGGCCTGGGGCAGGCCGTTCTGCTTTTTGGCTTTAGTCGTTCTTGCCATTTTTCTCTTTCCTCCTATTAAAACTCAACGCGAAGCCGCACTAGGGCAACTTCGGATTTTTCAAATGTGATGGTCTCTTTTCCGGCCTCCACAGTGATCTTGCCGTTTTCATAGCCGCGGAGAACACCGGGGATCTCCTTCAGGCCGTTGCGGGGACGGTAGAGCTTCACCATGATGGCGCTATTCATAAACTGCTCAAAATCTCCGGGGCGTTTCAGGCTGCGTTCCAGACCTGCGGAGCAGACCTCAAAATGGTAGCTCTCGGAAATAGGGTCCTCCACATCCAGCACCGGATCGATGGCGCGGTGGATCTTTTCGCAGTCATCAATGTCCACGCCGCCGTCTTTGTCGATATACACCCGCAGTTAGCGCTCGCTGCCCTCCCGTACATATTCCACATCCCAGCGCTTACAGCCGCACTATACCACGGTGGGCTTTGCAAACTGCTCCACCCGTTCTGTAACCTTCACAAAAAACACCTCAATTCAAGACGAAAGAGAGGGGCGCGCCCCTCTCTTTCCAAAGTCAACATCATTTACACCTGCATTATAGCACCCTTTTTTTCGTTTTGCAATAGGAAATCCATGAAAAGTTCCCGGTTTTTCTGAATTTTTCCTGCATTTTCCCGATTCATATTTACCACGCAGGGGTTTTATGCTACAATTATAATAGAAAACACCCAATGTCATTGGCGAGGAGGAGCCGCTGTGGAAATTCGTTTTGCCGTTTGTGAAGATGTTCCTGATATTCTGCGCCTGCTGCAGCAAGTGGGCCGGGTGCATCACGAAGGACGCCCGGATCTGTTCCGTGACAACGCCCAGAAATACGGTGCCTCTCAGGTGCTGCGCATCATAGAAAGCACCGACTCCCCTCTCTTTGTCGCGGCAGAGAACGACCGGGTGCTGGGCTATTGCTTCTGCCAGGTCAAAACCCTAACCCAAAATCCTGTGTTTTTTGACCGCACAGAACTGTACATCGACGATCTGTGTGTGGATCAGGACCACCGCCGCCGGGGCATTGCAAAGGCCCTTTACAACAAAGCCCTTGGCTATGCGAAAGAGCTGGGTTGCCATCACATCACCCTGAATGTTTGGAGCTTCAACGAGGACGCAATGGCTTTCTACCGGGCCTGCGGCATGGAGCCCCAGCGAGTCTTTATGGAGACAGTATTGGAGAAAGAAGATGCTTGAGAAAAACAAGATTTATGAGTCCATCATCTGCGACTACACCTCAGAAGGTCTGGGCGTTGCCCGGATCGAAGGCTGCGCAGTGTTTGTGCCCAACGCCATCGAGGGTGAGCTTTGCCGTATCCGCATCGAAAAAGTAGGCAAAACCTGGGCTGCCGGCAAGATCACCGAGATCTTAGGCCGTTCTCACCATCGTGTGAACCGGAAATGCCCTGTGGCAAAGCTCTGCGGCGGCTGCGATTTCTGGCATATGGACTACGAAGAAGAGATCCGCCTGAAAGCAGAACGGGTCCGCTCCGCCATGAACCGGATCGGCGGCGAGAACCTGAAGGAAGTGCCCATCCTGGCTGCCCCCAGCTGCGAGGGCTACCGCAATAAGGCACAGTACCCCGTTTCCAGCAAAAAGAGCAGGGTCTTTGCAGGCTTTTTCAAAGCCGGAACCCATCAGGTGGTGGAAAACAATCGCTGCCTCATCCTGCCGGAAAAGACCGATCTTGTAAAAAAGATCGTGACAGATTATGTAAACCATTGGCGGATCACCGCCTATGATGAAACCACCGGCAAAGGCCTGCTGCGGCACATCTATGTCCGTCGCGGCGCTGTGTCCAGGCAGATTCTGGTGTGCCTGGTGGTCAACGGCCGCAAGCTCCCCCACCCGGAGGATTTGATCGCCCGACTGCGGATGCTCCCCGGCTTTACCACCCTGGTGCTCAGCGTCAATCAGAAAGCCGGCAACACTGTTTTGGGAGATGAATTCATCACCCTCTACGGCCCCGGCTATATTGAGGATACTCTGTGTGGCCTTACATTCCGCCTGTCTCCCCGGTCTTTCTATCAGGTGAACCACCATCAGGCGCAACGGCTGTATGAAGCCGCCATCGCCCAGGGTGAGATCACCAAAGACGACACTGTGCTGGATCTTTACTGCGGTGTTGGCACCATCTCCCTGGCCATGGCAAAGGCCGCAAAGAAGGTCATCGGTATAGAGATCGTACCTCAGGCGGTGGAGGATGCCAGAGAAAACGCCAAGCGCAACGGCATCCAAAACGCGGAATTCTTCTGCGCAGACGCCGGCAAAGCCGCACTGGAACTGGAAGCCAAGGGCGTTTTCCCGGATGTGGTAGTGGTAGACCCGCCCAGAAAAGGTCTCAACGAGGACACCATCGAAGCCACGGCAAAAATCGCCCCCCGGCGGATCGTGTATGTATCCTGCGACCCTGCCACCCTGGCCCGGGATGTCAAGCTCCTGAAGGAAAAAGGTTACACAGTTGCCTCTGTGCAGGCCGCTGACCTCTTCCCCCGCTGCGCCCATGTGGAATCCATCGTGTGCCTTGTAAAACAATGATGCTTCCTCATTGTCACTGCCAGGCTTACTTGCAATAACGACGAAATTTGAAAGGAAAGCCTATGAAACGCGTTAAATATCCTCTTCTTACCCTGGTGTGCGCGTTGCTGATCATCGGCATCAGCTTGCTGGCAAACACCTGCAAAAAAGAATCTCTGCCTGCTGACGGCTCCTTTTCCGTGATGTTTCTCGATGTGGGTCAGGCGGATTCCGCCCTGGTGCAATGCGACGGCCATTATATGCTCATCGACGGCGGCAACAAAGCCGACTCCGACAAGATCTATTCCGTACTAAAAAAACACGGTGTTGAAAAACTGGATATCGTAGTTGGCACCCACGCCCACGAGGATCACATCGGCGGTCTGCCCGGTGCCTTCAGCTACACCACCGCCGACCTGACCCTCTGCCCGGTAACAGACTACGAAAGCGAGGCTTTTGATGATTTTGCCAAATATGCAAAGGAAAAAGGTGGCGGCATCACAGTTCCCGAAGTGGGAGATACCTACAGTCTGGGCAGCGCCAAGGTGCATGTTCTGGCGGTGAACTCCCTGGAGTACACCAATGACACCTCTATCGTTCTGCGGATCGATTACGGCAAGACCTCCTTCCTGTTCATGGGCGATGCGGAGATCCCTGCAGAAGAGGTCATGCTGTATAACGATATGGATGTGGAGGCCAATGTGATCAAAATCGGCCATCACGGAAGCGATACCAGCTCCGGCGCCTGGCTTTTGCGCAGAGCAGACCCGCAATACGCAGTGATCTCCGTAGGCAAAGACAATGCTTACGGCCACCCCTCCGAATCTGTCCTTTGGAGCCTTGCCCAAGAGCCTTTCCCTGTGAAGGTGTTCCGCACCGACCTGGATGGAGATATTTTCTGTATTTCCAACGGAACCAATGTGCAATTCGTGGAAAAGGATGAATACATCAAAACCATTCCCAATTATCAACACTAAAGGAGACCCTTATGGATATCACAATCCCCGAGCTGGAGGCATACCTGGCCGACCGCTATAGCAGCTGGTGCAACGAAACCGGCCTGTTTATGAAGTTGGTAGAAGAAATGGGCGAAGCTGCTGAAGTCCTGAATATGCGCAGCGGTGCCAAGTTTGAAAACGGCACTGATCTGCAGGAAGAACTGGGAAAAGAACTAGCCGATATCATCCACTATGCTGTGGCCATCGCCGCCATCAACAACATCCCTCTCAACGACATTATGCTGGCAAAGGACGAAAAGGCCTCCCTGAAATACCACCACAACACCAACCTTCGTCTGTTCCACGAGGGAAAAACCGAGAAAGGCTGAGAAATGGCCCCCTTGTGTAAAGGGGGCTCCGCACAGCGGTGGGGGATTGACAACCCCTCCGTCTCTTCGAGGCACCTCCCCTTACACAGAGGAGGCTTTTATGCATCCTACAAACAAAGGAGATTATTATGATCCGTAAAATACAACCCGGCGATGCCGCCGAGGTAACAAAAATGATGGAGGTATTCTACGCCTCCGACGCTCTGGACAGCAACGGCTCTCCGGAGATCTTTGCCGCAAACGTGGCAAACAGTCTGGGCGATTGCCCCTATGTTGAGTGCTTTGTCTTTGAAGAAAACGGCATCCTTCAGGGCTACTCTATGCTGGCAAAAGGCTATGCCACGGAGTTCGGCAAGCCCTGTATCTGGATCGAAGATCTGTACCTGAAGCCGGAATATCGCGGTCAGGGGATCGGCTCTTCCTTCTTCCCCTACGTGCAGGCGCTTTACCCTGGCCATGTGATCCGTCTGGAGGCAGAGCCGGGCAACGACGGTGCGATTGCCATGTATCTGCGTAACGGCTTTACCACCCTCCCCTATCGGCAACTGATTTTCAAATAACAAAAAGCGGTGTGGCAATTCACACCGCTTTTATTTTCTCCCGCCGCTGCGGTACGCCTCCCTCGTCAGAGGGAGCCTTGTTTTATTTGGGGATTGTAATGGTCAGCACAATGCTGTCGCCGGTCTCCCGGCGCTCTGAGATTGCGGGGATGCCGGATTGCTGGATCCGAGAAAGAGACTGGCTGAGATTGTTGAGAAAGGCATTGAGATTGGCCCGCCTGCGGCTGGCCGGACGGCGATCCAACAGGCTTTCTATGTACTGCTCCGCCCGGGCAACGCTCATGGATAACCTTGCGATCACCCCAATAGCGGCAAGCTTTTCCTGCTCTGTGGGGAGCTTTAATAAGGCTCTTGCGTGTCGCTCCGTCAGCTCTGCGCCCCGAATGGCCTCCAGCACCTGGGGACTATGACGCAAAAGCCGCAATTTGTTTGCCACGCCGCTTTGGCTTTTGCCCAGCACCTTTGCCACCTGCTCCTGGCTGTAATTGCATTGCTCCATCAAAAGGCTGATGCCGCGTGCCTCCTCGATAAAATCCAGATCCTGCCGCTGAAGATTCTCCACCAGCGCCACGGTGCCGGACTCCCTGGCATCCATATTCATTAAAATACAGGGGATCTCAGAGAGCCCCGCCATCACTGCCGCCCGGAGTCGTCGCTCCCCGGCGATCAGCTCATAGCGGGTGCCGATCCTGCGCACAGATAAGGGCTGCAGAACGCCGTGGGTACGGATGCTGTCCGCCAACTCCTGCAACGCCTCCTGAGAAAACACCTGCCGGGGCTGGGCGGGGTTGGGGGAAATGGCCTTGGCCGGCAGGAACACCACACGGCCGGTCTCCATATAAGTTTTCAGTTTTTGGCACTGCATAGAGCATTCTCCTTGGTACTTTGTCAGTGCCATTTTATCTCCTTTGCCCGCAGAAAAAGCACGAAACCCGCAAAACCCCTCGACAACATCCCCGACGCTGTGATACAATGAGAAAAAATCACCTGAGGTGCGGCAAATATGAACACAAAAAAACTTTATTACGAGGATTGCCATTTGCGGGAATTTTCCGCAACAGTGCTGTCCTGCGAGAAAACCGATAAGGGCTATGCCGTCATCCTGGACGCCACCGCATTCTACCCCGAAGGCGGCGGCCAAGCCAGCGACATCGGCACTCTGGGCGGGGTAAATGTGCTCCACGCCACGGAAGAAGGGCAAGCCGTTATCCATCTTTGCGACGGAGCGCTGCCTGTAGGCGAGAGGGTTTTCGGAAAGATCGACTATGCCCGCCGACTGGATCTGATGCAGCAGCACACGGGCGAGCATATCCTCTCCGGCATCATTCACGCAAAATACGGCTATCACAACACGGGCTTTCATGTGGGCAACAACACCGTGACCATCGACTTTGACGGCATGATCCCCTCTGAAGATATCCCGGAATTGGAATGGGCCGCCAACCGGGTCGTCTGGGACAATCGCCCTATTATCTGCGGCTATCCCGACCAAGAGACGCTTCCCACCATCGCCTATCGCTCCAAGCGGGAACTGCCCTGGCCGGTGCGGATTGTGGAGGTGCCGGACACCGACATCTGCGCCTGCTGCGGCGTCCATGTGGCCTACACCGGCGAAGTAGGTACCATTAAGCTTCTGTCCTGCATTAAATTTCACCAGGGTGTGCGAATGGAGCTGGTCTGCGGCGCAAGAGCGCTCCGCTGGTTCCAGGATGTGTATGAGCAAATCCGACTGGTATCCCAGGCGTTTTCCGCAAAAGTGCTGGAAACCGGCGCCGCCGCGCAAAAAGCGAATGACATGCTGGCGGCAGAAAAGCTCCGGGCAAACACCCTGCAAAAGCAGGTCTTTGAAACCATTGCAAAAGGCTATGCAGGCGTCGGAAATGTAGTGCATTTTGCAGAAGATCTGACCCCCGGCGGAGTCCGGGAGCTGGCAGACCGGATCGTAAAGGTCTGCGGCGGTACCGCCACCGTGATCTCCGGCAGTGATGCCGACGGCTACAGCATTTGCGTTCTGGGCAACGGCGCAAAGGAGCTTGGTGCAGCCGCCATCGCCGCTTTGAACGGCCGGGGCGGCGGCAAAGCCGCCGCCTTTCAGGGCAGCCTGAAAACCACCAAAGCAGAAATTGAAAATCATTTCCAACGATAGAAAAGAGAGGGCTTTTGCCCTCTCTTTTTTATTGCTCTGCTTTGAGGTATTTGCGCAGGGGAGTTCTGCTCATCAGGAAAAACAGCGCCAGGCACAGCACCATATCCGGCACCATGTAAGCGCCATTATACAGCGCAGAATAGAACCAGGGGGTAGTCATGGTCATACCGAAAAACTCCGGGGGCATATATTCCGCCCAGATCGTTGCACCTACCACATAATGCACCAAAAAGCGGGCAGTGCAAGCAACCAGGGTTGCCGGACACCACTTGCCCTGGAACAGGCCGGCAAGACCCAGCACCATATAAGCAAGCAAAAAGTCGCCGATGATGCTCTGCCAACCGATGGCAATGCCACCCTCAAAGAGGGTCTGCAGCAATGCATGGGCAGTGGCCGCGATCATACCCGGGCCAAAGCCCCAGCGGACGCAGAACAGCAGGATCGGCAGCATGGCAAAGTCGATACTGCCTCCCCAGGGAAGCTTGTAAATAGGCAGAAAGCTGAGGATCTCTGCCAGGGCGATCATAATTGCGCCCTCCGTGAGTGTGCGGATGCTTTTGTGTGTTTTTGTCATAAAGACACCTCCATAAAAAATTAACCGCGTTGCAAATCCGTCAAAGAAGTTGCAACGCGATACTGAAGGTATCTCATACATGCATCTTTTCCTACGACGGTACTGACCGTATCAGGTTCACGGGTCCAGGCTACTGAGCCTACTCTCAGCCGGATGCATCCGGCTCCCCGAAGATGGATTTACTTTTGCGATCTAAAAAGATTATATCAAATACTCGAACTTTGTCAAGCCATTTGCAAAGAAAGTTCCTTGCCGCCCAGGATATGGAAATGCAGGTGGAACACAGTCTGGCCGGCATCCGGGCCACAGTTGGATACCACCCGATAGCCGTTGTCCAGGCCCTCGGCAGCAGCGATCTGGGGAATGACCTCAAAAATATGGGCCACCACAGCGCTGTTGTCGGCGCAAAGGGCATTGACAGATACAATATGGGTCTTGGGGATCACCAGAATGTGGGTGGGCGCCTGGGGGTTGATGTCCCGGAAGGCATACACAGTTTCATCCTCATAGACCTTGGCAGAGGGGATCTCCCCCGCGATGATCTTGCAGAAAATACAATCCATAATCATTCTCCTTACAAACCGAAAATATGCAGACCCAGCATACTGACCACAGTCATAATAACACCTGCCAGGATCACACCCAGACACACGGAAAGGACAGTGGACTTAAAGCCCATATCCAAAAAGCTTGCACCTAAGGTTCCGGTCCAGGCGCCGGTGCCGGGAAGGGGAATGCCTACAAACAGCAACAGTCCCACGAACAGACCGCCACGGCCATTCTTAGTCAGCTTCTGGCCTGCTTTCTCTCCCTTGACCAGACATAATCTGCAGAATTTGCCGATAAACCGACGCTGCGCGCCCCAGTTCAGGATTCTTCTTGCAAAAAAGTAGATGAACGGCACGGGGAGCATATTGCCCAGTACGCAGACCCAAAGGGCCACATAGGTATTCAGACCCCAGCCCTGGGCAAAGGGAATGGCGCCACGCAGCTCGATGATCGGCACCATAGAGATCAAAAACACATAGATATACTTGCGAATCATACTACACCTTTTCCTTATGTATCCAGCAGGTAATGCACCTGGTTGACGACTCTTCCGCCCCGATAGTAGAACCGGGGAACGCGCCGGCTGATGGCGCAGGACATTTCATAGTGGAAAGAACCGGCCTGGGCCGCAATTTCTTCCATGGTGATGGTGTTCTCCCCATCGGCGCCGATGAGGGTGACGGTGTCATTGAGCTCCACACCGGGAATATCCGTTACATCCACCATCATCTGGTCCATACACACACGGCCCAGAATGGGAGCTTTTTTGCCCCGGATCAGCACATAAAAGCGATTGCTCAGACTGCGGCTGTAGCCATCGGCATAGCCCACCGGCACCGTTGCCACCACTGTCTCCTTTTGGGTCACGAAGCACGCGCCGTAGCTGATGCCGCGACCGGCGGGGAGGGTCTTAAGGTGGGTAATACGGCTGTGCCAGGACAGCGCCGGCCGCAAAGAAAGCAGAGAAGGATCTACCTCATCGCTGGGGTACATACCGTAGATCACAATGCCGGCACGGACCATGTCGTAGTGGTTTTCAAAGTTCATCAGGCCTGCGGAGTTGTTCATATGGCGGATCGCCACAGTAACGCCCCGGTCCTTCAACATTTTTTCAAAGTCATCAAAGCGCTTTGCCTGCAGCTTCGCTTGTGTCAAATCCTCGCAGTCCGCCGTGGCAAAATGGCTGAAGAGTCCCTCAGCCTCCAGACCGGGCAACGCTGCAATTTTTGCACAGATATCGGCATTTTCTTCATCTGCCTGGAAACCGATTCGGCTCATGCCCGTATCCAGAGCAAAATGGAACGGCGCTACCGCGTCCAATTTCTTTGCTTCTCTGCTCAGGGTCACCGCATCCTCATACCGGAAAATGGCGGGGCGGATCCCCTCCAAAATAGCGGTGCGGAATGCAGAGGTGGGCGTATGACCCAACACCAAAATAGGTATTTTCAGACCGGCCTGACGCAATTCCAGCGCCTCCTGCATGGAGGACACGCCGAAAAAGGCGCTCAGCGGCTCCAGTTCCCGGGCCACCTGCACTGCGCCATGGCCGTAGGCGTCCGCCTTCACCACGGCCATCACCGGCACACCCGCTTTTTGGCGGATGGCGCGGAAATTGTCGCGGATCGCGTCCAGATCTATGGTAACATAAGTGTTATCAAAATTCACGGTTTTCAACTCCGAAGTGGATAATTTCTCACATTATACCATAGTTTTTTACAAAAGTAAACTGCCGCAGCAAAAGCCGCGGCGGTTTTCTCATTATTTTACAGTGCCATCGGGATTGAGGAGGGGAAGCTTCTCCAGATACACAAGATCTTCCCGATCCTGGGCGTCGCCCTCAGCAAGGATCGCCATTCTGCCAGCAATGATGCCGCCGGCTTTTTCCACCAGCGCTTCCACCGCCTGCAGGCTGCCGCCGGTAGAGATCACATCGTCCACGATCAGGATCTTTTTGCCCCGCATCAATTCTGCATCGGCAGTATCCAGATAGAGGGTCTGCTCCTTAGCGGTGGTGATGGACTTGACGGTGGCTTCAAACACGCCGGTCATATAAAGCTTAGGAACTTTGCGGGCTACAAAGTACTTCTTTGCGCCGCTCTGGCGGGCCATTTCGTGGGCCAGGGGGATACCCTTTGCCTCGGCGGTAATGATATAATCGTACTGCGGGGTCTTTTTCAGCAGCTCCCGGGCGCAGGCCACGGTCAGCTCCTGATCGCCGAAAATCACAAAGCCGGCTATGTACAGTTCATCGGTCACTTTACATACAGGCAAGTCTCTTTCCAGACCTGCAACGGTCATACGATAATACATTTTCGCATACCCCTTTCTTGTTTCTATCGTTATTATACCCCCTACGATATAAAAGTCAAGGTAAGTCCCCAGGCAATTATTTTCAATTTTTTTGAAATAGGGGGAGACAAGCGAAAAAAAATGTGTTATACTACAAGGTAGTATCCTGCCGAAATGTCGGCAACTCCCTAAAATTCTACGGTAAGGAGGCGCTTTCCGAATGAAACATTGGATCGGCTATGTGGTCGCATTGATCTTTGCCGCCTGCACCTGGGCGCTGAAGTCCTTCGCCGCTACCCATAGCCTCTTGGTGGATATCATTTACCCTTATGTCACCCGACTGGTCATGGCCTTCCTGGCACTGAAAACCAGTAAGACCGGCCTTTGCATCTGGCAGATCGTCGTGGTGATCTTTGCGCTGTTTGTCCTGGCCAGTATCGTCTATTATGTTTGGCGCAAGAAGAACCCCGTCCGCTGCATCGGCTGGACCCTGGCATTGATCTGCGCTGTCAACCTGGTCAGCACCGGTCTGTTTGGCCTCAACCAGTACTCCGGCGCTCTGGCTGACGACATCCGCCTGGAGACCCCGGGCTATGTAGCCACCGACCTGCATAACGCCCTGACCTACTACCAGGAGCACGCAAACGCCCTGGCAGAATCCCTGCCCCGTGACAGCAGCGGCAACATCATCGCTGATTTCGACTCCGTGACCAATAAGGCCGGCGATGGTTTTAAGGTCCTGAGTCAGGAGCAGTACTACTCCGTTTTTGCCGGCAACGCCACCCCCGTCAAGAAGATGGGCTGGGCCTGGGCCCATAACCTCACCGGCTCCACCAACAAGTTCTACCCCATCACCGGCGAAGCTGTGGTCAACGAGAACACTCCCAGCGTGGGTCTGCCCTACGCAGTCTGCCGGGTCATGTCCCAACGGATTTGCATTTCCAACGATCCCGACTCCGCTATGGCCGGCATTCTGGCCTGCATCAACAATCCCGACCCCGTATTCCAATACTCCGGCTACTTTATGGCCTACCGCTACTGCTACGACGCCCTGTCCACTATGCCCGGCGGCGCAGAAAAGTTCCGCGCCCAGGAGAATGAACAGCTCAAGCGGGATTTCGATACCTATGAATCCAGCTTTGCCCGCCGGGACGACCGTCCCTCCGGCATTGTTCCCCAGGCTTCCGGTGAAATGAAGAATATCCATGTTGGCGACCTGCTGGTCAGCTGGCATCTGCAGCATGTTGTCAAGCCCATGACCGAAGTGGAAGAAGCTCCCTTTGATCCCCTGGATGAGACCCACGAGAATCTGTCAGATCTCCACGGCATCAAGCAGGAGACCACCGAACCCACAACGGAGGGCGGCTAAGTATGTACGAGACCCTGAAAGCCGGACTCCCCGGCCTGGGCCTTTCCCTGGATGATGCCCGCTGCAATACCCTTTGCGATTTTGGCAACGCTGTGATCCAGCAGAACAAAGTGATGAACCTCACCGCCATCACCGAACCCACCCAAGTGGCAAAGCTCCATTTGCTGGACAGTCTGAGTCTGCTGACCCTGGCTGACCTGAAGGGCAAGACCATGATCGATGTAGGCTGCGGCGCAGGTTTCCCCGGCGTGCCGGTAAAGATCGCCTGCCCGGAGGTAAAGCTGACCCTGCTGGACTCCCTGGGGAAACGGATGAAATGGCTGGAGGAGATTCTCCCCACCCTGGGCGTGGAGGCCGAATGTCTCACTGCCAGAGCCGAAGAAGCCGTTGCCCAGCGCCGTGAGCAATACGACATTGCCACCTCCCGCGCCGTTGCGCGACTGAACATCCTGCTGGAACTGACCGCCCCCTATGTAAAAGTCGGCGGCTATGTGCTGGCTATGAAAGGTACCGCTGCTCAGGAGGAACTCGGGGAAGCGCAAAACGCCATCCGGAAATTGGGCCTGAAAACCGAAAAAACAGTCACTTTCCCGGTAGACGATACCGCCCACACGGTAATTGTCCTGAAGAAAGTGGCCCCCACCCCCGCACTCTACCCCCGGCGCTAT
>JAZRZW010000089.1:0-5559 GCA_045601585.1 Faecousia sp. | reverse complement strand
CCCCCATTGCCCAATATTCCCCACTGCTGCCTCCCGTAGGAGTCTGGGCCGTATCTCAGTCCCAATGTGGCCGTTCATCCTCTCAGACCGGCTACTGATCGTCGACTTGGTGAGCCGTTACCTCACCAACTATCTAATCAGTCGCGAGGCCATCTTTCAGCACATAAAGCTTTGATATCCAAGTGATGCCACCCGAATATGTTATGCGGTATTAGCAGTCGTTTCCAACTGTTGTCCCCCACTGAAAGGCAGGTTCCTCACGCGTTACTCACCCGTTCGCCACTAAGTTACAAAAGCAAGCTCTTGTAACTCCGTTCGACTTGCATGTGTTAGGCACGCCGCCAGCGTTCGTCCTGAGCCAGGATCAAACTCTCAAAAATTTGTATCTAAACTCCTTTACGGAGCTTAAATCAAGTTTTGGAATAATTTGCTCTTAGCAATATTACTCAAGAATTTTCGTTGGCTTAAATTCGTTTACACGAAACTTAGACAATTTTAAATTGTCCAAGGTGTTTTGTTCGTCTTTGCGTTATTCAATTTACAAGGTACAGCATTTTACTGTCCTCCCGGCGCAGACCGTTCATCAGACAGCTTGCATATGATACCACTCCACAAAGCATTTGTCAACACTTTTTTTCAAAAAATTTCAACTTTTTTTCTGAAGGCTAAAAAGCCTTGAAAAACCAAAGTTTCTCAAGGCTTTTCCCTACCCAATACGGTGATTTTCCGTGATTTCACCCAGGGCGTCTGCCGCATCGATGGCACTTTCCTCCCGGCGGCTCAAGTCGCCGATGCTCAGCACCCCACACAGCCGGCCGTTCTCCACCACAGGCAGACGGCGGATCTGTTCCCGGCCCATCAGATGTGCCGCCGCGGAGACCTCCATATCCGGACGCACTGTCAGGATCCTGCCGGTCATCACCTGGCGGACAGTGGTGTTTTCCGGATTCAGGTTCGCCGCAACGCAGCGCGTGATCAGATCCCGGTCCGTCACCAGACCGCAAAGGCTGCCGTCAGTGCCGCATACCGGCAGAAATCCGATGTTATGCTGCTGCAGCGTTCTGGCTGCTACTTGCACAGATTCCTCCGGGTGGATCTTCACCACGGCATCCGTCATAATTTCATTCACTTTCATTGTGAACACCTCCCTCAAAAAGCAGGTATTCCCATTTTGGCCAAAAATATACCCGGCAGGGTTGTCCTGCCGGGATGTTTTTTCTTATTCGCAGGTCACTGCGCCCTTCTGGCCGGTGATGGCAATGTAGCTGGTGCCAACGCCCAGAGTTACGGGAGTGCCGTCCTCCAGAGTGTAGCTGAAGGAATCCAGCAGAGTGGGACGCTCCCACTTGATAGGAATCATCTTGCCGTCACAAGCATAGTAGCCGGTGCCGGAACCGATGAGGGTATAATAGGTGCGGTAACCGTCACCATCGTGCCACTGATCTGCCTCGATCACCAACACATTGCGGAAGGTGACCTTCTCGCCGGTGTTGCCGTCGGTGTAGACGCTGCCGTGCTGGATCATTTCATAGGTGTTGTCTACATAGTTGAGGGTGGTCTTCTTGTCGCCCTTGAAATTGATCACTACCTTGACAGCGCTCTCGCCACTGGCTGCAGAAGAGGTGTCGCCAAAGACCAGGTCATAATTCGCCTCTTCGGCAGTGTAGCCCCTGGCGAGCATTACATTCTGGAGCAACTCGCCCTTGGTGAACAGAGTGTACTCCCACAGATAGCCCTGGTACTGATAACGATCCATATCCCGGTAGAAGAAGCTGCCGTTCTGCATCTCGTCGATATGGGGCCAGTTGGGGATCTTCGCACCGTTGGCAGAATCATAACGGCCGCTGATGCCGCCGGGGCTGCCGCCGCAGTGGGCGATGGGTGCGTTATAGGAAATGGCTACATTGTTAAAATAAGTACGGGCGCTGCGGACAGGGCCGATCTTGGGTACTTCCGCAAAATCGGTGAACAGCGCCAGGCATCTGGTAACGCCGCCCTCAGCCTCGATCTCGTAGAGGATGTCGGCATCACCGGTGCCGTGGTGGGGATACACATCTTTATTATTGGGAATGACCACTGCCACAGGGCGGCCGGACCAGGCTGCCTCCAGGGGTTCGCCGGTCATGGGGTGGCGGAATGCCACATCGGGAACCTCGGGTTCCGTGGGTGCGGGTTCCGTAGGTGCTTCGGTGGGGGTGGTAGCAGCAGGTTTCTTGCCGCCGGTCTTCTTCCCTTCGGTAGTGGTCTTGGAACAGCCTGCCAGCAGACAAAGCAGCAACAAAACAGCAACAATTCTTTTCATTGGTTCAGATTCCTTTCTTCAAATCAGTTTCTCTTATTATAGCAAAAATTCACACATTCCTCAAGGAGTAAATCCCTCAAAAATCGGAATCCATTGTTCTTTCTCCGCCCGGACCAGGTCCTCTTTTGTGCGGATGGTCCAGCCCACAGTTTGCAGGTGCCAAATGTGTTTGGCAAAAAACACACCGGGGCGTTTGCGGTCTGCGAAGCGGTAGGCCACAAAATCCGGGTAGGTCAGGAAATTTGCCAGCTGACAGGTCATCGCCAGCTTTTGATACCAGGAAATATTCGCCTTGCTCTTAAAGAAATTTTCCGCCAGCTGGCCACGGATCACCTCAGGATGATGGTGCCGCAGATGGTGGATACACCGGGGATCAAAGGACTCCATGCACCAGGGGCCGGCATAGTCCCTCAGCGCTGCGCAGGCAGCATCCGTCAAAGGCGCGTGGTTATTATCCACAGCCTTGAGCTCCACGATCAAAGGAACCCGACCGTTCGCCAGCTCCAGCACCTGCCGGAAGGTGGGGATCGTATCCTCCGTGCCTTCCAGGGGGTAGTTGGGCAGATCCTTGGCGGTGAGGGCCTCTACCTTGCCCTCCCGGCCGGTGGTGCGCTGCAGCGTTCCGTCGTGGAACACCGCCAGGGAGCCGTCTGCCAGAAGATGGACATCCAGCTCAATACCGTAGCCCTTTTCCACCGCAAGGCGGAATGCAGTCATACTGTTCTCCGCCACGCCGTTTCCGTGAAAACCCCGGTGGGCATAGCGATGGCCTTTTAATGCTTTCCAGCCGGGGTGGTTTCTCCGTCCTGTCAGCGCCAGCAAATACAGCGCAAAGAGCACGCATAAAACCAACCCGATCCAGATAAATATCATGAAAAATCAATCCTCAATATCAAATGCTTCCAGGCCCTTCTTTGCCTCGGGCTTGGAGTCGCCGTGTTTTACAAACAACATCGTCACGAAAGAGCCGGCTACAAAAATTGCTGCATAGGGGAACAGAACGCCCATGCCCAATTTATCCATCATAAAACCGGAGACCATAGGAGTCAGGGTCTGGGCGGCCATGGATGCGGTGTAGTAATAGCCGGTGTACTTGCCCACATCGCCGTCGGAACACATCTCCACCACCATGGGGAAAGAGTTGACATTGATGGTGGCCCAGGCGATACCTGCCAGGACAAAAATGCCCATCACCAGGATGTCGGAGGTGTTGGTGTCCACAAAGATGGCACTGGCGAAAGCTGCCGTCAGCAGCGCAACGCCCATCAGAATGGCCTTCTTTCTGCCGATCTTGGAAGAAAGGATGCCCACAGGTACGAAGGAAATAATAGCAGATGCGGTGCCGATGGTCAGGGTCAGGTTAAAGTCCTTGCCCAGAATGTTGGAGGCATAGACGCTATACTTGGAGCTGATGGCATTATAGCCGAAGTACCAAAGCACCACGGACGCCAGCACCAACAACAAAGAAGTCTTTTCCCCACGGGAGAGTTTGCGGCTGACGCTCTGCTCCTCGTGTGCATCGGTCAGGCCATACTGCAGGCTGTCGTTGTGCATCTGCTCTACCCAGGCAGGCTCTTTCACCTTCACCAGGAAGATGATCAGTGCCACCACCATCAGCACTGCCACTGCGCTGAAATAGCCGGTGTAGCTCATCATGGCATTGCGGGTGGCGTCGGTGGCAAACACTTTGCCCAGCACCAGCACCACGATGCCGCCCAAATAACCCATCAGGTTGATGATGGCGTTGGCTTTGCTGCGCAGAGGCTTGACGGTGACATCGGGCATCAGAGCCACAGCGGGAGACCGGAAGATCGCCATAGCGATGAGCAGCAGGAACAGAACCGCCACGAAGAGGATCAGCGCCTGGGGAGTCTGGGTGGTCTGCTGCCAGACATAGGCCTGACGGGCAGGTACTACATAGTTTACATAATCTTCGTTGGTAACCTTCTTGCCGTCCTTTTCCACGGTACTGCGGATGTCCAGGAAGTCCTCCCGGGAGATCTCCTCAGACAGAATGAAGGACTCCTCCTGGAGGGTTGCTTTTTTCTTATTGGGCTTGGTCAGCTCCTTATCCGCCTGAGAATCATAGATGATCTCCAGGGCTTTGGGGTCGTCTACAGTGGCCACTGCGTCGATCTTCTTGAGCTGTGCCAGATCCGCAAAGGAAAGAGCCACCAGCAGGATCACCGCAATGATGGTGCCTGTGCGGATAAAAGGAGTACGGCGGCCGGATTTTCCCTTATGCTTATCGGACAGCGTGCCGAAAAGGGGCAGCAGGAACAGCGCCAGGACATTATCCAGCGCCATGATCGCACCGGACCAGAACTGAGACATACCAAACTTATTGGTCAGGATCAGAGGGATGATGCTGTCATAGGCCTGCCAGAACGCCAGAATCAGAAAGAAGGCAAAGCCTACATAAATCGTTTTCTTTGTGTTGAGTTTCATAGAGGTGCCCTCCGCTCTTTTTATTTATCCTCTTCGGCGACAAAGTCCAGGGTAATGCTCTTCACAGTAGGCTTTAACTGGACGCACTTAACACCGGCAGCAGCCAGCATCCGCTTGGAAGCCATGGTAGCCGGGGTGGTGGCATACTTATCGGACAGATAATAGATCTCCTTGACACCGCTTTGGATAATTGCCTTTGCGCACTCGTTACAGGGGAACAGCGCCACATACAGCTTGCTGCCCCGCAGGTCGCGGCCATTGGCATTGAGAATTGCGTTCAGCTCCGCGTGGACCACATAGGGATACTTTGTCTCCTCGCCGGTGCGGTCCCAGGGGAATTCGTCATCACTGCAGCCCTTGGGCATACCGTTGTAGCCGGTGGAAATAATAATATTATCCTGCGAAACGATACAGGCGCCCACCTGTGTGCTGGGGTCCTTGCTGCGCTTTGCCGCCAGCATCGCAACGCCCATAAAGTATTCATCCCAGCTGATATAGTCTGTTCTTTTCATAAAAAGAAGCCTCCTGATTTCTTTTTTGGGGGGACTTTTAGAACATTATAATATAAGAACACAGTGAGGGTCAAGTCCCAATAATGAACTATGCCCGATCTTCAAGTCTCAGAGCATCTCTGAAAACTGATTATTAGTCCGGTGCCAAAGATTGGATAACCCGGCAAAAAAGCGTTTTTATAGATGCGCTTCTGTTTACCCTTATTCCAATGCAGCCCGGAGCTTTTCCAGCGCCCGTTTTTCGATCCGGGAAACATTCCGCATCGCTTATTGTAAACGATTGTCCTTTAGGAAACC
>JAZRZW010000088.1:0-1590 GCA_045601585.1 Faecousia sp. | reverse complement strand
CAGCCGGCGCGGAATGGATTGTCAGGAGTCGATACCTACGATTATATTGGTGTCGAACATTTCGTGGGGTCCGAAGATCCATGCCACATCACCGAAGGAAAGAGCATAAAGAGGGACATTTCTCTTCTGGTACATAGTGTTCAGCCACTGGCAGGGCTCCTGCACCTCTATCAGCTGCACCGCACCGGAATTCAAAGGCACGAAGCTGTCCTTCATAGGGAAGACCTCCTGATGGATTGACTTCTCTAGTATAACACCGGAGACGACCAGGTTCAAGAAAAAGAAAACTTTACAGATGTTGAGGAAACTCTACCAAATGGAATTGTAGAAAACATGGTATAATATGAGATATTAAGGGGTTTTTGTTTCAAATTCTTGCAATTTGTTTCTGCATGTGATACAATCGCCTCAATACTTCCTGATTTGGGAGGGATCTTATGCCGGATTTTACCATTACCAATTATAATGTGTTTGATTCCGATAAAATGAAAACCCGTAGAAAAGTACGATTGAGCAATATGGTTTCGTCATATGAGCTTGAGTTCTATACCGAGGATTGCGAGGGCGGTCATTGGCTGGACGGGGTGTACTATCCAGTGCGTAAGGGCGCCTGTTTTTTGGCAAAGCCCGGGCAGCAGCTTCGGGCGGAACTGCCGTATAAATGCTGCTTTCTGAATATCCGTACGGAGGATCAGAGTCTGCGTGAGCTGCTGGACGGCCTGCCTTCTTATTTTATGATGGTGGACTACCAACGGGTGGTGGAATATCTGCACACCATGGTGGCCCTGGAAGCACCCAAGACCATTGCCGGACAGCTGCAGGTACAAAGCTATGCCTGCCGGATTCTGGCCCGGTTGGAGCGATACCGGCAGATGGGGAGCTTTAACCAGCGAGGGACAGTGCTGCATCAGCAGAATCTTCTGATGATCGACCGGTATATTCGGGAGCATCTGTCGGAGGATCTGCCCGTTGAACGGTTGGCCCAAATGTGCAATCTGGACGCTACCTATTTTCATAAGCTCTACACCGCGGCATTTGGCATCACCCCGGCGAAGCGGATCCTGGGGTTCCGGATCAGCGCTGCCAAGCGAGGTCTGATTGCCGGAAGGGTTTCTTTGGGAGAACTGGCCCTTCAGTGCGGTTTTACCTCCCAGTCTTATTTTTGCTATCGTTTCAAGAAGGAGACCGGTATGACCCCACTGGAATACCGGGATGCCCAGCTGGGAATGGGAAAAGATGTTCAGGAATAAAACTTATTTCTCTTCTATGCGTGAAACCCCTTGCAACTTACGGCGAATAATGGTAATATAATCTATATGTCTGCGAAAAATGCTTGACAATTACATAAGGAGGCAAACCATGACAATCAGTGAAAAGAAGCAATTGCAAATCACTGCCTGCAAGGTCCGCATGGGTGTGATCGAATCCACCTACGGTGCCAAGGCAGGACACCCCGGCGGCAGCTTGTCTGCAGCAGAGGTCTTTACTTATCTGTATTTTAAAGAAATGAACATCGATCCCAAGAACCCTAAGTGGGAGGATCGGGACCGCTTTGTTCTGAGTAAGGGTCACACCACCCCCGGCCTGTAC
>JAZRZW010000087.1:0-1816 GCA_045601585.1 Faecousia sp. | reverse complement strand
AACCAGCGCCCCGATTTCAGCCAGAGCAAAGTTAGATAACGGCTCACCGAAATGGCGATACAAAGCACGCAGAACCGCTGCAGCGTCAGCACTGCCTCCGCCTAAACCTGAACCCATAGGAATTCTCTTCGTTATGCGAATCTCAAGGCCATCTGTGGATTTCCCGGTAGCTGCAAAAAAAGCCTCCGCTGCCTTCCAGGCCAAATTTCTGCTGTCGGTGGGAACACCCTCCATAGAACAGCTCAGCGTCCAGTCACGGCCGGTATCCACATCTATCTCTATATCATCCCGCACAGAAATGGTCTGCATAACACTCTTGAGGTCATGGTAGCCGTCATCGCGCTTGTCCAGTACATCCAATGTCAGGTTAATCTTTGCAAATGCACCTTCATATAAGGTCGTCATCTGATTTTTCTTCCTTCCAGATAGTATCTTTTTTCGCAGGCGTGACCCAAAGAGAAGGTCTTTCTGGGCAATGCCTTACCGGTCATAATATGTGCAAACATCTCCGCACGCTCAGGCTTGGGCAGAACAAAACCGATCTTGGTGTCGGTATCTGCCAACTCGCACACGGTATCATCACCATGTACATAGTCGATTTCGCCGGCATTGTCTTTGAGCCACGCGTCCAGGAAGCGCTGCAGGGTTGCAACAGTCATCTCACCGGAAACAGGTTTCAGGTTGAACACGCCACGCTTATCGCCGCTTGCCCAGGGAATCGGAATGCCTGCAGGATCGCTGATAGTCTCCATATCCTGCATCAGCTTTGTAACATCGACATCCATCAGCAATCTGTGGATAGGCTCAAACACGATGGCGCTGCTGTTGATATTCTCCAGCTCTACCATTGCATACCGGCAGGGATCTCCGTCCTTATATTCGTCGCCGTCCCGACGCTCCTCATAGCAGCGCTTCGCTGTTACCAAAGAATGGTTGCCATCAGACACTGTGTAGAAGCTTTCAGCCTCGTAGGCATCCAGCGCAGCATCTAATTTTGCAGCGACTTCACCGGAAACGAGCCAGCCGGTGATATGACCGCCACCCTGCATAAGGTCAAAATCGTAGATCTTCACAAGGTTATTCTTGCAATCGGCAACCGGCTCAACAATCGTGCAATCAGGATCATCGCAGAACAAAATAATATGACTGAATTCCAGAGGTGCGTTTCTACGGATCTTTGCTCGGGGCGGGATACGCTCCAGCACAGTCTCTTCTGTGGCACAGAGCTTCACATTCTCGCCGTAAAAATAGTGGTAATCCTCCAAATCCACCATACCAACCACACCCTGGCGGATAGAGCCGTCAACCAGAGTTCTCTCCACATAGATGTAGGTATTGGGATATGTAGTAAAACTATCTTCAGCCAGAGACTGTCTCATGTTCTCATTGATTGCCAAGATGGTATTGTCCGTTGCAGTTGAAAGCTCTGCCTCGGGCAGAATATAATTCAGCGTAGAAAGGCTCTTGCCCACCAAATTTCTTACAGCCCGCCAGTAACCCAAATCGGAGGTATGCTGGTCACAGGCAATTACAGACCACTTCTCCATCTCCGCTGTCTTAGGCAATAAAATATCCGCGCTACGGAAGCATCGTTTCATATTCATTCCTCCACAATTTTTTCTGATATTATACCACAGTACATATTCTATTGCAATGCAAATACAAGTAATTTGCATAATTTTCATTGCTTCGGGAAAGATAGCAACACGAACCAAAAAGGAGGTAGCATTTTATGGATACACTGGCGTTGATTCTGTCTATCATCGGTTCCATCAACTGGGGTCTTGTTGGTCTGTTTCAGTTCAAGTCGGATCGT
>JAZRZW010000086.1:0-4291 GCA_045601585.1 Faecousia sp. | reverse complement strand
CTGAATCTGGAGGGTTTTGGGACAAACCTGTTCGCTATCGGCGATCCGGGAAAGCGGACGGATATTCCTTACCGAACCGTCAATATCCGGGATGATGTGGCTGGCAGGAGAGAAACCTACTGGTTCTATGGCGGAAGCCTGCAGGGGTCCGTGCTGATCCGTTCACTGGAAAAGGTGGCGGAGGTATCACAGAAGGTAGCCAGCCATGCCCGGTATGAAGAATTGTTTTGAGAGGGGTGCTAAGATTGGATATTGAAATGAATTGCCCTCGCACCATGGAACTTCCCCGGCCTAAAGAGGTGAAGTGCCCATACAACGAGAAGTATACATATGATGTTGCCGTTATCGGCTGCGGCTTTGCTGGCCTCAACGCGGCCGTGTCTGCAAAGGAGTCCGGACAATCCGTGCTGGTCATCGATAAAGGCAAACCCGGCTATTCCGGCCTGTCTCCCTGGCCTTCCAGCTTCCGCTGGTTCGACCCGGAGCGGGGAGATGACCCGGATGCGTACCGTGCAGCCATCCGGGAGGGCGGCGACTATATCAGCAATCTCCATTGGTATGATATGTGGATCAAGGAATCTAAAGGTATCTTCCAGCGACTCACGGATTGGGGCATCCTTGCCCAGTACCCCAAGGCATCCGAGGCAGGAGATTTCTATGCCCGGGAGGATTTCGTAGGATACCGGGAGTATTTTGAGAAATTTGACCGTCATAAGAAGTGGGTCGAGGTACTGCAGCGCTATGAGATTCCCCATCTTGAGCACACCATGGTAACGGACGTGCTGGTTCAAAATGACCGGGTCTGTGGTGTGATTGGTTTCCATGTCCCCAGTGGAAAGGTTATCACGGTGAATGCCAAGGCTGTGGTCATGGCAACCGGCGGCGGCAGCTACAAGCCCACCGGGTATCCCGTGGGCGGCGATACTTTCGATGGCGAATACATAGCCTATCAGCTGGGGCTGCCCATCGCAGGCAAGGAATTTGAGGACTTCCATCAGACTCCGGCAACCGCTCCCGGCAATGTATTTCTGGACAATCACTGGCAGTACTTAGAGAATATCTGGCTCTGCGGCGGTGATGTCTCCCGGAAGAATGCTTCCGATTACGCTTCCACCAAGGGCAATATCATGGTAATGGGCCGGGTGCGCAAGGCGGTAAACGGTATGCCCGCAGCAGACGGCTCCGAGATTCAGGATGTTGCCCAGGCTTCCTATACCCGGCGGGGCGGCTCCCAGTTTTATGAATCGGATCCGGAAGAATTACGCTCCGGTAAAATGAGCACCCCGACGGTGGCAAGCAGCCTGCCCGGTGCGGCAGTGGGCATGTGCTGCCATCTGACCTCCGGCGTGTTCTGCGGACTGCGTGAGGATAATGGTGCAACGGCACTTCCCGGACTGTATGTGGCCGGAGACGGCATTCATGCAACGGTTCCCTCCGGCGCGGCCTATCCCTGCGGTGTGGGCTTCACCTCTTGTTTTACCTCCATCGATGGCGACCATGCCGGCAAAGCGGCGGCTGCTTATGCTGCAGGTGTAGAGATCACGGAAATCACTGAAGAAATGATTACGGCTAAAACAGAAGAAATTACCGCTCCCATGAGCGTGGAGAGCGGCTTCGATGCCAACTGGGCCCGTGATGTGCTACATTCCATCATGGCTCCCTATTGGGTAAGCGTGGCAAAGACGGAAGAAACCTTGCAGGCGGCACTGACACAGGTCATCTATATGCGCGATCATGTGATTCCCCGGCTGGCAGCCAGAACCAGTCACGACCTGCGGCTGTGCATTGAGATGAAGCACAAGGTTCTTTCCGCGGAAATGAAACTCCGGGCCAGTCTGGCACGGAAGGAAAGCCGGGGCAACCACTACCGTTCTGACATTCCTTACCGGGATGACGAAAACTTCCTGTGCTATGTAACAGTACAGAAGACTGAGGACGGCATGACTGTGGATAAGGTCAAACTGCCCGAAGAATGGGTCGGTAACCCTGCACAGCCTTACACGGACCGCTACCACTATTATTTCCCCGGAGAGCCGAAGGCAAAGGGCTTTACACCCCCTGCACCCAAGTGGAAAGGAAGGAGGTAAGCTGCATGAGCGTTGTACGAATTGATTTGAACAAGTGTATTGGCTGTGAAAACTGCGTCAGTATTTGTCCCATGGATGTGTTTTACTTTGACCATGTGGCCCACAAGTCCGTGCTTGCTTATCCTGAAAACTGCCAGAGCTGCGGTCAGTGCTATCTAAATTGCCAAGGGCGATCTCTGGGTATTTCCAATGACACATACGGTTATCCGATTACAGCCCTTCGTGGAGCATCCACAGCGGATATGAATCACAGAATCGTGACAAATCCCAGTGTAATTACAGAATTTACAAAGGGTAACTTACCCTAAATTGAGTAGGAGGAATCTTTTATGCCTAAAACGACTTTTCAGCGTGTTGTGTTTACATTTATGGGTATGCTGCTGATGGCGACCACCATGGCTACATACAACAAATATCTTGTCTATGGAGAATTCTCTGTGGAACTGTTCCGGCAGGTAGGCATCGCTGTGCTGCAGAAAGGACCAGTTGCCTTTTTGCTTCAGTTTTTTGTGGTGCAGAAGTTTGCCGGTAAGCAGGCTGCCAAGTATCCCACAGACAACAAGATCCTGTATCAGTGCATCCGAACCGGCTTTACTGTGCTGGTAATGTGCCCCATTATGTGCTTCTACAGCAATATCATTAACATGATCAATTTCCATTGGACAATCGGTGAGTTCCTGGAAGCATGGATCAGCAAGATGCCGGTCAACTGGATTTTTGCGTTCTGTGTGCAGATCTGGTTCCTTGGGCCTATCAACCGATTCCTGTTCCGAAATATTTTCAGGAAGCAGTTGCAAAACGTATGATGAATAGGGGAAATAATAGTTAGCCGGGTAGTCATCGGACTGGAGGAAAAGCAATGATCAAACGAGATGTTGTTCGGCGTCCGGAATCGGAGCGCTGCAGACAGAATCTGCCGATTGAAAATGCATTGAAGATCAAGCGGGTGTACCAGACTGAACCAATTGATACTTTGAGCTGGTCTTATATGCGGGCACTGCGCCAAATCGGAAGCACGAAGAGAATTTATGATGTGAATCCCTATGTAGAAGTTTACACGCTTCAGTCCAACGTATATGGTCTGCTGACAGAAAATGCGGATGGCATGGGTGATCCATGGATGTACTTGGTGGTTGGCCCTGAAAAGGCAATGCTGATCGACACTGGTTTCGGTATTGGTGATTTGAAAGGGCTTTGCGAGCAGTTGTCGGATGGTAAAGAACTGATCGTAGTCAATACCCATGCACATCCAGACCATGCGGGCGGGAACGCGCAATTTGATAAGGTCTACTGCCACGAATACGATGTACCCATGTTGGAGAACCAGAACAGCGGCATGTGGGACTATCTCTTCGAAAACGGAGACAGAAAGAGCAGAAGTATATGGTCCGAATTTGATGAGGCAGACATAATTACCTTCAAACCTTATGAAATAATTGGCTGTCCCGACGGCTTTTTGTTCGATCTCGGTGGCGGCCATCGGGTGGAACTGGTCCATCTAGGCGGACACACTCCCGGCAGCTGTGCTTTGCTGGATCTTGGGTATGGCGGTTTGTTTACAGGTGACGATCTGCTGAGTATGCGCGTCGGCATCGGAGCGGGAAACCCAAACGCAAAGGGAATGGAATTTGCAACGGTTAGAACCATGCGCGATGCTTTTGAGCGCCTTGCCGCTAGAAAGAACAGCTTTTCCCATGTGTATCCGGGACATTTTGCAACCAATTTGGAGAATGTGACCGTGGATGCCATGCTGGAAGCCTGCAATGCAATCTGTGAGGACCCGGAAGGAAACTGTTCCTATATGGTGCCACAAGACCACGGTATACAGTATTTTCGCTATGTCGAGGGATTGGGATCAATTGCCTATACACAGAGCAATGTATGATAAGGAGACCATTATGAGCATATTTAAGAAAATCACCGCCATGGTTTTGATGGTGGCATTCGTGCTGGGCCTTTGTGCCTGCACGCAGGATGTGCAGAATTCAGCGCCGGTACTGGAAGAAACGCTGGCACCTACTGTCCCTCAGGAATCGGTCGATCCCGAGAGGCTGTACATCGAGGAAACGCTGAACCTTGCCAACAACAAGGAGCAGGAGTGGAAATACTCTGGCAATGCCTGGGTGCTTACGCCGGTCGCCGCAGTTGCCTATCCCGAGCTACCTGAGCAGCAGGGTGTATCTGTTTGCGTTCCCGGTGCCTAT
>JAZRZW010000085.1:0-2671 GCA_045601585.1 Faecousia sp. | reverse complement strand
CGCGATAAGGGCATCACCCCCACCCTGGGCATCATCCGTCTGGGTGAGAACCCCTCCGACCTTTCCTACGAGAAGGGCGCTACCAAGCGCGCTGAGGAAGTCGGCGTGGCGGTTAAGAACTACATCCTGCCCGAGGACGCTTCCAAGGAAGATGTTCTGAAGGTGATCGATGAAGTGAACGCTGACGCAACCGTTCACGGCGTGCTGATGTTCCGTCCCCTGCCCAAGCACCTGAAGGCTGACCAGGACGAAATCTGCAACCGTCTGGCTCCCTGCAAGGATGTAGACTCCATGACTCATATGTCTAACGCAGGCGTTTTCGAGGGCCAGGATCTGGGCTATGCTCCCTGCACCCCCGCTGCTTGTATGGAGATCCTGGATCACTACGGCATCGACTGTAAGGGCAAGAACGCCGTTGTCATCGGCCGCAGCCTGGTGGTTGGCAAGCCTGCCGCTATGATGCTGATGGCTAAGAACGCCACCGTCACCATCTGCCACACCCGCACCGTCAATGTCCCCGAGATCTGCAAGGGTGCCGATATCATCGTCACCGCTGCCGGCGTGCTGAACAGCCTGACCAAGGACTATGTCCGCGAGGGTCAGATCGTCATCGATGTTTCCATGAACTGGAATCCCGACAAGATCACCGCTTCCGGCAAGAAGGGCGGCATGTCTGGTGACTGCGTATTCGACGAGGTAGAGCCCATCGTGGAAGCCATCACCCCCGTTCCCGGCGGTGTTGGCGCCGTTACCACCACCGTGCTGATGAAGCACGTGGTCGAAGCTGCTGAGAAAGTGTAAAAAGCTCGGTCATTGCCAGGCAGCCTGGCAATGCCCGCCAATACATCTGTCCTGTACTACTGACGGAAATTGCGGAGCACCGCAAGGGAATGCAGGAGAATCTATGCCGACCGTCTGGGCGATCCTGTGAAATTTGGGGCGGGATCGCCCTTTTTAAAGAGGTTAAAATTATGAAGAAAATCAAGAATCTGTCGGAAAGCAGCTTTTTGAGACTGTTTTTCGCCTTTATTTCCCTATGCTTTATCATCGCGGCGGTGATCCTGCCGGATCGCAGCGGCGCACTCAAGGGTGTTCTGCGGATCATGCTCAACACCTGCAAGATCAGCACCAACTATTTCGCCTTCGGCTACAGCGCCACCTTCCTGAATATGGGTCTGGTGGGTCTTTTCTGCCTGGCGCTGACCTACCTCCCCGGCTGCAAACCCAATAACGCCACCACCCTGGCATTCCTGCTGACCGTAGGCTTTGGCTCTTGGGGTATGAACCTGGTGAATATGGTTCCCACCATCCTGGGTGTGTGCCTGTACGCCCTGGTCAAGAAGGAAAAGCCGGGTGCTCTGACCAATGCCATGCTGTTTTCCACCGGCATCGCGCCCCTGATCTCCGATCTGCTGTTCCGCTATCCCGGTGCGATCGCCCATGCACCCACCGCGCTGAACATTCTGCTGGCGCTGTTCGTAGGTCTTGTGATCGGCTTTTTCCTGCCTGCAGGCCTCGCCCACGCACCCGCCTGCCACAAAAGCTACGACCATTATTCCGCTGCCCTGCCCGTTGGCCTGACCGCATTCTTCCTCCGGGCTGTATTATATAATGTAATGCTGGGCAACACCCCCGCCGGCCTGAAGCTTACCAACCTGCCTTCTCCCGAATCCAATTTTGCTTACGCCTGCAACGCATTTTGCATTGCTGTGTTTGCGATTTGCATTGTTTTTGCATTGCTGATGGGCTGCAAGCCCAAGGATTACTGGAACCTGATGAAGGACTCCGGCCACAGCGTCAGCTTCACCGCAAAGTACGGCACCGCAGCATTTTTGATGAATGTGGGCGTGTTCGGTCTGATGATCGTGGGCTACTACAATCTGGCCGCCATCATTGACCCCAAGGCCGCCATCAGCGATGCCTGGACGGGCATGACCTTCGGCATTGTGTTCTGCATGCTGGCTACCTGCAACTCCGGCAGCCATCCCCGGAATGTTCTGCCCATTATGGTGGGTTATGTGGTATTTTCCTATCTGTTTGGCTGGATCTCCGGCCAGTTTGGCGCAGAAAACGGCCTGTCCATCGGCAGCCAGACCATCCTGATCGGTCTGTGCTACGCCAACGGTCTGAGCCCCATTTCCGGCAAATACGGTTTCGGTTGGGGTGTGCTGGCTGGTGGTCTGCACTATCTGCTGGTATCCGCAGTGCCGGATATGCACGGAGGATTCCTGCTGTATAACGGCGGGTTCACCCCAGCGCTGATCTGTATTTTGCTGGTTCCTCAGCTGGAAAAGTTCGCAAAAACCAAGGAAGAAAGAAAATCTTTGGTGGAAAAATAAAGAAAATATCTGTCTTTTTTCAAAAAAGGTATTGATTTTCCGCAAAAAGCAATATATAATCTATAAACGCGTGAGCATAATTTTTTAACAGGAGGTGTGATCATGCCCAACATTAAGTCCTCTAAGAAGGATGTTATCCGTTCCAAAGTTGCATACGAGAAGAACAAGGCTAACAAGACCGCTCTGAAGACCGTCCTGAAGAAGTTCGACGCCGCTCTGGTTTCCGGCGACAAGGCAGCTGCTGAAGTTGCTTACAAGGACGCTGTCGTTGCTGTTGACAAGGCTCAGGGTAAGGGCCTGCTGCACAAGAACACTGCAGCTCGCAAGAAGAG
>JAZRZW010000084.1:0-4070 GCA_045601585.1 Faecousia sp. | reverse complement strand
ACGCGTACCATCATACGCTGGCCTTGGTCACGGAGTGCCGACTCCGGCTCACCTACTTACTTCGGCTTGCCCTCGGATGCCCATTCGCCACGCCCTTCCGTGCCGCTTCTCACCACCAGCGGCTCTCTGGAACTTCCGGATGCGGTTACTTACACATCTTCAACGGTTTCCTCTATTAAAACACATTTGTCCTCCGCTGTCAAGCATTTATCGCCAAAAAATAGACCCTGCGCTTTGGCAGGGTCGATAAATCTTATTCCTTGATATTCAAAGCAATGTGGACGGTGTCCAACTGGATCTGTTCCACGGGGGAGGGAGCGTCCATCATCAAATCCTGAGCGGACTTGTTCATGGGGAAGGTGATAACCTCGCGGATAGACTCTTCGCCGGTCAGCAGCATAATGATGCGGTCAACACCGGGAGCAGCGCCTGCGTGGGGAGGTGCACCGTAGGTAAAGGCGTTGTACATAGCGGGGAACTTAGCCTTTACATCATCCTCGCCCAGACCCACCATCTGGAAGGCCTTAACCATGATTTCGGGATCGTGGTTACGGACAGCGCCGGAAGCGGATTCGTAACCATTGATGACCAGATCGTACTGCTCGGCATTGATAGCCAGCAGCTTTTCCATATCACCCTCAGCGTCCAGCAGGGTCTGCATACCGCCCTGGGGCATAGAGAAGGGATTGTGACAGAATTCCAGCTCGCCGGACTCTTCGCCCATTTCGTACATGGGGAAATCCACGATCCAGCACATTGCGTACTGCTCTTCGTCGAAGTGGCCGGGGATACGCTTGCCCATCATAGTACGGATGACACCGGCGGTCTTCTGGGCAGCGGTCTTCTTGCCGGCTGCCATACATACGAAGCTGCCGGGCTTCAGGTTCAGCTTCTCTGTGAGTGCTGCGGTGTAGTCGGTGAGGAACTTGGAAACGCCGCCGGTAAAAGCACCGTTTTCGTCCACCTTGATCCAGCAAGCTTTGTTGCCGGTCTGAACCTCAACGTCGTTGAGGAGCTTGTCAATCCACTTGCGGCCCTCTGTGAAGTTGTCTACGGCCACAGCCTTAACGGTAGCATTCTGGAAAGGTCCGAACTCGCAGCCGGATACCTCGTTGGTGATGTCCTGGATCTCCAGGTCGATACGCAGGTCGGGCTTGTCGGAACCGTAGCGCTCCATAGCTTCATTGAAAGGAATGTGGCGGAAAGGAGCGGGGGAGATGCGCTTATACTTGCCGAATTTCTCAAAGACGGGAACCAGCACCTCTTCCAGGGTGGTCAGCACATCGTTCTGGGTGGCAAAAGCCATTTCCATATCCAGCTGATAGAATTCACCCGGGGTGCGGTCAGCACGAGCATCCTCATCACGGAAGCAGGGTGCGATCTGGAAATAACGATCAAAGCCGGAGGTCATCAGCAGCTGCTTAAACTGCTGGGGAGCCTGGGGCAGAGCGTAGAACTTGCCGGGGTGATTTCTTGCAGGCACCAGATAGTCTCTTGCACCCTCGGGAGAGGAAGCGGTCAGGATGGGAGTGGTGATCTCCAGGAAGCCCTTTTCGGTCATCAGGCGGCGCAGCTCGGCAACGACCTGGCAGCGCAGAATGATGTTCTGCTTAACTGCGGGATTACGCAGGTCCAGGTAGCGGTACTTCAGACGAACATTCTCGTCAGCATCCCGGGACTTGTTGATCTCAAAAGGCAGCGCGTTGTGGCGGCACTTGCCAAGCACCTTGATCTCGGTGGGAACCACCTCGATCTCACCGGTGGGGATCTTATTGTTCTTGCTCTCACGCTCACGGACAGCGCCGGTCACGGAGATGGTGGTCTCTTTGTTCAGACCCTTGATGATCTTCATCATCTCTTCAGTCTCGATAACCACCTGGGTGGTGCCGTAGAAATCTCTCAGCACGATAAAGGCAAAGTTTGCGCCAACTTCGCGGACATTTTCCATCCAACCAACGATGGTGACATTTTTGCCGGCGTCACTCAGGCGCAGCTCACCGCAGTTGTGGGTTCTGGATTGCATCATAACGATACCTCCTAAGATTCTCAAATTATGCCTTATTTTCTCATAAAATGTGCAGATTGTCAATCTTTAGGTTTCCCGGAAACAGGCAAAAAATAAGAAAAACGGAGCGCCGAAGCACTCCGCTTTTGTTTATGCGTTCTTAGGACGCTTTCTCATCAGGTATTCGTCCAGCTTTTCTTTCATGTTATCGGGGATTTCCTTCTTTATGGGACATACCGCAGCGTTTGCCATACGGTTCACAAAAGCACCGATAAATGCCACATCGCTGACCATCTGCTCAGAGCTCATAACAGCCTGAGTATCGTAGCTGTTGTGGATGGTGGCAGTGTTGCCGGGAGCGATCCGGGCAAAGGACAGGGCAGGTACACCCTTATCTGCAAAGGGGGTGGAGTCGCTGGAATACACATCCTGGCTGACGGTGCAGCCGAAGCCCAACTCTGCAGACAGGTACTGCAGGTAACCCACCAGCTTTTCCTCGGTGGTGCAGCAGGCAATAAATTTACCCATAATGCAGCCGATCATATCCAGGTTTACATTCAGCACGATCTTAGCAAGGTCGTTGCTTTCACAGTATGCCCTGGAACCCAGCAGACCTCGCTCTTCGCTGCCACAGAAGATAAAGCGCAGACCAAAGCTGTGAGGAGTATCCTTGAACATATCCATCAGGCCCAGCAGACCGGCACAACCGGACATATTGTCGTACGCACCCTGGGAAAGGGAAGTGGAGTCGTAGTGAGCGGTCAGCACGATGTATTCCTCACGAGTGCCGGGGAGGTCTGCGATCACATTATGAGACTCACCCTGATATTCTTCCTGCTCCAAAGTGATTTTAGCGTTTTTTGCGCCGTCACGGATCAGTGCGATGGCATCCTTTGCGTTGATATTCACGCCGGGAATCTTATTGCCCTTGGAAACATAGCTGCGCAGCTCTCTCTGGTCAATATCCCGATCTGCGTAGTTGGCGTTGCCGTCATAGGTGATAAAGCCCACAGCGCCGTTTTCCAGCATATCCTGGTAGCGCCAATAGCCCAGATAGCCGTCGATTATAACGATCTTGCCCTTGCAGCCGGCCAGAGTGCAGGGAGCGTTGTCGGTGAGGTAGTATAGAGGAGCTTCCACAGTGCCGGAGCCTGCGCACAGATAACCCTTGCAGGTGATTTCTTTGCCGTCTACAGTCAGGGTGGCACTCTTGAGATTACTCATATCCACGGGGAAGGAAACAATCTCGGCAGGAAGACCCAACTTTTCGCACTCTGCCTGCAAATATTTTGCGCAATTCAGTTCTTCTTCGCTGCCACCCATGCGGACATAAGCGGTCTGGCGGAAGATTCTTTCGTAGGTTTTTGCATTCATAAATATAACCTCCAAAGACTCCTGCCCGGTGAGGGAGGAGCAGATTTCTTTCATTCTACCATACTGATCGCCGGATTTCCATAGTTTTCGTAAAAAGGGCGCAAAAAAACCGAGGAAAACCTCGGCAAAAACGGAAAAAATCCATTGACAACTATATAAATATATGATATAATGGCCTTCAATACTGTGGGAGTATGTCGTTTAATCACATATACCCCTGTATAACGCATTTTAGCACACCCTGGCAAGGTTGTCAAGAGGAAAGTTAAAAACATAACAACTGAACCGGGCGTAAAAAAGTGAGTAAACACAACATTCCGGCGAAAGCCGAAAGAAAGGCTGTGATGAGTATATGGTCAAAGACCAGATGTTTGGCAAGACCATGCGTAAGTCCTACGCAAAGTATCAGGAGATCCTGAAAATGCCCAACATGCTGAAGATCCAGAAAGACTCCTACCAGTGGTTCCTGGATGAGGGTCTGCGTGAGGTCTTTAAGGATGTGGGTGTGATCACCGACTTCTCCAAAAAGCTGGAGCTGAGATTCCTGGACTACACCATGGAGGACAAGCCCAAGTACACCATCGAGGAGTGCAAGGAGCGTGACGCTACCTACGCAAAGCCCATTAAGGTTCGCGTGCAGCTGCGCAACACTGAGACCGATGAGATCAAGGAGCAGGAGATCTTCATGGGT
>JAZRZW010000083.1:0-7152 GCA_045601585.1 Faecousia sp. | reverse complement strand
GAAGGCGGGAGACATGCACACCATCATCATGCGGGTGATCTCCACCGCGCCGGTAATAGGCGAGCCGAAGATCTCGCGCAGGATCACGTCGGCAATCGTCACACCCACCATCACCAGCAATGCAATGATCGCGATGACGGAGAGCACGTTGCCGAAAGTCTTGCACCTTTTCATTAGCAGTTTCATATAAATTCCGAGTCTCCTTTAAGAAATCAACGATCAATGTGGATGGCTGCAATTGCGCAGTCACGAATCATTGTCTTCGCATTCTCCATGAGTTCGGGAGGGATTTCGTCATGGAGCACCTTGATACAGTCCTCCTCAAGGTCGAAATGGAACAGCTCAGGGAAATAGTCCTCACACATGCCACAGCGGATACAGTGATCCATGATCTTCAGTTTCATAGTGCAGCCTCCTTTACATACGCACTGGCTTCGTCACCGCAGATAAAGCCTTCGGAAAAGCTAAGAGTAGACCAACCAATACCGCCGATCGGAGGATCGCCGAACACCTCTCCGGCACAGCAGTCACCGCCGGCATAAAGGCCCGGAATAGGTCGCTGGTCTGTATCCAGAACACGGCACTTCCCATCAATTTTAATGCCGCCGAAAGCATGATAGCCGCCGGGATACACGCGCATGGCATAGAACTTGCCCCGTCTGACAGGTTTCATGAACAGGCGGGCTTTTCCCAGCTCCTCATCGTAACCCTTGTCGCAGGAGGCATTGTACACAGCCAGCTGCTCCTGCAGTCCCTCAAGCTCAATGCCAGTCTGCTCGCAGAGTTCTTCAATAGTCTCTGCCACGAATACATGGCGGTTACCCTTTGCAATACAGTCACGGAACTGCTTCTCTACATTGTTCAGCGTGTTGGCTTCGAAAATGAAGTAGGCTCTCTCCACACCATCTTTCTCCATATGGATGCGAGTATCTTCATCAAAGATAATATAAGCGCACTTCCCGGGCTGATTCTTGATGGCAGTAACCATAGCCTCGTGCTCATCGGACATCTCCTCGCAGATGAAGCGCTTACCACGCTGGTTGACCCACAAATAGGCCTGCTCCTGCACAGTACGAAGCTGGTTATATACGACCCAAGCACAGTTATTGCCCACAATACCGGGTCCGGGGACCATATTGTGTCCGCTGACACCCATGGCGCCCTTGTCTCCGCCAATTTCCCAAACGGCAGTCTGCCCGTCACCGGTAAGCTGGGAGCCGGTAAAGTTGTTAAACACAACATTGCCGTCTCCAGAGCAATTCTTGTCCGTCAAGGTCAGATCACAATACTTTTCAATGTATTCCTTATTGTCGTTGAATCCGCCGGAGGCAACCACAACTGCGCCGGCCTCAATGCGCACCTGCTCGCCGGTTTTACGGTCCAATGCCCATGCGCCGACTACCTTTCCGTTCTCCTTAATCAGCGACTGGATAGGCATGGAGAAATAAACCTCTCCTCCCTGCGCTTTGATCTTATCCGATGCCTTTTTGCAGATTACTGCGCCGCCATGGCCTTTTCCAATGGCTTTGAAACGGTAGTAGTCGCCAATGTGAACGGCATTGGGGAAACCTACTTCGTAGCCGCGAGTGGTTCCCAGTTCCTCCAAAGGGTTATATTTGATGTTCAGAAAATCAATACCCAAACTGCGGATAAAGTCGGGAATTCGGGTAGAGTTTTGCAGCCATGCACGCACCACATGAGGATTGGCGTTCCATCTGGTATAGTCCATATGGATTTTGAATGCTTTATCCTGATATGCCGGATCATCGCGAATGGCCATCGTCTGCATGGGCGTATTGGACACGCCGCCGCCTTGGAAGGGTCGCTTTTCAAATACAGCTACCTTCATGCCATGTTCCTGTGCCACCAGCGCAGCACTAAGGCCGGCAAGGCCACTGCCCATGATGGCAACATCGGTTTTGATTGTTCTCATACGCATCTTCCTCTCCTTTTGATCAGATATGGCTTTTCAGATAGTCAAAGCCCCGGAATACGGGCTCTCCGGTATACTCTTTTAATGTCTCTTCCCCCGTCAATGCACGCAAAGCACCGGCAGCCAGAGCTTCCATTTCGAACTCGCCGGGATAGCAGCGAATCGGGGCAATATAGCCGCACATTTCCTGCAATTTTTCCACCAAATAGGTATCGTGGACGATGCCTCCTCCTAAAAGAATGGCATCCACCTGCCCGTGCAGGACCGTTGCCATAGCACCAATACTCTTGGCGATTTGGTAGGCAAAGGCATCGTAGACCAGCGAAGCAAAGCGGTCACCGTTGTTGATCCGCTCTTTGATCTCACGCACGTTGTTGGTACCCAACAGATCCATAAAGCCGCCCGTTTTTGTCAGGCGATCATACATCTCCTTACGTGTCCACTTCCCACTGTAGCAAAGATCCATGAAATACATCAGGGGCATGCTGCCGCTGCGAGTAGGCGCCATGGGCCCCTCTCCGGCCACATTGTTGGTGGAGTCAATGGCTCGTCCCTTTCGATGAGCTGTCACAGAGACACCACCGCCAATATGGGCCACCACAAAGTTGCACTCCTCATATGCCCTGCCCAGTTCCTTTGCCGCACAAATGGCTGTTTCTTTCTGATTCAGCATATGGACATTACTGGTGCGGTACACCTCGGAAAAGCCCGTGAGTCTGGCCACATCCTGAAATTCATCCGTATCGGGAGGATTGACAAATAGCTTCTCGCCGCCAAAGCGCTCTGCCAGTGCATGGGTGATCCAACTCCCCAGCATAGCGGGATGGACAATTGGGTGATTGGCCGTGTCTTTCAGCACTTGCTCGGTAATGCGGTAAACACCTCCCGCGCAGGGTCTGATGCTACCGCAGCGACCAACGAAGCAATCCGTCCCCTGTAGGGAAAAGCCCGCCTCTTCCACCGACTTCAATATGGTCTCCAAACGATAGGGATACTGGTCATGGACGCGAGCAAACGCGGATAGTTCCTCTGCGGAGTGCTCAATGGTCTTACGGAAAACGGCTGTCGTATCTTCGAACAGCGCAACCTTGGTGGATGTGGATCCAGGATTGATGACGAAAATTTTATAGCTCATTTCACACATTCTCCTATTCTTACATCCCTGAGATGTGGTAATCATAACTTGTCACTGGAATATCCTCTTTGCAGATACAAGGCCCGTTTTCGCCCTTGTGGACAGTAAGCCAACAGGCAAACTCACCGCTCTGCTCAAGATAATCCTCTCGCAAATGGAATCCGCGGGATTCCTTGCGTTCCAGAGAAGTTAGGAAGAATAGTCTAGCGCACAGTACCATCGCTTCGGCATCGACACACTTGCTCAGCTCATGGCAGTCAGCTGCCATCATCTTCGGCAGCATTTCAGCCGCCTCTTCAACAATAGCCAGCGCTTCCTTCATCCGAGCCTCACTCTTGATAAAGGTGTAGTCACAAGGAGCCATGGCATCCTGAATTCGGTGAATCACCGTATATGGAGAGACTCCCTCAGTACGGTTCAGATAGACAAAGGATTCTTCCTGCATCTTCAGCAGTTCATCCTCCGAGAGAAAATCCTCTCCTGCTGCACCGGCATACTTTGCAATCAGGGCTGCAGCCTGGCCGCCCTTGGTTCCCATAAACAGGGCGTTCATCAATCCGGTGCCGTGGATTTTGGCAGGCGGAGCCGGTACCGCACCAGCACGGGCACTTCCTGCTCCCGCCGCATCACCTACAGCCAACAGGCCGAGTACATCTGTCTCCATGTTATGCCCTACGCGAATTGCGGACATTTCAGAGATAAAACCGGGGAACACCTCATACCATTCATGGTCGTGGGGATACCCAGCAATCTCCTCCACTCGGTGCATACGCTTACGGGCTCTGGGGTGGAAGTGGAACAGTTCACCGCTCTCTTCTGTGAAATTTTCCATGTGTACTTCAATAGGACCGTTGCCCGCCAAGGTCTCTTGATACCACGCGTTTGCGGCGTAGGGATCCATGGATGAGTGGAATCCCGGTCTCCACTTCTGGGAGATATTCTCATCACCGGCAAACAACCAGTCATGACCAGTATGCGCACCAGAGTGCTGCCCGTAATAGCACTGACCATCAGGATCGATCCGACCGAAATCCCCCATACCGCAGAACTCAACATTGCGAAGCCGACAACCGGCATCATAAGCCAGCTTCTGGGATACACCCGTACTACACCAGCTGGGCGTAATGTCAAAGTTTTGGGAACCACATGCCAGAATCACGGCATTGGCATAAAACACATAAAACTCTCCGGTATTGATGTGGAACCCGCAGGCACCTCGGATTCGCCCTTGATCAGTCAACAGGCGGGTAATCACTATGCGATCCTGAAACCGCACACCATACTCTTTTGCTGTCTTTGCCATACAGCGACACATATCAGGATCTACGCCAGCCGTAACCCAAGGGAACGGCCACACGCCTACCGCCATGGTTCCGTCGGGATTGCGCTCGATCTCCACGCCCCAATTGGCTAGATGTTCCACGATCCGTCTGCTGTTGTAGGCAAATTCCCGCAGCAGATGCTGGTCGTTCAGGCCAAAACCTATCTCTTCCAAGCAATATTTGGCGAAGTCCTCCGGATCTTTATCCTGTGACACAAAGCTGAGAAGCCCGGCTGTTCTCGCCGCCTTACCAGCCCAGCCTTTACTGGCACAAGCCTTGTCCACCACCAGCACATTCAATTCCGCATTGCATTCCTTGGCGGTGAGGGCTGCGCTCAATCCGGAACAGCCGCCGCCAATAATCAAAATATCCGCATGTTCAACGGTCGCGGCTCTTTTTGACACGGGCACGTCCTCCTTTCGAAAGGTAGTCCGGATAGTATTTCATTTTCCAGTCAGGTATAACGGTAATAGCTCCAACCGGACAGGCATCCTCGCAAATACAGCAGATTTGGCAGTCTTTGGGATACCGGGCGACAGGAATATCACGCTGTTCATCCCAACCAATCACATTGGTATAGCATACATCAAGGCACTGTCTGCATTTGATGCACGCCGCTGTGTTTACCTTCAGTTCACCAATCATGTTTGAACCCCCCTATCTGCACAAATTTTTCTCTTCATTTCCTTCACATCTTGTATGTTTTATTATAATCGCTCTTGACAAAATAGAAAAATACAATAAAATGATTGCTAGATATTCATTTTTTCTATATCAGCAATGATAGAGGGAGGCGATTCGTTGCTAAACTACAATAAGCTCTATTATTTCTATCATGTCGCTAAAAAAGCCAACCTGACACGCGCAGCCAGCTTTCTCCATGTCAGCCAGCCCTCTCTGAGCAAGGCGATCAAAGACCTCGAAGATCAACTTGGTGCGCATCTGTTTTACCGCACCAATCGCTCTATGCTTCTGACTCCTGCAGGTGAGACACTGTTTCTTGAATGCGCTCCTTTTTTTAATCGCGAGTCGGAAATCATCCAGAAGGTGCTTGATAAGGCTGCCGCCGAAGTTGAACCCCTCCGCTTCGGCTACATGGTGTATAAAGCCATCTATCAGATCCCCCGCTTTCTCGCCTCTTATCAGCGCCTCCATCCGGAGATCCAACTTATTTCTCAACCCTTTAATGAACGCCTCGATATCAACGAAGCTCTTCTTAATGGCAGTCTTGACATTGGGTTAAAACTGTTTACTATTGATGAGCTGATCCCCTCGCTTGCCTTTCAGATTTTGGAGGAACACCCTTTTTCCATCGTTGTGCCGGTGGATCATCATTTGGCAGCACGCTCCTCGGTGGCTCTTCAAGAGTTGGCATCAGAAGACTTTGTATTCCTTGGTACAGGCGATCATTCCAGCGAATTTCGCTTTGCTATGAACTGGTGCAATCGATGTGGCTTTCACCCTAGAATTACTGTGGCCTATGATCGGGTGGAGTCAGTTCTTACTATGGTACAAAGCGGTGCCGGTATCTCACTTCTGTCAGAATTTGCTCCCATCAATCACATGACCGGACTGAAAAGCATTCCTCTGAAGAACGCACCTATGATTTACAGCGCCCTGTTTTGGAACAAAGAGCGATCCTCCCCTTCTGTGCAGAGTTTTGTGGAAGCCTTTTTTGAAGCGGCCTCGCTGCTCCCCTCAACGCATCCTCAGGCTTAGTGACTGCCATTTCTTATGCTGCTTGCGGAGGTCTCTAAAGTTTTTTTATTGCATCCATATATGTTTTAAAAATTCAATATTTACTCTTCGTTATTTTTCAAGGAAGCTGGATAAGGAGCATCTTCCGGGATCAGCCAGCGAGAATCCTGTTGGCGGGCTCCGGGGATACGACCGTTGCGACACATCCTACCAACAATGTTTCGTCCACGGCCTACAAGCTCAGCGTACTCATCAAGAGTTATGTATCGGATCTCTTTTGCATGGAATACGTCGAAGAAAAGTTTTGGAGAAACAACTGTAAGTTTCAAATCATCACTTACTTCAGCAAGGAGCTCACCGTTTGCTGGTGAAAGGACTCCATATTCGTTGTCAGCCTCATCCGTTGGATAGTGTCTCTTATCATTGAAGGTTTCAAGAAAAGCTCGAAACTCAGGTAGTCCCAGCTTTTTTGGTTTGCTGTTACATAAGCACAGATGATACTCATTTTTTATAAGAACAATTTTAGCTAACATAGGAAGTCACCTCGGTACTTTTTGTCGCACCAACGGTGTACCACTTATGTTACTAATTTGCAGTATTTTTTCAAAAATTTACAACAAGAAGAAGTGTATCGCAACAGAATTTAAAACTGTTGCGATATAATTTCGTCTTATTCAATGTGTGCGCACCCAAAAGAAAAATCCGCTAATTTTATTGTATTTTTTTCAAATATTCAAGAGCGTCAAAAGCCATTAAAATAAAGGGTTTTCGGTGTTTTGACTATACGCGCGGTAAAGTAGATTACAGCCCTTTTCAGGGCAACAAGGGTGGCTTTTGCGTCTGTTGGCGAGAGGGACATTTCTTTTTCTTGCAATCTCTCCTAATTGCCGTTATACTGCTATGTGGTATGCAAAACGGTGTGTTTTTCGCCGTTTGTCACACATTTTTACCATCGGAGGAACGATTCTTATGACCATCCTGTCCCAGCTCAACAGCCCCGCGATGTACCTCATCTGCGGCGGCGTGATTGCGGTGGTGGCCCTCATCTGCGTGCTGTTCATGGT
>JAZRZW010000082.1:0-2052 GCA_045601585.1 Faecousia sp. | reverse complement strand
GGCAGTTTTTTCAGGTTATGGCAGTGCCGTCTTATAAAAGAAAATATTGGGAAATTGCAATAGCAAGTTGCAATAGCTCTGATAGGTGACGATCCTCGCAGGAGGGCGGTTTGTTCTTTCGGAGGGAGGGGCGAAGCCCCGACCGGAGGAAGAACAAACCGCGGCCGGCACCTCAGAGGGCATAGATACGATCCAGTTCTGCTTCAAACAGCTCGTCCGGTGTCCGGTAGCCCAGAATTTTTCGCGGTAGCGTGTTAGCCCAATCAGCCATATAAGCAATATCTTCCGCCGAGTATTTGCTCATACTGACACCCTTGGGGATGAACCTACGAAGCAGTTTGTTGTGGCATTCGTTCGTTCCCTTTTCCCAGGATGAATATGGGTGGGTAAAGTAAATCTTGGTGCCTTGTGAGGACAACTCAGCCAGCCTTGTGAACTCTGCGCCATTGTCTCCGGTAATACTCTTGAATACAGCGCGGGCCATGCTTCCAAAGTAGTTCACGACACTTTGAATCGCTTCCTGAACAGAATCAGCGGTATGGTCTGTTCCCTTGATCCAGATGGCTTTGCGGGTTTTCCGTTCCACCAAGGTCACAGTGCAAGGCTCATCCTCGTATTTGCTGCCCAACACAGTATCCACTTCCCAATGTCCAAACTCTTCTCGCATTTCTACACTTTCAGAACGCAATTCAATGCTGTCACCAAGAATTTTCTTATTCTTACGAACTTTTTCCTTCTTGGTGTTTCGGCTCAGCTTCTCAGGCAAATCAATATTTTTGATCCCAATCAGACCTCTATCCACATAGTTATACAACGTTTTGGTGCAGACAATCTGATTTCGGTGGAACTTTCCGGTTTCCAGAGCCTTACCTGCGCAGACATCCAGTGACCATCCCTCTGCGAAATGTTCCTCGACATACCCAATGAAGGCCGACACCTCCAGCCGCTTGTATTGGCGGCGGCTGTTGCGGCGATTTTCCTTATACTGCTGCTCTCCGGCCTTTGCTTTGTACCGGGTGACCTTGCCGTTGTATAGGTATACGGTTCCTCTGGCTATTTCAGCTTTAATGGTGTTGTAGGCTCTGCCTAAATGCTTGGCGATCCGATAAACAGACCAGCCATCTTTTCGCCGCACTTCTATTTCGTGTCGTTCTTCTGCCAAAAGGTGTTGCCCTTTGCGATGTTCAGTGATATAATTCTGAGTATCCATAGTGTTCGATCCTTTTGTGAGTGTTTTGTTGTGGTGACTTAATTCTACCACTGGATCGCCACTATGGATATTTTTTTACTATTGCAGGTTCATTTTACAATGCGCCAAAAGAAAATATTTCACAAAAATACGACTTCAAATTTGACATAATATAGATTTTTAAGGTATGAGCCCGCAGGATGATGAAAACAGGTTGCAATAATGAGACAAATGGACTAAAATATATAATAACTATGCTCGGGAGTGTTGGCTGAGACGCTTTGGCAGGTGGGATTGCCCCACGGAAAAGGCAGAAAAGAAAACAACTCCGGAAAGGAATTGATCAAATTGGCAAAGAATCCCCGTTCCCTGCTTCGTATTCTGGCGTTTGTGCTGGTCTTTGTTCTGGTGCTTGGCTGTGCCGGATGTGATGATATGGTATCTGTGCAGGAAGAGCCGGTACAGGAAGAACCGGTAGATCCCGGCATTACCCCGCCGGCAGAGGAATTCAGAGAGGGTTATCTGTCCGCTGCAGCGCTGGGCATCGACTTCGTTGCCTGCGGCACGGATGGACGGCTGGATATCATCACCCCGGAAGGAGAGGTCAAGCCCCTCGACCCGGGCACTGCCGAAACTCTGACCAATGTTTTTGTGGACGGCAATGTGATGCTGGTCAGCGGCACCAACGGAACCCTGCTCCTGTCAGAGGACGGCGGCAGCAGCTTTGAACCGCTGGAGCTGAATGCCGACAACGATCTGAACGGCGCGGTGCTCTACCAGAATGCGGTATATGCAGCCGGTGAGGGCGGCATCATCTTCCGCCAGAATCCCGGCGGCTGGGAACCCATCCAGATGGACAGTGA
>JAZRZW010000081.1:0-7648 GCA_045601585.1 Faecousia sp. | reverse complement strand
ATATCGGTGAAGTCCCTGGTGTCTGCTTTTTACGCCCAGTTTAGGGTGGATGCTGGGGGTTAAGGATTTCGGGCGCGCTCCAATGGCATGGAGCATACGACCCGGTTTCCGTGGAGACCCGGTGTTGTACGACGAAGTTGTGAACTCCAATTATTTGGAAGCCTCTTCGCGCACGAGCTGGGTATGAACCTGCAAGGCGGTGCGCAGAATCGCGTTGCTGCGTGCAGTGTAGCCTGCCTTGAGTGAATATGCGGGGAAAGGGGAGCCTTCAGTCTCCGGTAGTGGCCATACCGAGGCTGTTATTGCCCCTGGAAACCATATTTGCAAAAGAGGATAAGAGCCGGATGGGGCTGCTGTGGAAAACACCTAGGCTGTCATAACTGGGCAGACAGGGGATTGCAGTACGGACTAAGTGGCAATCGGGTATTCATTATGGCAACACTTGAGCGGACAGATCAAACGGAAACGGCCTGCGCGGCAACGGCAGGTTCTGTCTGGGGAAAACCAACCCGACCTAAGCCGTAAGATTTATCCTGTCTGTCGCCGTCACTATTATATTCATTGTTTGGAGAAGGAGTATTCTCGTGTCAAAATCTGAGACTCATGCGTCGAAAAAAGAGCGCAATAATAATGTCCGCTGGGTGATTACCATCTTTTTAGTGACTATCCTGATTTCTGGTACGATTTCCCTGATTTCCGATGAAATAATGGCTGCAAGCAGTATGGTTGTGGCATTTGTGATTTTGCTGCTGATTGTTCTGATCGGCATTGTTTTTGATATTGTGGGCGTTGCAGTTACCTCTGCAGATGAAAAGCCTTTTCATTCTATGGCAGCCCGGAAAGTTCCCGGTGCTACCGAAGCCCTGCGTCTTCTTCGCAAAGCAGAGCGAGTCAGCTCCATCTGCAACGATGTGATTGGCGATATCTGCGGCGTTGTGTCCGGTTCTGCCTCCGCAACCATTGCTTTGCAGTTGCTGCAGAATTTTGAGTTTTCCTGGCCCCGGCTGGCATCCCTTGTGATGTCGGCTTTGGTTGCAGGTCTTACCGTGGGTGGCAAGGCTCTTGGCAAATCTCTGGCGATCAATTCTTGCACAGAGATCGTTTTTGCTACCGGTCGTGTGATCCACGGATTCCACCGTATCGGCGGAGTGTTCAGTAAAAAGAAAAGTTAGGTTGTGTTACCTTTGGGTATTTTGGAGAGCATCAAGAATCATAACGATCTTCGGGATTTGACAGCTCCGCAGAGAGAAAATCTTTGCGGGGAAATTCGTGATTTTCTGATCTCCAATGTTTCGATGACCGGTGGGCATCTTGCGTCTAATTTGGGCGTTGTTGAGCTGACTGTGGCCATCGAAACGGTTTTTAATACAGAAAAAGACCGTCTGGTATTTGATGTTGGTCATCAGTCCTATGTGCACAAACTGTTGACCGGCCGCCAGGCGGATTTTCAGCATTTGCGGCAACTGGGTGGCATTGCCGGTTTCCCGAAGCCCTCTGAAAGCAAAACCGATGCGTTTACTGCGGGACACGCCTCCAGCTCTGTCTCGATTGCATTGGGAATGGCCCGTGCCAGAACACTGAAAAAAGACAACTATGATGTCCTTGCATTGATCGGCGACGGTTCTGCAACCGGCGGTCTGGCTTTCGAAGGACTCAATGATGCATCGGTCAGCGGTGAACCGCTCATCGTCATTCTCAATGATAATGCTATGTCTATCGACCGGAATGTGGGTGGTATGGCATCCCACCTGCGCCGTTTGAGAACAAAGAAACGATATTTGGGTATGAAGCGACGATCCAAGAGCTTTTTGTCGAAGATTCCCGGCGGTGATTTTGTTGCCCGTGTTATACGGAAGTCGAAGGATAAACTGCGCCGTATGCTGATTCCGGCAACATTCTTTGAATCCATCGGATTTACCTATTTCGGCCCTGTGGACGGCCACGATACAGAGCACCTGATCTACTTGCTTCAGGAAGCCAGACGGATGCGCCGTCCCATTGTGCTCCATGTGATTACTGAAAAGGGAAGAGGCTATCCACCTGCCCGGGATAATCCGGAAGTGTTCCACGGTGTTGGTAGGTTTAATCCGCATACCGGTAAATCTATCGGCACAAAGACGCAAACATTTTCGGATGCTATGGGTAGTACCTTGTGTCAGCTGGCAGCAGAAAACGACAGGGTTTGCGCGATTACTGCCGCGATGCCCAGTGGCACAGGACTTGCTGCCTTTAAGGAAAAATTCCCCCAGCGCACATTTGATGTGGGTATTGCGGAAGGTCATGCAGTGTCCATGGCTTGCGGTCTTGCGAAGCAGGGAATGGTCCCGGTAGTTGCGATATATTCCACATTCCTGCAGCGGGCTTATGATATGATTTTGCAGGATATTTGTCTCCAGAAGCTCCATGTGGTGCTGGCGGTTGACCGCGCAGGACTGGTTGGCGAGGATGGAGAGACCCATCACGGTGTATTTGATGTGGGATTTTTGCGTCAGGCTCCCGGTATGCGTATCCTTTGCCCTGCAAGCCGAAAGGAACTGACCGTAATGCTGGACTGGGCTGTAAATAAACAGAACGGACCTGTTGCAATTCGTTATCCCAGAGGTGGCGATGGTGCTTATTCTGAATCCGACGCTGATAGGGCAGTTGTGGTGCACAGAGAGGGCAGCGATGTTACTCTGATCACCTACGGAACTATGGTCAATCAGGTGGTGGCGGCCGCAGATATGCTTGCGGAAAAAGGTGTTAACGCCAAAGTCATACGTCTTACAACGGTTGCACCTTTGCCCAAGGAGGAAATTCTGTCGAATCTCTCCGGTAATCGTTGTGTTGTGATCGAAGAGAGTTGCACGGATTCCGGTATATACCAGGCATTATCTTGCATGATTCCCAGGAATATTTCAGTAAATGGTATCGATTTGGGCCATGAATATATTCCCCATGGCGCAGTAAGCGCATTGCGAGACCGCTGCGGACTTTCTCCTGAGAAGATCGCAGAATTCGTATTGGAGGTGTGTGATCGTGAAAATTAAAAAGCGTCTGGATGTGCTTTTGGTGGAGCAGGGTCATGCGCCTACCCGGGCAAAAGCCCAGGCCATTATTATGAGCGGTCTTGTGTATGTCAACGGACAAAAGGCAGACAAGCCGGGTATTTCTTATGAAGAGACCGTAGAGCTGGAAGTTCGTTCCGGCGGTTGTCCCTATGTGAGCCGGGGAGGTTTGAAATTAGAAAAAGCCCTAAGGGATTTTGGCGTAAAACCCGATGGGTTTGTCTGTAGCGACTCCGGTGCTTCCACCGGCGGTTTTACCGATTGTCTGCTGCAGCAGGGTGCGAAAAAGGTGTTTGCAATCGATGTGGGTTACGGTCAGCTGGATTGGAAGATCCGTTCTGATCCCCGTGTTGTGGTGATGGAGCGGACGAATATTCGTTTCGTAACCCCTGAACAACTTGGTGAACCCCTGGACTTGTCCGTTGTGGATGTCAGTTTCATCTCTCTGCGGATTGTTCTGCCGGTGATTAAGAATCTTCTAAAGGAAGATGGTCAGGTGCTCTGCCTGATTAAGCCCCAGTTTGAAGCCGGCAAGGAAAAGGTTGGCAAAAAAGGCGTTGTCCGCGAACCGAAGATCCACAAAGAGGTACTGGACACTTTTGTGGAGTCCGTCCTTTCTATGGGCTTTACGATCCTGGGTCTGACTTTCTCTCCGGTAAAAGGCCCAGAGGGAAATATTGAATTTTTGGCTCACCTGTCCGCAGCTGATGTGCCCGGAATTACTCCGGATACCGATGCGCTGGTGGAGCAAGCACATAAAACATTGAATGGGGGAGCAGTATGAAAAAAATTATACTGACGCCGAATCCCTACAGAGATAAGGATTTCAAAACCGCCCGGGAGGCTATGCAGATCCTGCAGGATGCAGGGTTGGATGTGAGAATGTGTCTGCCTTTTGAAGTAGATCGTAGTTATGATCTGCCTAAGGATATCCGCTTTTCCAGATTGGAACGAGAGCTGCACGGCGCATCTATGCTTGTCTGCTTTGGTGGAGACGGCACTATTTTGCATATGGCAAAAACTGCCACCCGGCATGGTCTGCCTATTCTGGGTGTAAATATCGGCACTATGGGATTCATGGCGGAGCTGGAAGCCGGTGAACTGCAGGAGCTGCGCCGAATTGCTGAGGACGACTACACCATCGATAATCGAATGATGTTAGATGTAACGGTCAGACGGGGCGGTGATATTTTGTTCCACGACATAGGCCTGAATGATGTGGTGGTTACAAAAGGTGCAGTTGCCAGAATTGTACATCTTTCTGTCCATTGCGATGATATTAAGGCAATGGAGTGCAGCGGTGATGGCGTAATTGTGGCCACACCGACCGGCTCTACCGCATACAATTTGTCTGCAGGTGGTCCTATTGTGGAGCCGGATGCCCATAGTGTGCTGATCACGCCCATCTGCTCGCATGATGTGGGTAGCCGCACCATCGTTGCATCCGAAAAGCGTGTGATTACAGTGAGCCTGACCAAGAATGCCCGCAGAAATGCATATCTGTCTGTGGATGGTGGTAAGGCCTTCCGTATGAATTTGGAAGATGTAGCCACAGTGAAGAAGTCAGAATTGACCACCAAGCTGGTGCGGTTGAAGGATCGTAGCTTCTACGACGTCGTAAATATGAAATTCAGAATGGGGTGAGGGCATGAAGAGTCAAAGACAAGCTAAAATTATGGAGATTATTTCTACCCGAAATGTGGAAACACAGGAACAGCTGCTGGAAGCGTTGAAGCAGGAAGGCTTTAACGGCACCCAGGCAACTATCTCCAGGGATATTAAAGAGCTGAGAATTGTTAAGGAATTAACGAATTTGGGTTCATACCGATATACTACTTCCAATGGTGAGATCACCGGCAGCTTTTCTGCCCGGCTGAATACCATTTTCCGGGAGTGTGTGATTGGTTATGACTATGCTCAGAACATTATTGTGATCCGTACGCTTCCCGGTCTGGGTTCTGCTGCGGGTGCCGCCATCGACGCTATGAATATGAGCGCCGTTGTAGGCTCTTTGGCTGGTGACGATACGGTGATGGTGGTTATGCGTGACAATAACACCGCAGCAGCTTTTTGTGGTGAGATCAAGAATTTACTCAACTGATTTTAGGAGGGGCAACCGGTGCTGAGTCTGTTACACATTGAGAATATCGCGGTGATCGAGTGTGCAGATATTTCCTTTCACACGGGATTCAATATCCTCACCGGTGAGACCGGTGCAGGTAAATCCATTGTGATTGATGCAATTTCTGCCATCCTTGGCGAAAGAGCCTATCGGGATATGATCCGTACCGGCGAAGAGAAGGCTTCTGTCCGGGCAGTGTTTACCGATGTACCGCAGCTTCCTTGGTTTGAGGAAAATGGCGTTCCCTACGACTCTGAAATTGTGGTCCATCGCGATATCCATCTAGATGGCAAGAATGTTTGCCGGGTGAACGGCGTTCTGGTCACGGTTTCGATTCTGCGTAAGCTCGGATTACAGCTGATCAATATCCACGGTCAGCATGATGGCGCGGCCTTGTTTGATGAGACAAATCACCTGAAATATCTGGACCTTTTCTCTGAATGTGAACCGCTGCTGGAAGAATACCGAAATTGCTATTATTCTGTTGCTGATCTGAAGAAAGAAATCGACACAATGACAATGGATGAAGGTGAAAAGCTTCGCCGGATGGAAACATTGCGCTTCCAGATAGAGGAAATTTCCAAAGCGGAACTGCAAAGTGACGAAGATGTTGAGCTGGAAGGACGGAGAAAAGTTCTGCAAAACGCAGAAAAGCTCAGTGATGGCATGGCAGCGGCTGTTGAGAGCCTTTACGGCGGTGACGACAGCGATGGGGCAGCTGGGCTTTTGAGTCAGGCAGAGCGGGAATTGGCCCGACTGAAGCGTTATACCGATGCCTATGACAAGATCCACGAGACTGTGACAGAATTGATGTATCAAGTGCAGGATGTTGCTGAACAGGTGCGTGATGCCCGGGATGATCTTTCCTACAGCGGTGATGAGCTGGAGCGAATCGAAAGCCGATTGGATGTGCTCCATCGCCTGCGGAAAAAGTATGGCGCTACCTGTGGGGATATTTTGGAATATCTCGAGCGTGCGCAAAATGAGCTGGATGCGATCACTTTTGCGGACGATCATTTGGAGCAGTTGAACAAAAAACTGAAAGTTGCAGAAGATAAAGCCTGGGCTGCGGCACAGAAGCTTCGCGCAAGGCGCTTTTTAGGTGCGCAGGAATTGTCTGCGCAGATCCTTACGGAACTTGCACAGCTTGATATGCCGAAGGTGCAGTTCTCTTGTAATTTCCAAGAGATCGGGTTAACTCCTGATGGTGCAGACAGCGTAGCGTTCTACATGTCAGCCAATGCCGGTGAAGCATTAAAGCCCATGAGCAAGGTGGCATCCGGCGGTGAGTTGGCACGCATTATGCTGGCAATGAAAAATGTGCTTGCCCGCCAGGATGATATTGACACATTGATTTTCGATGAGGTGGATACCGGTGTTTCCGGTCGTGCAGCACAAAAGGTCGCACAAAAGCTCAAGAGCGTATCTGCTCATAAGCAGGTTCTTTGTGTAACCCACCTGCCGCAGTTGGCAGCCTTGGCTGACACCCATATGCTTATTGCAAAGAAAGAGCATAACGGCCGTACATACACAACGGTAACTCCTCTCGACCTTGAGGGCAGAAAGCAAGAGCTTGCCCGTATCATCGGTGGTGCAAACATCACGGAGACGACACTCAAAAGTGCTGAAGAAATGCTCAATGCTTGACAAATCTGTGATCATTTGTTAATATTCATTTTAACATGGTGAAGGGAAGAAGTAAGCGTCCATTCTCCTCCAGAGAACTGCCGGTTGGTGCAAGGCAGCAGGGGAATCCGCTGAAATACATCCTGGAGTGGCTTTTCTGAAAATTGCAGTAGGGAAAGACGGGTTCGCCCGATATTGCGATAAGCGTTTTTGAACGCTGTGAGGTGCTTACTGTGAGGTAAGTGCAAACCAGAGGTGGTACCACGTATTTTACGTCCTCTGCCCACAAGGGCAGAGGATTTTATTTTTGGAGGAAGCAATATGAAACTGTACGACGAACTGGTTGCGCGCGGCCTGATTGCCCAGGTGACCAATGAAGAGGAAATTCGTGAAATGATCGATAACGGCAAGGCCACTTTCTATATTGGCTTTGACCCCACCGCAGATTCTCTGCATGTTGGCCACTTCATGGCGCTGTGCCTGATGAAGCGTCTGCAGATGGCCGGCAACAAGCCCATCGCTCTGATTGGCGGCGGTACCGCAATGATCGGTGACCCCTCCGGCCGTACCGATATGCGTTCCATGATGACACTGGAAACCATCCAGCACAACTGTGACTGCTTCAAGAAGCAGATGGAACGGTTTATCGAGTTCGGTGAAGGCAAGGCCATGATGGTAAACAATGCCGATTGGCTGCTTGATCTGAACTATGTTGACGTTCTTCGTGAAGTGGGCGCCTGCTTCTCCGTCAACAATATGCTTCGTGCTGAGTGCTACAAGCAGCGTATGGAGATGGGCCTGTCCTTCCTGGAATTCAACTACATGATCATGCAGTCCTATGACTTCTACTACC
>JAZRZW010000080.1:0-4840 GCA_045601585.1 Faecousia sp. | reverse complement strand
TAAAGAAGGGAGATAAGAAGGATGAGTGATTTCATTTATTATCTCCTGTGTGGTATCTGTGTTGTAGCTGTCCTTTGGGGCATCAACTTGATGAGTAAGATCAAGACTTCTGTACTGGGCAACGGCCTGTCCACAGTTGCCATGGTAGCAGCCTATGCCGGAATTGAAAGAGGCCGCCTGCGGACCGGGATCGGCATCCTGGAATTTGAACGCACCAAGGAAATCCTGGTGGAGAAGCTGCCCAAACCGCCGGCGGTGATTTCCATGATCGGGCGGGCGCTGGAAGATGGCTGCTATATGAATCCGGAAAAGAGAATTGCCAGCGGACTGGGGTCTTCCCATCTGCACACGGCGAAAGCCCTGCGGGGAGAACTGCTGCATGGCGGGTTTGACACGGATTCCGTACATGGGGTCATGGGCAGCGCATGGCTTGCGCCCAATCTGGACGCGCTGCTGGAAAATCCCAAAACGAGGGAAGTGCTGATGAAAACCATCAGAATGCTGGATACCCATGAAGAGATCATAGGGCTGTCCGGACATATGCTGGCGGTGTCCCGGAAGAGACCGTAGGCGGCTTTATTCGGAAATGCAAAGGGGTGCGAAAATGGACTGCTGCAAAACCGGCAGCAGCCCCCTGGCAAGGAAACTATGACCATTTCCGCTTGCAAAAAAAGACGGAATCACCCATAAGACGCCCGAACGATCTTGCTTCGTTCGGGCGTCTTTTTTATGGGTAAAAGCAGGAATAGGATTATTCCGGAATAATAAAAATATTATACTTTAGAGATATTGCAATATAAATAAAATGTGCTATAGTGAAGCTAGATAGCTAGATCCGCTCGGTGTAACCGCCTTTCGGTTCTACCACGCCGTAGGGATTAAACCGGGAGAAAACGCCTTCCCGCAGCTGCTCATAATCATGCTGGGGCTGGGGATTCAGCCGGTGCGCAAGGCGCATCAGCAAGTATCCCGCAATGGCGCCGTGGGAAAAGGCGTATTTTGAGGGAGGCACTGCGGAGGTTTCCACACGGCAGTGCAGCGCCAGGGTGGCATAGGGCAGGCAAGGGCAGGGACCCATATCCGTGATCAGAATAATCGGCACATTCTGCTTGCGCAGGATCTGGCAGATCTCCATCATGCTGTTGATATACAAAGAGAAATCGTAGGCGATGACCACATCTTCGGGTGTGATCTGCAGGACTTTATCGATATGGTCGCCCATATCCGGATAAATTGCTTCTGCTTTCCATCCTTTGCGCCGCAGATTCAGACAAAACTCCTTTGCCAGTGCGGAAAAAGACCAGAAACCGATGGCATACACAGTTTTTGCCTTTGCTATCAGCTCGGCGCCTTTTGCAATATTTGTCATGTTTTCGGAGTCGCTGAAGGTGGTCTGAAGACTCTCCATAAGCGGCTGTGCTAACTCCGCCACCATGGCGGGTCCGCTGTTTTCCTGCAGCTGGGATGTGATGGGTGTGGCCTTCTCCTGCTGCAGATCCTCCCTGACAGCCCGTTTGAAAGAGGAAAATCCTCCGAAGCCCAGGTCGGCACAGAGGTTGATGATCGTTGTATCGCTGACGCCAATCTGCTCTGCTAACTCTGTTACGGTGCTGAACTGCAGGGCAGTATAATGGTTCAGAAAGTAGCTGGCTGCCGATTTTTTCGCGCTGGACAGCCCGGGATAGGCATCCCGGATCAGTTTGATGATATCCGCCATTTGGATTCCTCCAATTTCTTTGATGGAATAGGAATATTATATTTGGAATCTTTACGAATGTAAAGCCAAAATAGAATGCTTAATGTGTCCGCATTAAGCAAAATTTTGTATGAAAGCCAATTTTTGGCAGAAAAGAGGTATGTATGAAAGAAACTATGCGTGCTGCCATTTTAAAAGATGTTGGCCATTTCGAGGTAGAGCAGGTACCCATGCCGCAGATCACGGCGCCCGATGAGGTATTAATTCAGGTACAGGTGTGCAGTATCTGCGGCACCGATGTCGCCGTATCCGATCTTATGGCATACGGAGATAAAGACCTGCATGGCGAAATTCTGGGTCATGAGCTGGTAGGTCGGATCGTGGAGATCGGCGCTGATGTCACCGGTCTGCATGTGGGCCAGCGGGTAGTCGTGAATCCCAATTCCTACTGCTGCAAATGTCCCTCCTGCCGGGCAGGTTATCGTAACCACTGCGAGAATATGAAGCTGATGGGTCTGACTGTGGACGGTGGTTTCGCCGAGTATGTCAAGACCAAAGAATTCCTGGCCTTCCCCATCTCCGAGGACGTACCTCTGAACCATGCTGCTTTCGCAGAACCTCTGTCCTGCGCTATGAACGGCTTCTCCCGACTGAATATCACCCCCGGTGACACCTGCGTAGTCTTCGGCTGCGGCCCCATCGGTCTGCTGTTTGCCCAGTTGGCAAGAGCCTCCGGTGCCCGGGTTGCCTGCGTGGAAGTCAAGGAAAACCGCATGGCAATCGCCCGCAAGCTGGGTCTGGATGTTTACGCAGCAGGTCCTGATGTAAAAGAAAAGCTGATTGCGAAGTGGGGTCGCCGTGCAAACTTCTGCATCGATGCCGCCGGTGGCCAGCTTGTCACCGCCATCGACTATGCTGAGTACCGCGGTACCATTCTGTGCTTCGCAGGTCCCAGAAAAGCCAAGGAAGGTTGGAATTTCAGCCCCATTCAGGGTAAGGAACTGACCATTATGGGTTCCTTCATCATCAACGATTCCATGCCTCGGGCAATCACCGTTCTGGAGAGCGGAATGCTGAATTTGGATCCTCTGGTGACCCATGTGCTGCCTCTGGAAGAACTGGACAAGGGTATCAAACTGATGAAATCCGGCGAAGGCATGGAGATCATCATGAAGATCGGCGAATAAGCATAGTTGCGTAGTGTAGCTTTGTCATTGCGAGCGGCCCCGCATCTTTAGGCGGGGCCTACCGATGTCCTTTCCATTGGGCATCGACTGGTTGCCTTAGGTGGATGCCGCATTCTTTGCAACCCTTCCAATGACATGTGTTGTATGAAAGATGTTCTGAATCTGAAAGGAGATTCTCCATGAAAGTTTTAATCACTGGCGGTACCGGCGTTACCAGTTCCGGTGCCCAGGCCGAAGCCCTCGCTCGCGGATATGAACTGTACCTGCTGAACCGCGGCAATTCCAACACCCGGGTTCTGCCCGGAGCCAAAGTTCTGAGCGCCGACTACACTGACGAGGCCGCTACCAAGGCTGCCATCGGCGACTTGGTATTTGATGCTGTGGTGGACTTCCGGGTTATGAATGTGGCAGCCCTTGAAAAGGCCGTCCGCATCTTCTCTGGTCATACGAAGCAGTATATTTTCATTTCCTCCGGCACCGTCTACCAGAAGCCCCTGCCCAGCTACATCGTCACTGAGGATGCCCCTCTGGGTAATGTCCATAGTGCCTATGCCCGCAACAAGCTGGCTGCCGAGAATGCCCTGCGCCGTCACATTGAGAATGGCTTCCCCGGTGTCATCGTCCGCCCCTCTCTGACCTACTCCGACTTCCATCCGCTGACCTCTCTGAACAGCCGTAAGCATCCCTACACTCTGATTCACCGGATGCGTAAGGGCAAGCCCATCGTAGTCAACGGTGACGGTACTTCTCTGTGGACCATCACCCACACTTCCGACTTTGGCCGTGGTCTTATCGGTCTGTGCGGCAATCCCGCTACCATCGGTGAAGCTTTCCATATTACCAGCGATGAGGTTTTGGACTGGAACCGCATTTATACATCCTTGGCCCATGCTGCCGGTGTGGAAGCAAACCTGATTCACATCGCCTCCGACTATCTGGGCGAGTGGGATCCCGGTCTGCGTGACGGTCTGCTGGGCGACCACTCCTGCAGTGCCGTGTTCGACAACAGCAAGATCAAGAAATTCGTTCCCGATTTCCACTGTGAAGTGTCCTTTGAGGAAGGTGCAAAGCGTGTAGTGGAATGGTTCGATGCTGATCCCGCCGCCAGAGCCATTGTGGATTATGACTGGGACAATGATATGGACGATCTGGTGGCCACCTACCGTGCCGGCCTGCCGAAGCGCGGCTGATCTCTATGACCGGAAACGGCGCTGAAGAACAGATACACAATATTCACCATTATGCGCTCCCTATACATGAGATCTCATTTTGACCACTTATTTTGAAGAAAATCCTTCAGTGGGCGACCGATTTCTCTTAGAGGGGAGCGCACTTTTATGACCACTTATCTGACCACTTATGTGGCGAAAATAGAAAAACTGGGTAGAGAAAAAGTTGCGAGAAATAAGTCAATTTTGAGAAAACCCGCCCAGAAATGACGAATTAACTATGTATAAGTTTTGACCGAACTTTGGGAGCTGGAACACCAAATTAGTTCAACCTCACAAAATGTTGTGCTCTCCCCTATTTATCTACGAAACCCCGCTTTTATTTCCGTTGAAAGTTCGGCAAAACTGTGGTAGAATTTTCTTGACCACATATTTGACCACTTCGCGATTTTTTCTTTAACTTCATATCCGGGTGTGGCCCAGTTGGTAGGGCGCCTGGTTTGGGAGCTGGAACACCAAACCGGTTCGATCTCCCAAAATGTTGCATACTCCCCTGTTACGACCCAATTACCCCTGATTACTTCCGTTGAAAGTTCCTCAAAAATGTGGTAGAATTTCCTTGACCACATATTTGACCACTTCGCGAATTTTTCTTTAACTTCATATCCGGGTGTGGCCCAGTTGGTAGGGCGCCTGGTTTGGGACCAGGATGCCGCGAGTTCGAGTCTCGCCACTAAGTCGGATCGTAGCCATGTCGTTCTGTGAGCCAAGGAGTTGATAGCCCCAGT
>JAZRZW010000079.1:0-6415 GCA_045601585.1 Faecousia sp. | reverse complement strand
ACGCCGCCCTCGATCTTCTGATAGCCTTCAACTACGCCGTTAGAAATCTTCTCCATGTGATCTGCAAACTTTGCCATAACAATAATCTCCTTTTGATTTGTTTGATTTGTTTTTTGTTTTCTTTTGATGGCCTCATTCTACCGATAGATTTATTCCAAAAAGTTCAAGTTTTGTTTCTGAAATATTAATTTAAAAATTTGTAGCCTGTGCAGATCAGTCTCAATCATACTTTTTCAGTGCATTGGCAGTGGACCAACTGCACTTTGCCGGTTTTCCGACCGCTCTTGCCCGGTAGAATCGTCACTCGACTGCGAGGAGAATGCTTGAATTATATAGTACAATATCGTATAATATAAGCGAGATTTTTTGAATTTGTGGAGTGAATGTATGGAGAATAAAAAAGAAATGCTTGGCACTGCGCCGATTGGGAAACTGCTGTTCAAATTGGCAATTCCCACGGTTGTGGCCCAGCTGATCAATATGCTGTATAACATCGTAGACCGTATTTACATTGGCCATATGCCGGGAGACGGCAGTCTCGCCCTTACCGGTGTCGGCATATGTATGCCGATCATCATGATCGTCTCTGCGTTTGCATCGATGATCAGCTCCGGCGGTGCGCCGAATGCCTCCATTTATATGGGTAAGGGCGACAACCAATCCGCAGAAAAGATCCTTGGCGGCTGCTTTACCTTGCTGCTTATCATTTCCGCAGTGCTGAGCGCAGTCCTGCTGATCTGGAATGAAGACCTGTTGCTGCTTTTCGGTGCCAGCGAAAACACCATTGGCTACGCCACCGACTATATGAACATTTACGCCATCGGCACGGTATTTGTTCAACTGACCCTGGGTATGGGCGCATTCATCACAGCCCAGGGATTTACCAAGGTCAGTATGGTGACGGTACTCATCGGTGCGATCAGCAACATCATTCTGGATCCCATCTTTATTTTTGGCCTTCATATGGGGGTAAAGGGCGCTGCCCTTGCCACGATCCTTTCCCAGGCAATTTCCTGTGTGTGGGTTCTCATATTCCTCTGCGGCAAAAGAGGCTATCTGAAGCTGCAAACAAAGAACATGAAAATAGACGGCAAGCTGGTATTCCCCTGTATGGCCCTTGGGCTTTCCACATTCATTATGCAGAGCAGCGATAGTGTGATCTCCGTATGCTTTAATTCTTCGCTTCTGAAGTATGGCGGCGATATTGCAGTAGGAGCTATGACGATCCTAACCAGTGTGATGCAGTTTGCCATGCTGCCTATGCTGGGTATCGCGCAAGGCGCGCAGCCGATCTCCAGTTATAACTTCGGTGCCAAAAATGCAGACCGTGTCAAGAAGACCTTCCAGCTGCTGCTCACATCCTGCCTTACCTATTCCTTTATGATTTGGGGTGCGATCATGCTGTTTCCCAAAGTCTTTGCCGGAATCTTCACCCCGGATACAGAAATGATCGCATTCACCGCCAAAGCCCTTCGCATTTATTGTGGTGTCTTGTGCATTTTCGGCATTCAAATCGCCTGCCAGATGACCTTTGTTTCCACAGGCAATGCGCCTTGCTCCATTATCGTAGCGATTGTGCGCAAGTTTATTCTGCTCCTGCCGCTGATCTATTTGATGCCCAATCTGATGTCGGATAAAACCATGGGCGTGTATACGGCAGAGCCGATTGCCGATATCATAGCCGTAACCTTCACAGCGGTGCTTTTTGCCGTTCAGTTCAGAAAATCAATGAACCAATTAAATACAAAGGAAGCAGTCAAATAAAAATTGAAGTGGTCATTGCTGTCACCCTCAAAACCGGGGTCGATGAGGTAACCATTGCCCTTAAAACACCGGATGAAATTGAAAGGGTCTCGGCAACGAGACCCCTTTCAATTTATACTTTCTCTTTACTCTTTTGCCGGATTTGTTTATAAATTAATGTAGAACACCCAATTCGTTGGGGTTTTCGCTACAAAAATCCATTCTATCCAAAGCCCTGAAGGAAGTGATCACAGCATTTTCTGAGAATTGTTCACATATTTTCTGCACATATTCTTTCGGCGCCGCACATAGCCTTTCCCGGGAGGGATCTGTATGCGAAAAAGGGATGTTTTTATTGCCATTGGGGTGCTGCTGGTGGCGGCTGCAGTGATCGCCGGATTGCTGGTGCCAAAAGCCTCGCCCACAGCTTCCTGGGGGCTGAGTTATCCCCAGCCGGGCAAAGCGCCGGTGGGGCCGGACAGTTCAGATGCATTGCAAAAATTGGACGCCGCGTATATGGGAAACCCGGAAGAAAAGGTTCTGTATCTTACCTTCGACTCCGGATATGAGAACGGCTGCACAGAGAAGATCCTGGATGTTCTAAAAGCCCATAATGTTCCCGCCGCTTTCTTCCTGGTGGGGCATTATATGGAGCAAAATCCGGATCTGGTACGGCGGATGGTGGCGGAGGGCCACATTGTGGGTAACCACACCGTCCATCACTACAACATGGATCAATTATCAGAAAAGTCCGTATTTCAGAAGGAATTACAGGGTGTTGAGGAACTTTTTAAGGAAATTACCGGAAAGGAACTCCCCCGCTACTACCGGCCGCCCCAGGGGCTTTACAGTAAAGAAAATCTGAAGATGGCTCAGCAATTAGGCTATAAAACCGTGTTCTGGAGTCTTGCGTATGTGGATTGGAACAACGATGCCCAACCCTCCCGGGACTTCGCTATGCAAAAGCTTCTGCCCCGGATCCACAACGGCGGGGTGATCTTACTCCACTCCACCTCGCAAACCAACGCAGAGATCCTGGATGAATTTCTGACGACCCTGGAAAAGGACGGCTACCGATTCGGTACTGTGGATGAATTGTTTTCATAAAAAATGCCGCTTTGGAAAACCAAAGCGTCATTTTTCTTTATCGTACGTACTCAATAACCACCCGGCGGTTGGGCTCGGTACCGATGGAGTAGGTAGTGATCCGATCCATATCCTGCAAAGTGGCATGCACCACATGGCGCTCATAAGCATTCATAGGCTCCAGAGTCAAGCGGCGGTGTGCCTTCAGGACTCGCTGTGCCTTCTTCTGGGCATAACTGCGCAGGGAAGCTTCCCGCTTCTGGCGGTAGCACTCAGCATCCACATTGATGCGAATGTGACCCTCCACATTGCGGCCCACAGCATAGTTGCACAGGTGCTGAATGGCATCCAGAGTGTCGCCACGGCGGCCGATCAGGTAACCCAGATCCTCGCCGACCAGCTCCACCATATAGGTGTTGTCATTTTCCTGCCATGCGTGGGGCACTGCCTGAGAACCCATATGCTCCAGCAGACCCTTCAGGAAGATCTCGATCTTCTCAGACACAGAGCCGGGCTCTGCGGGTGCGTAGACCTTGGGCTCCTTGGGAGCTTCTACCTTAGGCTCGACCTTCTTGAGGGCCTCAGCCTTGGGTGCTTCGGCCTTGGGAGCAGGAGCCTGGGGCTTGGGAGCCTCCACCTTCTTCTCCTCAACCTTAGGAGCAGGCTTTGCCTTGGGCTTGGAGCGGGATGCTGCGCCTAAAGCGCTCTTGGGGCGCTCATCAGGAGCTTCATAAGTCACTTCAACCTTTGCAGGGGTAGCGCCAATGCCCAAAAAGCCGGGCTTGGGGGGCTCTACGACCTGGACAGACACGCTGTCACGGTCCAGACCCAGCTGGGTCAGAGCCGCTTCAATGGCAAGATCAATGGTCTTGCCGGTAGTAATGATGGTTTTTTCCATTTTATTCCTCCGTAGTTTCGGAAGCATAACGGTTGGGGTCATAGGCGCGACCCTTGCAGTAAGGACGGTCTGCAACGCCGGACAGAGGTGCATTCTCCACGACCTCTTCCTCAGTTACAATGCCCTTCTTGGCGTCATACTCCTTCTTGGCAGCGGCCTTGGCAGCCTCCGCCTCACGCTTCTGCTTCTGCTGCAGCTTCTTCTTGCTGGTGTTCTGAGTGATGCCCTCGGGGTTGGCGGCTCTGCGCTCTGCGCGGATACGCTCTTTTTCTGCCTCGATGGCTTCCTGCTCCATAGCCTTCTTCATGCGCTCTGCATCTTCCGCATCATAGATCTTGCGGTACTTCTTGGTCAGATAAGCATCCACACCGGTGGACACGATACCCTGGACGAACCAGTAAAGGCTCAATGCCACGGGAACGGTCAGGCCGATATACAGAGAGAACAGGGGCATGATGATCATCATAGTCTTGCCGGTCTGATTTGCCTGGGACTTCTTGGCAGTTTCCTTGTCCTGCACACCCTTTTCGTCAGTAACCAGGGAATGGTTCAGCTTGCGGGAGATCCACATGCTGAAGATCTGGCTGCCGGAAGACAGTAAGGGAATCACGACGGTGCCGATATTCGCCCAGGTCCAGCCTGCGGCAGTGCCGAAGGACTTCAGGCTGGGGATGGCACCCAGATTGATCCCCAGGAAAGTGGAGTCAAAATTCAGGGTCGCCTGCTTAGCAACGCCCTCGAGCTCTGCAGAATAGTTCTTGATCACAGACAGCGCTCTGACCTGCTCATAACCCACAGGCAGCTTTACGCCGTTGGCAGTCAGGACCTTGCTGATACTTGCCCAGTCATCACGCAGAATGTAGGTGATGGGCTCACGCACAACATAGAACAGCGGCAGCAGAATCAAAAGGGGCAAAAGGCTCCAGAGGCAGCCGCCACCCATAGACACACCCTCTTCTTTGTACAGAGCCTGGGTGGCCTCGTTGATCTTCTGCTGATCGCCCTCATACTTCTTCTGGATGGCCTGCAGACGGGGGGTCAGGCGGGACATCTTCATAGTGCTCTTCTTGCTCTTTACAGTGGTGGGGTAAAGAATGATCTTTACCAGGATCGCAAAGAGGATCAGAGCCAGACCATAGTTGGTAGTCAGCTGATACAGCAAGGAAAGCAAATAGCCAAAAGGCACCTTGATAATATCGCCGAGTCTAAAACCTGCTAAAATCATTGTTTCCTCCTCTCGCCGCAGTCCGCGGCGAATCGCTTGCTCTTACTTACGGTACGGGATCTACGGGGTCGCCCTTATAAAAAGGATGACATTTGCAAAGGCGCTTTACAGCAAGCCACGAGCCCTTTGCAGCTCCGTATTTCGTAATTGCCTCGTAGGCATAGGCAGAACAGGTAGGCGTAAAACGGCAGTGTGCTGGGGTGTGGGAAGAAATGGCACGTTGATAGAAACGAATCAGAGCTAAAAGGAGCTTTTTCATATATTCTCCTCAGACCGCAAAATGCCGGCCTTTACCGCCAAAGACAGGTAGGCATTGGTGAGCTTGCAAAAGTCCGCACTGATACAGCGGCTTCTTGCTACCACCACAATGTCCCATCCGGGCAAAAAACGGTCCTCGTTGAGCCGATAGACCTCCCGCAAGCGGCGGCGAACCCGGTTACGCACAACCGCGTGACCCAGTTTCTTGCCTACCGTTAATCCTACCCGATTTTGCTGGGTATGATTCTTTCGGGCATACAGCACCAAAAGTCCGTTGGCATATCCGTTGGTTCCGTAGAGCCGCCGGAAAATATGATTCAATTTCAGTGCGCTGGAAAATTTCATAACATTCTCCCCAATTCAAAAGGCAACAAAATATGCCTAACAGGCAAGCTCGAAAACAGAAAACTGTAGTAGATCAGCGAGGGATTTTGGCTCACCGGACATCTTTTCCAATCGCAGGAATACTTTGTGTATTTCAAGATTGGAAAAGGGTTTGGTGGGGCAAAAGACCCGCTCAGATACACAGTTTTATGTTTGAGAGTTTGCCCAATAAAAAAGGGAGCGTGGCGAATAGCTTTCGCCACGCACATTCTCCCGTTTCGCTATGAGCGATCACGCTGCGATTACGCTAACTTTGCTATGCTCATGCAGACAGAACCTTGCGGCCCTTTGCACGACGGCGGGCCAGAACCTTACGGCCGTTAGAAGTAGCCATTCTCTGGCGGAAACCGTGAACCTTGGAACGATGGCGACGGCTGGGCTGATAGGTACGCTTCATTACAGTACACCTCCTGTCAAAATCACAATATGCTCGACAGCCAAAATTGGCCGCAGCGGAACATAATTATTGACCATACATGGTCAGTCTAATGTATTATAACCGAAAAGACGAATTTGGTCAACAACTTTTTTCCACTATTTACTTTTATTTGACTGTTTTATTCCTATCTGCTATACTACTGTATTAGGAATTGCCTTTAGGAGGAACCCGCTATGCGAATGAGAAGAATGAAGAACCTGATCCCCCGAATGGAAAACTGCAGCGACTACCGAATCGAAGATCCCGCCGTCCTGAAGGGCAACTGGCGGAGCCTGATGCCGGACTGTTCCGCCCTTTGGGTGGAAGTTGGCTGCGGCAAGGGTAAGTTCACCGCAGAGACTGCCCAGGCAAATCCCGATGTGCTGCTGATCGCTGTGGAGCG
>JAZRZW010000078.1:0-4073 GCA_045601585.1 Faecousia sp. | reverse complement strand
TCAGGATTCAAAGAGTGCTTGCGGAACTCGGCAACAGCATCCATGTTGGTCATTTCCTTCAGATCCTCATAATCCCAGATAGCGATCTTCTGGATCTCATGAGAAGTACGGAAACCGTCAAAGAAGTTAATGAAAGGTACGCGGCCTTCGATGGAAGACAGGTGTGCAACAGCGCCCAGGTCCATAACTTCCTGAACATTGGTCTCACACAGCATAGCGAAACCGGTCTGACGGCAGGCATAGACGTCGGAATGATCACCGAAGATGTTCAGAGCCTGAGCAGCAACGGTACGGGCGGAGACGTGGAACACGCTGGGCAGCAGCTCGCCGGCGATCTTGTACATATTGGGGATCATCAGCAGCAGACCCTGGGATGCGGTGTAGGTGGTGGTGAGAGCACCGGCGGCCAGAGAGCCGTGAACGGTGCCGGCAGCACCGGCTTCGGACTGCATCTCAACGACCTTAACGGTATCGCCAAAGATGTTCTTGCGGCCTGCAGCGGACCACTGGTCAACATAGTCGGCCATGGGGCTGGAGGGAGTGATGGGGTAAATGCCAGCTACTTCAGTAAATGCATAGCTGACGTGGGCGGCAGCAGTATTGCCGTCCATAGTCTTAAATTTTCTTGCCAATGTAAATACCTCCTATAGTATTCATAGTCCATCATATTTTAACACTTTTTGCGTGGTTTGTAAAGGACTAAAACAGTTATAATGCGAGAAAACAAAAGGATTTTTTTGTATTATGTTCATAATTGTGGCAGCGTGTCGTTTGCGGATGTAGTGCCGAAAAAAAGAATTGTGTTTTCCTGGAAAATGGAGTATGATACTCATAGAAATATAACCGAGGTGAGTGTATGATCAGCTGTGTCAATACGATGGGTGTCAACGGCATTGAGGGCAACCATATTATGGTGGAATGCTACATCTCCAATGGTCTACCCGGATTCGAGATCGTGGGCCTTCCCGACGCCGCTGTGAAAGAGGCACGGGAACGTGTTCGTGCCGCGGCAAAGGTTTGCGGGATGAAGTTTCCCAACAGTCGCATTACTGTGAATCTGGCGCCTGCAAACTTGAAAAAAGGTGGCACCCATTACGATCTGCCGATCCTTTTAGGAATTCTTTCTGCCAGCAGAGCAATCAGCTACCCCAACACCAAGAGTGCATTTATAGGCGAGTTGAGCCTTGATGGTCAGATTCGTCCGGTTAATGGCGTTTTGTCTATGGCGATTGCCGCAAAACGACAGGGAATTCAGACTATTTATGTTCCTGCACAAAACGCAGCGGAGGCGACTCTCGCAAGAGGCCCTGCGATTATTCCCGTGACAAATTTGCGGGATCTGTTTGATGATATCAATGGGGAAAAGAAACTGCCGGAGGAGCCGATTTGGGTTCCTGAACACAGAGAAGATCTGGTGTTGCCGGATTTTAAGGATGTTGTTGGCCAACCCTATGCAAAACGTGCTCTTGAGGTAGCTGCGGCCGGTGGTCATAATGTGCTTTTGATTGGACCTCCCGGTTCCGGCAAGAGTATGCTCAGTAAGCGTATTCCGTCCATTTTACCGGATATGACTTGGGAAGAGTCTCTGTCTGTGACCCAGATATATTCGGTTATGGGTATGCTGACGCCGGATGCGCCTCTGATGATGCAAAGACCCTTCCGGTCCCCGCACCATACCATTTCCAATGCCGGTCTGACCGGTGGCGGCACCTATCCGAAACCCGGTGAGATATCTCTTGCACATAAGGGTGTTTTGTTTCTGGATGAGTTGCCTGAATTCAGGCGGGATACTTTAGACCTGCTGCGTCAGCCTTTGGAGGATGCGCAAGTTACTCTATCCCGCGTGTCGGGTACGGTTACATATCCATCCGATATTATGATGGTATGTGCAATGAACCCGTGTAAGTGCGGATGGTACGGTGATCCATCCAAACGCTGCACCTGCTCCCAGGCGTCGGTTGATGCATACAGAAGCCGCGTTTCCGGTCCACTTTTGGACCGGGTGGATATCATTATTAAAGTTCCTGCTGTGAAGTTTGAGGATATCAGCAGAAAGCGGGAAGAAGAGCCTTCTGCAGCAATTCGGGAACGTGTGAATGAAGCAAGGCGGATCCAACTGTATCGATTCGGCGAAGGTGAGGGCAGATGCAACGCGCGTATGACCCATACAGACCTTCGTTTCCATTGCAAGATCGATGAGGAAGCTTCTAACCTGATGAGAAGGGCTTTTGAAGTGTACGGTCTAACGGCCAGAAGTTATGACCGGATCCTAAAGGTGGCAAGAACTGTTGCGGATCTGGATGGCAGTTGTGATATTACAGCCGACCATATTGCGGAGGCAATTCAATACAGAACGGTTGAGCTATAAGGAAAGGAAACTTTGTTGTGAAAGAGATTTTTTTGCTAAAGTTAGGCGAAATTGTGCTAAAAGGCGCCAATAAGCGCCAATTTGAGGATAAACTGCGTCAGAATATCCGCAGAAGAATGAAGAGCTACGGTAATTTTGATGTATACCTGATGCAGTCTACTGTTTATGTGGAACCTATGGACGAGGAGGCGGATGTAGACGGTGCTTGGGAGGCTTGCCGCAGTATTTTTGGTCTTGTGAGCCTGTGCCGTTGTCGTCCCTGCAATAAGGATCTGGACAGTATTTTTGAGACGGTTGAATCCTATTTGGGTGAGGATCTGGATTTTGCAAAATCCTTCAAGGTTGAGAGTAAGCGTGCTGATAAACGATTCCCTATGACATCTATTCAGATTTCCCAGGAAATCGGTGGACGACTTGCAGAAGCACATCCGGATTGCGCAGTAGATGTGCATAATCCTGATTACACCGTATATGTTGAGGTTCGTGATCTTGCGGCCTATGTACATGGTCCTGCGGAACCCGGCGCCGGTGGTTTGCCAACCGGTGTGGGTGGCAGAGCAATGTGCTTGCTCTCCGGTGGCATAGATTCTCCCGTGGCTGCCTATATGATCGCCAAGCGCGGCGTTGAGGTGGAATGTGTCCATTTCTTCTCCTATCCCTATACTTCTGAGCTTGCGAAGAATAAGGTAGTGGAGCTTGCTCGACTGGTAACCCGCTATTGTGGACGAATGACAGTGAATATTGTTGGATTTACTGAGATCCAGGAGGCAATTCGGGATAATTGTCCCGAGGAGTTCTTTACCCTGATCATGCGCCGCTTTATGATGGAAATCTCCCAGCGTATCGCCAAGCAGCATGGCTGTAAGGCATTGATCACAGGCGAAAATCTGGGGCAGGTTGCCAGCCAGACTATGGAGGCTATGGCGGTTACTGGTGCTGTGGTGGATGTTCCTGTGTTCATGCCGCTGATCGGTATGGACAAGGAAGAAATTGGGACCATTGCACGGAAAATCGGAGCCCTGGAAACTTCCGTGTTGCCTTATGAGGATTGCTGCACGGTCTTTACTCCCAAACACCCCAAAACAAAGCCCACATTGGGTCAGCTTCTCCATGCAGAAGCAAATTTGGATAGGGAAGCGCTGATTCAAAAGGCAATGGAATCTATCGAGAAAATTACGGTGAAGTATGATGATGCACCTGTGCTGTGATGTATTAAAAGCGCTGAGAGGGAAGACCCTCGTGACGGCAGAAAGCTGCACCGGTGGCGGCATCGGCGCGGCATTAACTGCTGTCTCCGGTAGTTCAGAGGTATATAAAGGCGGTATTATCTGTTACACCAACTGGGTGAAGGAAAATCTGTTGGGGGTTGACGCAGATCTGCTGATCCGTGATGGTGCAGTGTCTGCCTCGGTGGCTGAAGCAATGGCAAAAGGTGCAAAGTGCCGTTTGCAGGCGGATGTTGCGGTTTCGGTGACCGGGCTTGCAGGTCCCTCCGGAGATGACTTTGGCAATCCTGTCGGTACGGTTTTTATTGGCTACTGTGATGAGAAGGTTTGCCTGAACCGGATGTTTTTCTTTTCCGGTGACAGAGAGTCTGTACGCGAACAAGCAATAGAAGAGGCGCTGAAACTGGTGCTCCAAAAAGCAGTTGACTTTTAACATTCCTGCGGCTATAATGACATGGCTGACGCTAGTGTAGCACAGT
>JAZRZW010000077.1:0-8742 GCA_045601585.1 Faecousia sp. | reverse complement strand
GGCAATCTCCCGCAGCTGCCCCCCAACAAAAAGCCTTCCCTGGGGCCCGCTTCTGGGCTGTACCGGTTCTATGGCAAGCACGTTGGGTCAGCTCAACCCCCTGCGGTATCGCGGCTATGTTTATGATTCCGAAACAGGATTGTATAACTTACAGTCCCGTTATTACGACCCCGCCCTAAGACGCTTTATCAACGCGGACGGCCTCACCGCCACCGGCCAAGGCTTCATAGGCAACAACATGTTTGCTTATTGTCTCAACAACCCTGTAAACTATGTAGATAAAAGCGGCACAAGTGCCGAAGCGCTCTATTGGTGGACGGCAGGAATGGGATGGCTTCCGGCGGCTGATACAATTCTTCCAATCGGCGACATTATCTATACTGCCGGCATTCTGGTGTTAGGTGCTGTTGCACTCACTAGTGATCAAGATACTCTTCCTGAGATATCCTATGATGAGGAAGATGTTGCACACGGGGCATCACCGCCTGATAACCATGACGATGATGACGATGAAAATGATGATGACGATTACTATGACGATGATACAAATTTCGGTGGGCATCAGAAGATTGGTAAAAATAGAGGGAATACTCCGAGCAATAATCAGGCACAGAACAAACAGTTCAGGGATGCGACAAAAGGGCTTAATCCCGATCAGAAAAGGCTTCTGCATGAGTTGATTTCCGGAAAAGGTTTAGGATACCACGAAATCAAGGCGCTCAGGAAAGATATTTTTGTTATTGGTCTGTCCATTTTTGATGAATAACAGTAACTATAAATGGAGGATGATTTATGGAGGCGATAGAGTTCCTTCAAACCCTTGTACATCAACCGTTATGCTATGGATTAAAATCTCCAGATCTAGATTTGTATGATTTTGGCTTCGGAGATGTGATTAGTGTTGTGAACCTGCAGGGAAAAGAACAGGAAGTTTGCACATACAATTTGCATGTTACATGCAGATTTAAAGTGATATGGAAAAACGGTGAATGCCGAGTTGATAAATACCACGAGAATACTCCTTGTGAAAAATTTCATTGTGAGATCAAACGCTTGATAGGCATGAAAGTAAGCAAGGTTGCATTAAGCGACAAAAATGATTTGTGGCTGGATTTTGGAGATTACTGGGTAGTGTTCGCAACATTTGAAAATGGGGAGGAATCTTGGCGGTTCTTTACCTTCAACATAGATATTCCTCATTTGGTTGCCTCTGATTCTTGGTTGTGTTTCTCGAAAAAGACAAGGGACAGTTCTGAGTTCTGAATAGTTAACCAACCCACTGGGGTGCGGCCACCCCGCACCCCACTTTTTGGTATAATTCTGTTTTCCGTTGTCATTGCGAGCCGGTGCACACACCGGTGTGGCAATCTCCCGCAACCGCCCCGCAGCAAAAAGCTTTCCCCTGGGGTAAGCTCCTGAGCTGTACCGGCTCGATGGCAAGCACGTTGGGTCAGCTCAACCCCCTGCGGTATCGCGGCTATGTTTATGATTCCGAGACCGGTTTGTATTACTTACAGTCCCGCTACTATGACCCCGCATTAAGACGTTTCCTCAACGCGGACGCCTATACAAGCACCGGCCAAGGCTTCACAGGTAACAACATGTTCGCTTATTGCGGAAACAATCCGGTTAACTGTACGGATAGTACTGGCACCCGGTATGTTAAGGTTTCTGCACTGCGTTTTGGTGAAATCCCCGAACCCCTAGAGCCATCGTCCGAGGAAGAAATGCGGTGCGACTCGCTATTAGAGGAATTTAGGAATTATATGGGTGACGGAAGTCATCTCGATAATTTCCAGTGCGAGGTTAGTTATGATGGCCAATTTGACAAAAGTCCTACCAAGCTCCAAAAGATTATAAAGGTAACTGGGGATTTTGCGACAAAGTTTGTTGATGGAGTGCCTGCGGCAGTAATAAATTTTGCCGTTTATGTTGCTACTTATGATAAACATTCGGATTTACCAGATGGGGTATACGATCAGTATACGGTTAGCGTTTCTTGGGATCAAAGATTTTATGTGGATGAAGGTGTTGTAATAGAGCACGATTCTTATGACTTTGTATTTATATGGAACCGCAAAGATGATCCAGAGCCCTCATGGTACCTATACGGTGTTCTTAATAATACAAGGACGGAGTTCCTGTTTTGAGAAAGCGAATACCTATTGAAAGGTGGTGCATACAATGCCGGAAAAAAATAAATATGAAAATGCATTTTACAATCCCAGCGAGTATAAAAACCCGTTAATGCGTTTTTTGCATTTCTTGTTTTGCAAGAATAAGTTGTACTATCGCAAAGGCGATACTGCACTTTGTCCACAATGTGGTATCTCAATAAAAGTACCGCTGGCGTATTACCACTGGGGGTTTAGAGCGGTGTTAGCTGTATTGACCATGATAGTGTTTGAGATAGTGCTTTTGATTAAGGCTTCAAAGCTTCGTCCGATACCGCAGGTAAGTGTGTTTGTTATACTTTATCTAATATTTAGTAGAATTGCAACTGCGTTAGTGTTTGCTTGGTTTTCTTGGAGACCGCTTAAAAAACAGGATTTAATGCAAGTTTTAAGCTATGAGATTGCAGAAAAAGAACGACTAAAAAGGGAAAGAATAGTTTTAAGGACCATAATTGCAATGTATGCAGTACATTTTGTAACATAATTTAGGAGACAGTTCTGAGGCCTGAATAATCAACCAACCCGAGTGGGGTGCGGCCACCCCGCACCCCACTTTTTGGTACAATTCCGTTGTCATTGCGAGCCAGTGCACACACTGGCGTGGCAATTTCCCGCAACCGCCCCGCAGCAAAAGCCTTCCCCTGGGGCCAGCTCCTGAGCTGCACCGGCTCGATGGCAAGCACGTTGGGTCAGCTCAACCCCCCTGCGGTATCGCGGCTACGTTTATGATTCCGAGACAGGATTGTATTACTTGCAGTCCCGCTACTATGACCCCACCCTCCGTCGCTTTGTAAATGCCGACGGCCTCACCGCCACCGGCCAAGGCTTCATAGGCAACAACATGTTTGCGTATTGCCTGAATAATCCTGTGAACAGAGAAGACGCAACAGGCATGATTTCTCTTGTTAATGAGCGAGATTTACTTGGCGCATATATAGGAGCTTTTTGGTACCCAGGAATGTTCCTCATTGAATCTATTATGGATTTGGTTCTTCCGTCAAGATTTAAACCTAAAAGCGAGGTGGACACGGAACCGGAGATTGAAGAGACACAACCATCAAAACCAAAGAACGGAAAAAAGCAACCGTCAAAACCAAAGATTGAGTATCCGGGCGATGATCCTACGAAAGCTCCGGGTGAGGACTACGAATGGCGTGGTAAGCAGCCAGTTGGCGGGAACCAAGGTGCATGGGTGAACAGAAATACCGGAGAACAATGGCACCCAGACTTTAACCACGGTAATCCCAAAGGACCACATTGGGATTACACCGATGTGTACGGAATAAAATGGACCGTAACAGAAGAAGTTGGTCGGACAGTTGTAAGATTGTGGAAGAATGGAAAAATTGTACTTGAATTTCTTTAGATAATCATAGGAGGTAGTTATGGAAGCGGATTGGAGATTAAACGGACAGGAAAAGTATTTGTTTGGGAAGCGTTTGGTAAAAGTCCGCTTTTTAAAATTTGTAGAGATCGACCATGCGCATTGCAGTTTTTGCTGGGCAAAATTCAGCGAAAATGAGGAAGATCTTCATGTGGGATATATAACCGTTGACCGTGAAGATGTTATTTGCGAAGAGTGTTACAATGACTTCAAAGATAGATTCCAATGGAGTCTGGTAGAAGAACTTGAAGAAGGATAAGTAAGGCAAAAAGACAGGAACGGTTCTATATCCTAAATAACCACCAACCCAGTGGGGTGCGGCCACCCCGCACCCCAATTTTTGGTATAATTCTGTTTTCCGTTGTCATTGCGAGCCGGTGCGCACACCGGCTCGCAATCTCCTGCAACCGCCCCGCAGCAAAAGCCTTCCCCTGGGGCCAGCTCCTGAGCTGCACCGGCTCGATGGCAAGCACGTTGGGTCAGCTCAACCCCCTGCGGTATCGCGGCTATGTTTATGATTCCGAAACAGGATTGTATTACTTACAGTCCCGCTACTATGACCCCACCTTCCGCCGGGAGCGTTTTCCAAAAATAAACATTGCTTTTTTAGTCGTTGCGGATTATAATATACCCGAAAATAAAAGTTTCCGTGGCCGGGAGAGCGTGCAGCTCCACCGGCTGAACAAGACAATGGGGTGCAAATCCCCGCGCTGCCGGCGCTGTAAGTGTCGAGATGGCCTACCGTTGACGAAAGTCAGTCATTGGAGTTTTCCGAGAAGGCAGGTAGTACCATCGTCTGAGACACAAGCCAGAAGACCTACGGAGACTGTGTTTGCTTCTTTGTGCGCGAGCGACGGGCAAAGAGGTCTTTGTGTCATGCAGAAAAACGGCTGCGGCAGTAGGAATACTGCCGCAGTTTTTTGTTTGGAGAGTTGTTATGGATGCGTTTTCTAAATGCCATCCGGCGGTGAATTTCCTGTTTTTTGTGGGAGCGATCACTTTGTCGGTGGTGATCCAGCACCCGGCGTTTTTGGTGGCCGGAGTCCTGACGGGGGGAATCTACTATTTGCTTCTCAACGGCAAAAAAGGCTGGAAAACCATATTGCTTTTGCTGCCTGTGTTTGGAATCCTGGCGGCAGTAAACCCACTGCTCAACACCATGGGCCAAACCCCGCTTTTTCATGTGCTGGGCAGACCCTATACCCTGGAAGCGCTGTGTTACGGCGCATCCCTTGCAGGTGTTTTTGTGATCATGATGCTCTGGTTCGGCTGCTACAACAAAGTGCTGACCAGCGATAAGTTCACCAGCCTTTTTGGCAACCTGATTCCCGCTGTCTCCCTGCTTTTGGTGATGGTGCTGCGTATGATCCCCAATTTCATTGCCAAGGCAAAGCAGATCGCAGGGGCGCGCCGGGCGATTGGCAAGGGCGCCGGGGAGAAGGCAAGCCCCAAGGAAAAGCTTGCTGACGGTGCGGTGGTGCTGGGCGCACTCACCGGTTGGGCACTGGAAGGCAGCGTGGTCACCGGCGATTCTATGCGCGCCCGAGGCTACGGCACTGCCAAACGCTCAAGCTTTATGATCTACCGGATGACCGCCGGAGATTGGCTTTTACTGGCGGTGATGGCGGCACTGTTGGGGCTGACTGTGGTGGCAATGTGTCTGGGTCAGACCGGCGCTGTATTTGTGCCAACTCTGCGAATCGCTCCCGCCGCCTGGGGATTGGCGGTCTACACCTGTTATCTTCTGATCCCCACCGCATTATACCTGAAGGAGGCCATAGGATGGCACATTTCGAGATCAAAAATCTAAGCTTTGCCTACCCCCTGGCAGGGGGCAGGGAAGCTTTAACAGATATTAACCTGACCATTCAAAAGGGCGAGTATATCGTGCTGTGCGGCGCCTCCGGAAGCGGCAAGACGACGCTCCTGCGGCAGCTGAAGACTGTGCTGGCACCCTACGGCAAAAAGTCCGGCCGGATCCTCTTCAACGGTGTGGATCTGCAGGAGGTCAGCCAGGTCGAGCAGGCGTCCGGGATCGGCTATGTGATGCAAAACCCGGAGGACCAGATTGTCACCGACAAGGTGTGGCATGAGCTGGCCTTCGGCCTGGAATCCCTGGGCTGTGACCAAAAGACCATGCGGGCAAGAGTTGCGGAAATGGCCTGCTATTTCGGCATTGCTGACTGGTTTCATAAGGATGTGGCTACCCTTTCCGGAGGTCAGAAGCAGCTGCTGAATCTGGCGTCAATTATGGCGATGCAGCCGGAGGTGCTGATTCTGGATGAGCCTACCAGCCAGCTGGATCCCATTGCGGCGTCTGATTTTTTGAACACGGTCCGCAAGATTAATCTGGAACTCGGTACCACCGTGATCATCACGGAACACCGGCTGGAGGATGTTTTTCCCTATGCGGACCGGGCTATCGTGATGGACGGTGGCAAGGTGATTGCCGACGACACCCCCCGCAATATCGGCAAGCTCCTCTATGAGCAGAAAAACCATATGTTTGCGGCTATGCCCACTCCCATCCGTGTGTTCTACGGCGCGCAAGGGGAGGGAGCTTGCCCTCTGACGGTTCGGGAAGGCAGAACCTGGCTCAGTAAATGCTGCCCCGATCCCAAGGTGACGGCACTGCCGGAGACAGAACCCATCCGGAAAACGGAAAAACCGGCCCTTTCCCTGCGTGATGTGTGGTTCCGCTACGAAAAGGATAGCCCCGATGTACTCCGGGGTGTGACCGCGGAGGTTCCCGAGGGCAGTTTTTATGCCATCGTTGGTGGCAACGGCGCAGGAAAATCCACTACATTAAAGGCAATCTGCGGTATTTGCAAGCCCTATCGGGGCAAGGTGAAAGTCTTTGGCAGACCGGTGGAAAAGTATAAGCCCCGGGAGCTGTTCGGCGGCTGCCTGGCGATGCTGCCCCAGGATCCCAAGAGCCTGTTTGTGAAGAAAACCGTTAGGGAAGACCTGGCGGAAATGACTGAGAATTCTGAGAAAATCAAAGAAATCGCCGCAATCTGCCAGATCGAAGACCTGCTGGACAGCCATCCCTACGATCTTTCCGGCGGCGAAGTGCAGCGTTCCGCTCTGGCCAAGGTGCTGCTGACAGACCCAAAACTCCTTTTGCTGGACGAACCCACCAAGGGCATTGACAGCTTCTTTAAGGAGAAATTAGCGGAGATATTATGTAAACTGACAAGTCAGGGAGTCACCATTGTAATGGTCTCCCACGATGTGGAATTCTGCGCAAGGTACGCAGATATGGTGAGTATGTTCTTTGATGGACAGATCCTCACCACCGATACGCCCCAACGCTTTTTTGGCAGCAACAGCTTCTACACAACCGCCGGCAACCGGATGAGCCGACATGTGTTCTCCCGGGCGGTCACCGCAGAGGATGTGGTGGCGCTTTGCAGAGAAAACAAGGAGGCAGCAGAATGAAAAAATCCAACATTGCAATGCTGGCGGTTTGTCTGGTACTGATTCCCGCCACGCTGTTTTTGGGAATGCAACTGCCCGGACGGAGCTACTACATCACCGGCACAGCCATCATGATCGAGCTGATGATTCCGTTCTTTATGGCTTTTGAGGGGCGCAGACCCCAGGCCCGGGAGTTGGTGGTGATCGCGGTGCTGTGCGCCCTGGCTATTGTGGGGCGCGTGGCCATCCCGTTGCCGTATTTTAAGGCAATTTTTGCGGTGATCATCGTTTCCGGCATTGCATTTGGGCCGGAATCCGGCTTTATGGTGGGCGCTGTTTCTGCCCTTGTCAGCAATTTCTTTTATGGACAAGGCCCCTATACTCCCTGGCAGATGTTGGCCTACGGCATTGCAGGTATGCTGGCAGGCTTTGCGTTCCGCCCCGGTAAAGGCGATCCCAAACCCTGGGACATGGCAGGGTTCGGTTTTCTGACGGTGCTGTTTGCGGTAGGCCCTTTGCTGGATTGTTCCGGTCTGTTCCTGATCCCGGTGGAGTTGACCTTGGACAGAGCCATCGTGGTACTGGCCACAGGCCTGGTGTATGTGAATTTGATCCAGGCGGCCTGCACCGCGGTTTCTTTGCTGGTATTTGGAAAACCCTTGCTGGATCTGCTCAATCGGGTTAAGCGCAAATACGGCATCCTGGACGACCGAAACGCTCTTTGAGTATATAAAGAATCACCCCATCCTTTGTGGTATGGGGTGATTCTTTGTTTTGGCAGAAAAAGTTGTGAGTTTGGGGACAAAGAGTTGTTGCAATGAGATAAATATCCTGCTATAATAAAAAGAGAATGATTAAAATCAGGAGGTTGCACCATGAACATACTGAAACGATTGGGCGCGCTTTTGCTGGCATTGGCCATCGTGCTGTCCTGCGTGCCGGCACTGTCCCTGCAGGCACATGCAGAAAAATTGGAAGAAGAAAAGGACCCCAACGATCAGGTTGAGGATGAGTTCTTTGACGGCGTCGAAAGAGTGGCTACCGGCATTGAGATTGCAGGCAGTCCTAAGACCGAGTATCAGATTGGAGACAAGCTGGATCTGACCGACTTGGAAGTTGTGATTCTTTATTCCGATGGCACCTCCAAAGTGGTCACCGAGGGCTACGAGGTCAGCGGTTTTGATTCCACCACTGCCGGCACCAAGACCCTGACGGTCACCTGCAGAGGCTTTAGTGCTACCTTCGATGTCACCGTCGCTGAGCCCGTATTTGCAACCGGGATCAGAATCGGCGGCACATACAAGACTGAGTATAAGTTTGGCGAAGAGCTGGATACTACTGGCCTGACCGTCATTGTTACCTACAGCGACGGCTCCGAGGTTGAGGTCACTGAGGGCTTCGATGTTTCCAACTTTATTCCCGATCTGGCAGGCGGTCAGATTCTGATTGTCACCTACGGCGACCTCCGTACTGAGTACGAGGTTACTGTTCAGGCACCTGTCGTGCCCGCATTCATCACTGTCACTACCGTACCCACCAAGGTGGAGTACCTGGTTGGCGAGGAGCTGGATACCACCGGCATGGTAGTCACTCTGACCTATTCCGATGATACCAGCGAGGTTCTCACCGAGGGTTACGAGGTTACAGGTTTCGATTCCGAGACCGCTGGCGTTAAGACCGTTACCGTGTCTTACGGCGGTTTTGCAGCCTCCTTCGACGTCACCGTCAAGAAGGTTGAAATCACCGCAAACATCACTGTGGTAG
>JAZRZW010000076.1:0-15476 GCA_045601585.1 Faecousia sp. | reverse complement strand
CGCGTAGTCGGACTGGGAAGGATTCAGGTCATAGGCTGCCAGAGCGGTGTCAAAAGAAAACGCGCCATGGCAAAGGCCTAAATTGTCCAGCACATGAAGGGTGCTTTTCAGATCGTGGCAGGTACCGTCGGTACTATTTTTCAGAAATTCTCCAAGGTACATAGCCTCCATAGGAGTCACTTCGCATACACCATTATCCCAGGCAACGCCGATGCTGCCATCATCGTGGATATAAAGCGCATAACCGTCGCACTTTTCAGGCAACGAAGTGCAAACCGGAAGCTTCTCAATCTTGAGACAAGCCTTGGGGGCATCCTCCTGGGTGCACCGCAGGCCATATTTATCGATCAGCTTTACAAATTCAAGCTTCACAAAGATCTCATAGAGTGCTTTACGGTTATAGGGCTGAATGATTGCATCTTCCGGCGCAAAATCAATGGGAGCATTTGTGCGTATCGTCGCCAAATCGTAAGAAAGATAGGCGTTATCCTTACTGTCAGTAAGCTTTTCACGCAGCTTAGGCCGAATGGACGAGTCATTCAGGTTCGCATATACGCCGTCGAGACTGCCGAACTTCAACAACAGATCCGTTGCGGTCTTAGGGCCGACACCGGCCACCCCGGGAATATTGTCGGAATTATCACCCATAAGTGCCTTCAAATCGATCAACTTAATAGGTTCAAACCCATATTCCTCCTGAAATTTAGCCTGATCATATACTGTTGCAACTGTCTGTCCCGGCTTGGAAATCACCAGTTTCACATGGATATGCTCATCGATCAGCTGTAAACTGTCCCGATCACCGGTAACGATGACACATTCCCAGCCATTGTTGCCGCAAATACGACCAACCGTACCGATTACGTCGTCTGCTTCCCAACCCTGGCATTGGTAGATAGGAATATTCATCGCCGCCAGAATTTCCTTCATAATCGGCATTTGCTGTGCCAATTCATCAGGCATAGGATGACGGGTAGCTTTATAACCATCGTACTGCAGATGCCGGAAAGTAGGGCCGTGAAGATCGAAAGCCACGCAGACCGCATCCGGCAGTTCCTCTTTTTCGATTTTCTCAAGAATATTCAGAAAACCGTAGATAGCATTGGTGTTAATACCCTCACGGGTGGTCAAGGGGCGCACTCCGTAGAATGCGCGATTGATCACACTATTGCCATCCAAAATTAAAAGCTTCATACTTTTCTCCACTTAGTACCCTGGGGGGTATCAATGATCTCAATGCCGCGAGCCTTCAGTTCGTCACGAATGCGATCGGCTTCGGCATAATTCTTTGCTTTCTTAGCTTCAGTACGGGCTGCAACCAATGTATCGATCTCGGGATCGGCAGATGCAGCAGCTTCTTCCTCAGCCTTCTTGCGGACAACCTCAGCAGCCGCCAACAAGTTCAGGCTCAACACCTGGTCAAAATCGGCAATCAGCGCCAATTTAGTAGCGTCATTGCACTTTGCTTTGAGGACATCATACACAGCCGTCACAGCCAGAGAGGTGTTCAGGTCGCCATTCAATGCGCCGGTGAATCGTTCCTTCAGTGCAGCAAAAGCCTCTTCTTCCACATCCCCCTCTGCCTTGAGGGTTGCAATCTTTGCAACCAGCTTATCGTATGCAGCGCTGGCATTATCCAAGTTCTCCCAGCTAAACACCAGGTTTCTGCGATAGTGGCTCTGGAGGCAGAACAGACGGTAGGCCATAGGATCATAACCCTTCTGCTCAAGCAGACTTACAGTCAGGAACTCACCCTTCGACTTAGACATTTTGCCGGTGTCGGTATTCAGGTGGTGCACATGGAACCAGTAGTTGCACCACTTATGGCCCAGGAAGCTCTCAGACTGTGCGATCTCATTGGTATGGTGTGGAAAGGCATTATCGATACCACCTGCGTGGATATCCAGATCTTCGCCAAGATACTTCATAGAAATACCGGAACACTCAATATGCCAGCCGGGATAACCCACACCCCAGGGAGAATCCCACTTCAGCGCCTGATCTTCAAACTTACTCTTTGTGAACCAAAGGACAAAGTCGTTTTTATTGCGCTTATTGATGTCTTCCTCCACGCCCTCACGAACACCGATCGCCAGATCGTCCTCATTGTGGTCGTTGAATACATAGTATTTTTCCAATTTGGAGGTGTCAAAATACACATTGCCACCGGCAACATAAGCAAAGCCCTTCTCCAACAGTCCGGAAACGATCTTGATAAACTCATCAATACAGCCGGTTGCAGGCTGAATGATCTCAGGCCGCTTGATATTCAGCTTGTCGCAGTCAGCAAAGAATGCATCGGTATAGTACTGTGCAATCTCCATTACAGACTTATTTTCACGCTTGGCACCCTTGAGCATCTTATCTTCACCGGTATCGGCATCGGATGCAAGGTGGCCAACATCAGTAATATTCATAACGCGCAGAACATTATAACCCATATACCGCAGAGACTTTTCCAGTACGTCTTCCATAATATAAGTGCGAAGATTACCGATATGGGCATAGTGGTAGACCGTAGGTCCACAAGTATACATTTTCACCACATCGGGATGATTCGGGGTAAACAGTTCCTTCTTATGAGAAAGTGAGTTATAAAGATACATACATTTTTCCTCCTGAAAATAAAAAATCCTCCTGCGCCCATGGGCACAAGAGGCGGGTTGTTCACTCGCGGTTCCACTCTCATTTATCACTCAAATAAAACATTCGCCCCCGGACGCACATTCACTCATTCGACACCGCCCGGGCTCTCAGCCAACGACCCGGACTCTCTGGGGGATTGAACACGCTACTATTTCCGTTCACAGCGATATTAAGTTATGGTTATTTTACCATTATACCGTCGGTTTTGTCAAGAATTTCGGATGGTTTTTCCAAAAGCTTTTCTTGTAAAACCGCATAATATATGCTAAAATACATTAAAGTCGAATTTTCCCGAATCAGGAGGAAAAAACATGAAAAAATTACTATGCTTACTATTGGCCTTATGCCTGGTTTTTGCTCTTTTCGGCTGCAAAAAAACCGAACAGAAAGAAACAAAAGCAACCGAAGCACAGACTGAAACAGATCCTACCACTACCGTCGACGAAAACATTGAAATCGTACAGCGACCTATGGTGTCCGTTGCCACCCCTGTTATCACTGAGACCACCACAGCGGATGACGGCACCGAGATCTTCCACTACTCCTACCCTACGCTGAATATCGTTTTCCAGGATGCTGCCATTGCTGAAAAAGTGGTGAATCATCACCGTGAAAGACTCAATGAGCATCTGGCCTATGCAGAGGATATCCGACTGGCCGCTGTGAGAGATTATGCTCCCGGCGAGAATTTTATGCCATATCTGTATGGCATCACCTACAATCCCATGCGTATTGATCAGAGCGTGCTAAGTATTTACGGAAACTGCATCACCTATTCCGGCGGTGTACACCCCAACAACAACTGCTTTGGCGCAAACTACGATATGGTCAATGGCGAAGTATTGACTTTAGGCAGCATCCTTAAGCATGCGGATCAAAAGGATACCTTGAAATCCTTGCTGATCAGTGAGCTGGATGCCATTGCCGAAGAACGTTACCTCAGTGGCTACAAAGACTATGTTGAGACTCGCTTTGCCGGAGATGTAAGCTTTGATGAGGATTGGTATTTTTCCACTAACGGTCTGTGTTTCTTCTTCTCCCCCTACGAGATTGCTCCTTATTCCGAAGGCATTATCGTTGTGGAGATTTCCTATGAAAAGCTGTCTGATGTGATTGCTGATGAGTACTTCCCCGGTGAACGCGTACCTTACCATGGCACTGTTCAGGAGACCCCGTTTAGCGATGCTGAAGCTGACAAGTTCACTCAGATCTCCGAATTAGTCCTGCAGTCCGGCAGTGATATGACCCTCTACTACACAGACAAGGCTGTTCTGGATTTCCGTATCATTGAAGATAATCCCACCACCGGCTACACCTCGATTATCTTTGCAACCCCCTACCTGACCCCCGGCGATGCAGTGTTGCTGGAAGCCACAGCAGAGGCAAAAAAGAACCTGACAATCGTGTATATCGACGCTGATCAAGAAATCACCATCACCTATTAAAAGAATCCCGGATGCAAAACGCATCCGGGATTTTCTCATTATTCATGCATTACTTTGCGGCGATATTCAGCAATGCCCTTGGCTAGCAGATCCATAGCGCGCTCCAGCTCATCCACATTTCGGACATAAGCAATACGGACCTCGTTGATGCCCTGTCCGGGGGTCTCATAGAAAGGAGCTCCGGGAGCAAACATCACCGTCTCGTTATTATCCTGGAAGGACTCCAGCAGCCAGCGCTGGAACTTATCAGCATTGTCCACCGGCAGTCTTGCCATAACATAGAAAGCACCCATAGGTTCTTCCACCATCACGCCGGGAATGCTACGCAGGTGCTTGACCACGGTGTCACGACGCAGGCGGTATTCTGCCTTGCTCTTTTCGTAGAAATCAGCCTTGACATTATACAGTGCCGCGGCACCAAGCTGGTCAATCGTAGCCACTGCCAGACGGGATTGGCAGAATTTCAGGATCGCCTGCTGCAATTCCTTATTCTTGGTGATCACACAACCAATTCTTGCACCACAGGAAGAAAAACGCTTGGAGACAGAATCGATAATCACAAGATTATCATCAATGTCAGTAAATCGGCCCATAGTAGGAACGCCAAACTTATCATCATAGCAGAACTCACGATAAACTTCATCACTGATCAGATACAGATTATTCTCCTTAGCAACATCCGCTACCATTCGCATTTCTTCTTCGGTCAACACAACACCGGTAGGATTACCGGGGTTGGTGATCATGATTGCACGAGTATTGCTGGTGATCAGCTTTTCAATCCGCTTTTTATCTGCGTAGCGATAACCTTCCTCAGGACCGGTATGCAGAGCTCGGATGACGCCACCCGCCGCATGTACGAAGGTAGTGTAGTTAGGATAATAAGGCTCGGGAATGATCACCTCAGTATAGGGATCCAGAATACTCAAGCAGGTCATGAGCAGTGCTTCACTGCCGCCACTAGTAATCAGGATATCGCCGGGATCCAGATCAACACCTAAGTCCTTATAATACTTCTGGATAGCTTCAATCAGCTTGGGCATACCGGGAGAAGCCTCATACTCCAGCACAGCATTATCAAAACCACGAATCGCATCAAAGAACTCGGGAGGTGTGGGAAGATCAGGCTGACCGATGTTGAGATGGTATATTTTCCTTCCACTTTGAACCGCCTTTACCGCCAATGGGTGAAATTTCCGCATAGGAGACGGTTCGCAACGGTTGGCATTGATTGAAATTTTCATATGTACCTCCGGCGGCTGTATTTTTGCCGCAGTAAATTTTATAGTTTTGAATCAGAAATTTTAGCTTTGGGGTCAAGTAAATCAAAACAATAAGATTCGGAATTGCCATTAAGGCATTGACGATCTCCGACAGCATCCAGACCGTACCGGTATTCATCACCGCACCGATCACAACTGTCACCGACTGGATTATCACAAATTTGCGCCAGGCACCATCTCCAAACAGATATTGGGCACAACGCATACCATATAGGCCCCAGCCAATCACTGTAGCAACAGCAAACGCACACAGAGCAATCGCAATCGCTACCACTGACCAATTTCCAAAAACATTACTAAACGCGCTAAGTGTTAAAGACACCCCCACATCCACACCATATGGAATTGGAATGCCGCTGCACAAAATCACCAGTGCAGTCATTGTGCAGATCACAATGGTGTCCAGAAACACCTCAACGATGCCCATCATCCCCTGATTTACAGGGTGATCTGTGTCGGCACCGCCGTGGGCTATTGATGCCGTTCCCATACCAGCCTCATTGGTAAAAGTACCCCTGCTGGCGCCCACGCGAAGAGCAACTAAAGCCGAACCAACAATACCGCCGGTAACTGCACCTGGCGAAAATGCGCCGTGAAGGATCGACACAAATGCACTGCCAATAAATTCCCAGCGCAGAGCGAAAACGCCCACACACAGAATGATATAAAACAGCGCCGCAAATGGCACAAGTTTCTCTGTAACACCAGCGATTCCTTTTGCGCCGCCAAGAAGAATTCTGCCAATAATAAACGCAAGAACCAAACCGATGGCAACATCCAGAAACCGCGAAGGTGCAATGTTGCAGGTCTCCATAACACTGTGTATTCCACCAAGCACTGCATTGATCTGGGTTGCATTGCCTACGCCGAACGCTGCCACCACTCCGAAGAAGCAGTAGACACCGGCCAACCAATGCCATCTCCTTGGCATAGCGCCACGGATCATATACATCGGTCCACCTGTATACTCACCATTATGGGATCGTACACGAAAACGCACCGCCAATGACGCTTCAGCAAACTTTGTGGCCATTCCCAGAAGTGCGAAGATCCACATCCAGAATATCGCACCCGGACCTCCCAGGGCAATCGCACCTGCTACACCAGCAAGGTTTCCTGTTCCCACAGTGGCAGCCAATGCGGTGCATAGCGCCTGATATGAGGATACAGAATCCTTTCCACTTTTCCCTCTAATGCTACGGAAGAACTGGGATATTGCTTTAGGGAACAAACGAATCTGAACCCCAAGGGTTCGCACAGAAATGTACAAGCCAACGCCTAAAATCAAAACCAGAGTGGGCACACCCCAAACAACTCGGTTAATACACTCCAATACCCCTCGCATTTTACCCTCCTACTATACCACCAACGCTAAAAAAATGCAAGATAAAAGCAAATACAATAATAAAAAAGCTGTCTGCCGTGAGATTTCTCACCAACAAACAGCTTTTGTGTTATTCCCAAGTTGCCCAAACATCCGGGCAGTAGCCGACTGTAACTGCTTTACCGTTACGCACCACCGGTGTTTTGGCAAGCGTTGGATCATCATAGACCTTGTCTTCCTTTGCGATCCGATCCTCCATATATTTCATCAGCGTGATATCGGGATGATTCTTATCCCAGTCAATGAGTTGATCAATACCGCCAACACCACGCAGGACTGCATCAAATTCCTTGGGAGAAAATCCGTATTGCGTCAAGTCAATATATTGGAATTTTATGCGGCGCTCCTTAAAATAACGCTCTGCTTTTTTCGTATCAAAGCATTTATTCTTTCCGAAAATCTGAATGTTCAATAGGTTACCTCCATCAGGCACAGTCCGCAGGCGGGAATCAGCGGGCCGGCCTTCTCTCTCCTTGCGCCGAACAATTCTGTGATTGCATCAACATCCCTTGCACCGGTTCCTACCTCCAGCAAGGTGCTGACCATAATGCGTACCATATGGTGCAAGAAGCCATTTCCGGTAACCACAAAGCGGACCTCACGATTTACCTGCTGAATCTCGAAGGATTCAATATAGCGGACTGTGGATTTCTTTGTCTGTTTGGCGCAGAATGCGGAAAAATCGTGCTGTCCAAGGAATAGATTTGCAGCCTTTTGCATTTTTTCCACATCCAGCGGATTTTCAAACACATACACATACTTTCGATCAAAGACACAAGGAGCCTGGCTGTTCCAAACACGGTAGCAATAGGTCTTTGTCTTTGCATTCAGCCTGGCATGAAATCTCGGGGATGCATTCTTACAGGAATATATGCCGATATCCTCCGGTAAATACCTGCGAAGGTGCTGCAACAGCTCCTCACAGGGCATGTCGCTTTGGGTATGAAAACTGACAACCTGCCCTTTTGCGTGGGTGCCGGCATCTGTACGGCCACTACCGCTGATCTCGATGGATTCACCAAGAATTCTGGTAAGTGCAGTCTCCAGCTTCTGCTGAATAGTATTGTCGGTAGTCGACAATCTTTGCCACCCCCGATACCGGGAGCCGTCATAGCAAATATCAAGCCGAATATTCCTCATATTCTCTCAGTTCCTCTCTGATCTCTCCCTCCGTATCCGCGGAGAAGAGAAAGATTCCTCTGGAATCAAACACATGGTAATGGCCGTTAACGTTGCGAACAGAATACATAATCATCATCCTTTATTTTAGTTTCTGACTGTATTCTATCGTAATATGTGTCCGTTAATTTGGACTATTATCCCACCACTTCGTAGCCGGCATCTGTAATCGCTTGCTTCAGTACATCCGCAGAGGCATCACCGGTAACTACCACCAGTTTCTTCTCCAGATCTACCTGGGCATCGATCACTCCGACAATCCCCTTGCACGCAGATTCAACCCGTGCTTTACAATGGGGGCACATCATTCCGTTAACATAGATAATCGTCTCCATTTTCTTTTCCTCCTCTGTTTTAGTGTGGTTTACGGTTTCTCTGAAGAACCGCAACCTAAGAGCATTTGTAACAACAAACACAGAGCTGAGGCTCATAGCCGCAGCACCGATCATCGGACTCAGCTGCACATAAGGATACAGTACACCGGCAGCAATGGGAATTCCGAGGCAATTATAGAAGAACGCCCAAAACAAGTTGCCGCGGATATTGCCAATCGTTGCTCTGCTCAAAGCTATTGCATTGGCAACACCCCGCAGTGAGCTGTTCATCAGAACAACACCGGCAGATTCCATGGCTATATCGGTACCGCCATGAATAGACATGCCCACATCAGCACTGACCAATGCCGGCGCATCATTAATGCCATCGCCAACCATCAGCACATTGCGTCCCTCAGCCCTAAGCTTTGCCACAACGCCCGCTTTTTCCGCCGGCAGAACATCCGAGACCACCTGATCTATCCCTGCTCTCTGCGCCACTGCGCGAGCCGTAGTCTCATTGTCGCCGGTAAGCATAATCACATCCAGGTGCATTTTCTGCAGCTGATGCACAGCTTCCGCAGATTCCTCCTTCAGGACATCTGCAGCCAATATCGCGCCCAGATAACGACCATTGCCGTCAGCAAAGTAGAGCGGGGTCTTTCCTTCGTGTGAATACTCAGACAGATTCTGAGGATTCACACCTATACTTTCAAGCAGTTTGCGGTTGCCGCCATAAAACATCACATCGCCGATTTTGCCGCTAACACCCATGCCGGGCAATGTGGAGAACTCACTGACATTCAACAATTCCCTATCGCCATAACGGGCCAATACTGCAGCTGCAAAGGGATGCTCAGAATGGATCTCCAAAGAAGCTGCGATCTGCAGAAGTGTTTTCTCATCTGCTTGCGCCGAAACCACATCGGTCACCTCAGGCTTGCCCACTGTCAGCGTACCGGTCTTATCCAGAACGACAGTGTCAATCTTGTGGAGGTTTTCCAGCGCTTCCGCGTTTTTAAACAGAACACCCATCTTAGCACCTCTGCCGGTACCAACCATAATTGCCACAGGGGTTGCAAGGCCTAACGCACACGGACAAGAAATAACAAGTACTGAAATCGCACAATTCAGGGCAAACTCAAAATCCCTATTTATAAGATACCAAACGATAAAGGTGACCAGTGCAATACTCATCACAACCGGAACAAAGACACCTGCGATCTTATCTGCCAGACGGGCAATAGGCGCCTTCGATCCGCCTGCTTCTTCCACAAGGCGAATTACCTGGGCCAATGTTGTGTTCTCCCCAGTCTTTTCCGCCAGGATCTCCAGGTATCCCTGGGTGCATACCGTTCCGGCAGAGACCGGGTCCCCCTGCACTTTTTCCACCGGAACGCTTTCGCCGGTAAGGGCACTCTGGTCCACATAGGCATGGCCGGAAAGAACCGAGCCGTCCACCGCAATAGCGCCGCCGCTGCGCAGGATCAACACATCCCCCACAACTATCTCTTCCACGGGTACAGTCAGTTCATTGCCATCCCTGCGAACTGTCGCTCTTTTGGGACTCAGATCCATCAACTGCTTGACTGCATCTCCGGTCTTTCCCTTTGCCCGGGTTTCCAGATACTTACCCAAAGTAATCAGGGTTACGATCATTGCAGCAGACTCAAAATAAAGATTATTTCTGTAGTGCTCAACCACAGCCCACTGGCTGTGTGCCGTTGCATACCAAATGCGGCCGGTAGCCACCAGTCCATAGATCAGCGCTGCACCGGAACCCACTGCAATCAACGAATCCATATTGGGAGCACGGTGCCACAAAGCTTTAAATCCCTTAGTGTAGTACACCCGGTTGATCAGGATCACAGGCAGCGTCAAACCAAGTTGTAATAACACAGCAATCAGCGCATTATGATACCAATGAGGCACCGGCAAACTCACCATATGTCCCATTGTAAAATACATCAGAACGATCAAAAAAACCGCAGACGCAACAATACGAAATTGCATCTTCTTCAAAGGATCTTTCGCAGGCATTTTTTCCTGTTTATCTGTAAATGCATCATAGCCGGCATTGCGGACCGCATCGATCACCGCTTCGGAAATATCCGGATTCTCACTATGCACAACCATTGTTCCGGCCAGAAGATTGACCTCAGCTCCATCCACACCAGAAACCTGGTTGACCACCTTTTCCACGCGGGCAGAGCAAGCCGCGCAGGTCATTCCCGTTACAGTATACTTCAGTTCCATACTCCACCTCATCGTCAAGAGATAATTGACACACCATTCGTTTTATGGTATTATTTTAGCATAACTTTTCAAAAGTTCAAGTCTGCTATCTACACAGAAAGGAAACCAGCTTATGAATATTAAAGTTCTGTCCGACAGCACCTGCGACCTCTCTGAGGAAATTAAGGAAAAATTTGACATCACCACAGTTCCCCTGGTAGTGAATAAAAATGGCGTGTCCTACCGTGACTGCGTAGACATCACCCCCGCCGACATTTTTGCGCATGTCGCCGCCGGTGGTGACCTTTGCTCTACCTCTGCCTTGAACGTCGGCGACTACGAGAATATTTTTGCAAAGTATGCTCCTGAATACGACGGAGTGGTATATATCAACCTAGGTTCCGGCTTCTCCTGCTGCCACCAGAATGCTCTTCTGGCTGCTGAAGACTATCCCAATGTTGTAGTAATTGACTCCAAGAACCTCTCAACCGGTCAGGGTCTGGTTGTTCTGAAGGCTGCGGAACTGGCTAAGACCTGTGAAGATCTCCAGGATCTGAAGGCACAACTGGACGAGTTCACCGGCAAGGTGGAAGCAAGTTTCCTGCTTGACCAACTGGCCTACATGGTCAAAGGTGGCCGCTGCTCCTCTGTTGCTGCTCTGGGCGCCAACCTGCTGAACCTGAAGCCCTGCATTGAAGTCAGAGACGGCAAAATGTCCGCAGTTAAAAAGTATCGCGGTAATTTCAATAAGAGCATCGTCAGCTATGTAAAGGATCGTCTTGCAAACCGTGACGACATTGATAAGGGCACTCTGTTTGTTACCAAGACCCCCGTTTCTGATGAAGCCTACAACGGTGTTCTGGAAGCCGTTAAGGAATATGGTGACTTCGAGAATATCTACTACACCGATGCAGGTTGCACCGTTTCCTGCCACTGCGGTCCCGGCACCTTGGGTGTACTGTTCGTTCGTAAGTAACTTTGAGCCACCGATCAATAGGTCGGTGGCTTTTTCTTACATATTATTCTCCGCGTGGTATACTGAAACTATATCACTTTTGTGAGGTCGAATTATGGACTACAACATTTTGCTGGATCTTGTCACCAAGCTCGGCTATCGACTTGCTATGGCTGGTGCTGAGACATTTCGAATTGAAGAAAGCGTCAATCGAATCCTATCTGCATATGGCTTAGAGGCAGAAACTTTTGCCATTCCCAACTGCCTGACCATCAGCCTGAAAACGCCGGATGGTCAGCCCATGACCCGTATGCGTCGTATTGGCCAGCACGGCAACGATCTGGACGCAGTTGAGCGTTACAGCAACCTGAGCCGCAGAATCTGTGCCGAAACCCCCGCCCCGGAAAACGCTCTGCAATGGTTGAATGAAACCGACCATTCCAGAGTCTACCACAGATTTCCGGTAATGCTGCTGGGTCATTTCTTAGGTGCTTGCGGCTTCGCCATCTTCTTCGGCGGAGGTTTGACGGAGGCAATCTGCGGCGGTCTGTGTGGTGCTCTACTGGGACTTGTTGCCTATTTCACGGAGAAATGGCACATCAATCAATTCTTTACTACCACTGTTTCTGCCTTTGCAATGACACTCCTTGCATTTATGCTGGGCGATCTGGTCCCGTCGGTAAACTGTACACCGATGATCATCGGCACACTGATGATCCTTGTCCCCGGACTGTTGTTTACCAACGCAATGCGTGACATTATCTTCGGCGATACCAACTCCGGCTTGAACCGCATTGTACAGGTATTGATGATTGCTGTTGCGATTGCTTTGGGCGCCGGCTCTGCCTGGTTTTTGTCCTCGAAACTCATTGCAATGCCCACAACTGACAGCATCACCACAAGCGGCGTTTTCCTCCAGCTGTTGGGTGCTATGATCGGCTGTCTGGGCTTTACCATCATTTACAACATCCACTTTCCGGGTGGTATTTTCTGTGTATTGGGTGGCGTGATCACCTGGGGTGCATATTGCCTGGCTGCCGCATGCCAGCTCTCTCCTGCTATGTCCAGCTTTATCGCTGCCATTGTTGCAGCAATCTACTCGGAGATTATGGCAAGAATCCGTAAGTATCCTGCGATTTCCTACCTTGTTGTTTCCTGCTTCCCACTGTTACCCGGTGCCGGTGTGTATTTCACCACCTATTGCGCCGTTCAGGGCGATATGGCCGGTTTTGCCTCTAAAGGAAAAGAAACAATCGCCATCGCCGGCGCTCTGGCTGTAGGCATCCTGTTGGTTTCTACAGTGTTCCGTTTTATCAGTATGTTGAAAAGCAAAAGAACCTCATCCTGATGGATGAGGTTCTTTTCATATTCCATTGCCGCGAAGCTCGATGATCTGATCCCGCAAAAGTGCAGCATATTCAAACTCCATCATCTTTGCAGCTTCCCGCATCTGTTTCTCCAGACGTGCAATCTCTTTTTCCTTCTCGGCCTTGGTCATCTTCAGGCCGCTTCTGCCCTTGCGCTCCGGCGTGGGAGAAGATATCTCAATGAGATCACGAACAGACTTAATAATGGTTTTCGGAACAATTCCGTGTTTTTCGTTATATTCGTGTTGAATGGACCTACGGCGATTCGTTTCCCGAATGGCTGCATCCATAGAGGGTGTTACTCGGTCTGCATACATAATCACTCTGCCATCTGCATTTCTGGCAGCTCGACCGATTGTCTGGATCAGACTGGTCTCTGAACGCAGGAATCCCTCTTTGTCAGCATCCAGAATCGCCACCAGGCTGACCTCTGGCAGATCCAATCCTTCACGAAGCAGATTGATACCCACAAGGACATCAAATTTAGCCATGCGCAGATCGCGGATAATCTCCATTCGCTCCATCGTGCCGATCTCAGAGTGCATATAGCGCACCTTGATCCCTGTCTTGAGCAAGTAGGCCGTCAGATCCTCCGCCATTTTCTTTGTCAAGGTGGTGACCAGCACTCTTTCGTTTCTGGCAGCTCGAGTGTTGATCTCCCCAATCAGGTCATCTATCTGCCCATCAATGGGTCTGATCTCCACTTCCGGGTCTAAAAGGCCTGTAGGACGGATCACCTGCTCCACCGTCTGTCCGGAACGGGATAATTCGTATTCCGCAGGTGTGGCAGAAACATAGATTGCCTGATTTACCTTGGAATCAAATTCTTCAAAGGTCAGCGGACGATTATCATAGGCAGACGGAAGTCGGAATCCATAGTTCACCAGCGCATCCTTGCGGCTGCGATCACCCCGATACATAGATTTGCATTGCGGCAGTGTCACATGGCTCTCATCTACCAAGAGTAGGAAATCTTCAGGGAAATAATCCAACAAAGTGGTAGGCGGTGTGCCCGGTTCCCTACCCTGGATCACACGGGAATAGTTTTCAATGTCGTTACAGAAACCGATCTCCGTCAACATTTCCAAATCATAGTTGGTGCGCTGGGAGATCCGTTGTGCCTCGAGCAATTTATTCTGGCTGTTAAACAGCGCAACCTGGGCATCACATTCTTTGCGGATTTCTGCCATCGCCCGTTCCATCTTCTCCCGGGAAGCCACATAATGGCTGGCGGGATAGATAGCCACATGGTCGATAAAGCGTTCAGGAATACCGGTAACTGCGTTGATTTCTGAAATCCGGTCTACTTCGTCACCAAAAAATTCTACACGGATGGCTCTTCCGGACCAGTAAGCGGGGTAAACTTCCAGAGTATCACCACGGACACGGAACTTATTACGGGAGAAGTCCATATCGTTGCGCTCGTATCGGATCTCAGCCAGCTTGCGAAGCACATCATCCATCGGATAGCTCTGACCGGCCCGCAGAGATACCACCATACTGCGATAGTCGATGGGGTCACCCAGGCCGTAAAGACAGCTAACTGAAGACACCACGATCACATCCCGCCGCTCAAACAGCGCAGAGGTTGCGCTATGGCGAAGGCGGTCAATCTCCTCATTGACGGAAGAATCCTTCTCAATGTAAGTGTCAGTATGGGCAATATAGGCTTCTGGCTGGTAATAGTCGTAATAGGAAACAAAATACTCTACAGCATTATCCGGAAAGAACTCACGGAACTCACTGCACAACTGGGCCGCAAGCGTCTTATTGTGGGCAAGCACCAGAGTGGGACGATTCACATTGGCAATGATATTGGCCATTGTGAAGGTTTTACCGGAACCGGTCACGCCCAAAAGCACCTGCTCCCGCAATCCGTTTTCTACACCCATCGTCAGCTGTTGGATTGCTTCCGGCTGGTCGCCGGTGGGTTTATATTCAGAATTCAATTTGAATTTTTCCATAGCGACCCTCCTTCATTTTCTATATTCTACCACAATTTTATAAAAATACAATACAGATAAATTTCAAAAAGCACTGTACAAAACACATTCTATTAGTGTATAATCAAATTGAAATCCCGCGGTACAATCCGCGACTATTCAGGAGGTAAACTTATGAGCAAATACGCAGGCACCCAAACCGAGAAGAATCTGATGGCTGCTTTTGCAGGCGAATCTGAGGCAAGAAACAAGTACACCTACTTCGCTTCCAAAGCCAAGAAAGAAGGCTTTGAGCAGATTGCCGCTCTGTTTCTTAAAACTGCTGAAAACGAAAAAGAACATGCAAAGCTGTGGTTCAAGGAACTGGAAGGCATCGGCAATACCGCTGAGAACCTGGCAGCCGCTGCTGCCGGCGAAAACTACGAGTGGACGGATATGTACGACGGTTTTGCTAAAACCGCCGAAGAGGAAGGCTTCCCCGAACTGGCTGCCAGATTCCGTCTGGTTGCAGCTGTGGAAAAGCACCACGAAGAGCGTTACCGCGCTCTGCTGAAGAATGTGGAAACTGCAGAAGTCTTTAAGAAATGTGAGGTGAAAGCCTGGGAATGCCGCAACTGCGGTCACATCCATGTTGGCGCTGAAGCACCTGATCTGTGCCCCACCTGCGCACATCCTCAGAGCTATTTCGAAATTCACTGCGAAAACTACTAATTAGCAAAATAAAC